>JBASWX010000001.1:0-1822 GCA_049276695.1 Planctomycetota bacterium
ACCGCAGCCAGTGCGAACTGGGCGCTGTGACCACCGGTCGCGGCGGCGCGTTCGAAGTGCGCGTCGCGGTGCCGGCCGACGGTTTCGTGCGCGTCGGGCTGCGGCTCGCGGAGTGGATCGTGCTGCACGACGACCTGTGGGTCGCCGACGGCTTCGCGTGGGCGCCGTGCCCGTCGGGCGCCAATCTGCCGGTCGAACTGGTGGTCGAACCAGCCGGCGTGTTGCGCGACGTGGTGCAGCCACCGGGCGGCACCACGTTCGCGTTCGCCGAGGTCGTCGTCGCCGATCCGGACCGCCCGCACAAGGCGCTCGTCGTGCTGCAGAGCGATTTCAACGGCGCGATCGACGTCGGGCTGCCGCCCGGAACCTGCGAGGTGCTGGCGATCTCCCCGGACGGCGAGGTTTGCCGCGCCATCGTCGGCGTGGTGCCGGGCACGCCGGTGCGGCCACAGTGGCAGGCGATCGCGACCGGCACGGTCGAGGGCACGTTGCGCGACGAGCGGGGCAAGGGTCTCGGCGGCGTCGAAGTGTTCCTCGGCTCGCTGAACGCCGGCGCCGACGCGCGGGCGAGCGAACGCTACAGCTGCCGCGTGCGCACCGACCGCCACGGCCGCTTCCGTTGCCGCGGCGTACCGATCGGTGACTGGTCGATCGTCGCCAGCGAAGGCGCGCGCTCGGACAGCACGGCGGGCATCGTCGAGCGCGCCGGCACCCTCGCTGTCGAACTCTCGCTGCCGCCGCGCTAGGCGCGCGGCGCCGGCCTGGTGCCGATCGAGTAGTGCGCGGCGAGCTGCCGCAAGTGGCGCATCTCGAGCGCGAAGTCAGGGTGCCGGTGCAGCCGCGGCGGCGCCGCGGCTTCGCCTGGGCGCAGCCGGCTCAGCAGCGTGATGCAGTCGATGTCGGCCTCGCCGCACTGCAGGATCTCCTGCGCGACGATCGCGAGGCCGGCCGCCGCCGCGTGGTCGCGGACCAGCGCCGCCGACACCGAACTCGCGCGCCAGTGCGGGTTCGGCAGCGTCGGCGTCCCGCTGGCGTCGACGAACGCGCCGAGGTTGCTGTGGTGCAGCCACGCGTTGCCGCCGGGCGCGAGCACGCGGGCCAGTTCGCGCACGTAGCCGGACACCGCGTCGCGTTCGGCGTGGACCAGCGAGTCCCAACTGAACGCCAGGTCGATGCTGTTGTCGGCGATGCCGGCCAGCGAGCTGCCGTCGCCGGGCAGGAAGCGCGCATGCGCAGCGCCGGCGAACCGCTGCTGGCAGTGCGCGACACAGGCCGGCACCAGGTCGACGCCGGTGTAGCGCTCGCAGTGGCCGAGCAGGTACTGGGTGATGCGGCCGTGGCCGCACGCGATCTCCAGCAGGTGGCTGGCCGGCAGCAGCGGCCACAGCCGCGGCAGGATCGAACCGAACCACAGGCTCGGCGTGCCGCCCCACGAGTCGGACCACTCGTCGCCGTCGCGCCGCCAGTTGTCGGGGTTGTCCCAGTTCGCGCGGTTGGTTTCGATCGACGGCATGCGGGGGCGGGAGTCTAGTGTAGTGCGTCAGACAGATGGGGCATTATTCGTGAGCACTGCCCTTGCGCGCGTGACCTTGGCGAGGATGTCGCCCGCCTTGGCCGTCCAGATGAAGGGCTTGGGGTCCAGGTTGTGCTCGGCGATGTAGCTCTCGATGGCTTGCACGAGGATCGCGACGCTGGCCTCGGGGAACACCTCAAAACCGGCCAGTCGGGGTCACTTCAAAACCGGCCAGTTGCGTGTCGCGGACGACGGTGATGTAGCGGTTGTCGGCGGCGAAGCAAGGATGCGCTCGATCGGCGACTCCGG
>JBASWX010000002.1:0-3664 GCA_049276695.1 Planctomycetota bacterium
AACTCTTGGCGTCGCTGCCGGATGGCGAAGTGCTCCGGGAAGTCCGGCTCAACACGAACGCGCGCGTGCAGCTCTGCGGCCATCCGGCGCCGTTCGGCATGATGCCGCCGTACGAGGAGCGCGCCGCGCTCGGCGTGTGCGACTGGCTCATCGAAACGTTCGGCCAGAGCGAGCACGCAGAGCCCGGCGCGCCGCTGCTCGTGAAGACATGGCGCGGATACATCGACGCGGACAGTCGGAAGATGCGCGCGCACCTGGTCGAGACGAGGCGCGAGGCATGACGCGAGGTATGAACTGCCAGCACGACTGCCGCAGCCCCGAGACCACGATGCAGCCACGCTGGCCGGGGAGCGATGCGAGTTGGCCGATCGGCGCGAACGCCATGTGCTACCGGTGCGGCTTCACGATCTGGGCCAAGGGCTGCGGACCGAACCGCACGCAGGTCGCGGCCGTCGCCGAGCCTGACCATGTGTCTGTTCCGCAGGACGAGGAGCGCTGCGGTATCTGCTGCAAGACCTACGAGGAGTGCGACTGCGCGCGGACAGGTCGGCGGTGATGCGGCGCGTAGCGTCACCAGTCGGATGCGCGCTGCCGATTGGGCGACTCCATTGGCTGCAGGATGCTAGGCGTCTTCGTCATCGGCTGTGGCGGCAACGCCTTGAACGTGCCTTCCATGCGACCGGTGCCTGGCCGGATCCACACGACCTTGATGTCGTCGCCTGGACGAACGGTGAACCGTGCAATCTGCCACGGCGAACACTGCTTCTGATTCGGCGGCTTCACTTCGGCGCCGTTCAGCGTCAGGACCGTGTCGCCCTCTTGGAGGCCGGAAACGCGGGCCTCGTCCTCGATCGACATGACCATGAACGCGTTGTCGGCTCTGAATCCAGCGCTCGACGGCGCGAGTCGGCAACACCACACCGCGCCCTGTCCACGGTACGTCGGCTGGTTCACGAACACGCCGAATCCCACGTGCGTCGATGTGCTGCCGGCCTGTGCGGAGCCCTGATCTTCGTAGAGCAGGAAGTCCGGCGCGAAACCGCGTTTGATCGCTTCGTTCCGCAACGATCCTAGGCTAGCCGACGCGGTCGAGAAGTCACCGTGCAGCTTCGCGTAGGGCACAAAGCTGGGCAGGTCAGCCGGTAGCGCAACCCACTCGTAGACCGGCGGGTCTTTCACCTGCTGCGGCTTCGCCATCGCGGCGTCGAAGTTCGCGTAGCGGAACTCGTGGTAGTGAGTGCAGCCGGCGCCCAGGAAGGAGAGTAGCAGCAGAAGAAGCAGGGCGAGCGCGCGCATGGCTCAGGTCTGCGGCTGCGTCGGAGCCGTGGGCGGCGTCGGCGTGGCGGTCACGGCCACGTCTGGCGGCGCCGCCGCCGGCTCCTTCTCGGCTTTCGTGGCGTAGCGCGCGACCTGCCGCGCGGCGTTCGCAGCTTCGTCGCCTTCCAACGTCTCGCGCTTCACGACCTCCGCGCGCAGCACCTCGGCGATCGTCTCGACCGGCACCAGGATGTCCGTCACCTTGCGGATCTCCCGGCGCAGCGCGTTCAGCACGTCCTCGTCGGTCGTCAGGAGCGCGGCCAGGAGGAACCGGCTCACCGCCTCCTTCTTCTCGGCGAACTCCTTGACCGCGCCCTTGACGATGCCCTCACGCGTCAGCAGGTAGATGCGCTCGAGGTCGGCGTCGGCCTTCGGATCCGCCGTGAGCAGGTCGAACTCGGCCACGAGCGTCGTGCCGATCGGCTTCTTGAACGACACGCGGAACAGCAGCCAGCGGATGCCGTTCGTCAACGCGACCCAATCGAGCCCCTGGTTCGCCGCGTAGTCGACAGCCTGCTTGATGTGCTTCTCGTTGAGCGTCAGGCCGATCGCCTTGACCTCGATCAGCAGGCGCAACTTGTCCTCGACCTTCACCGCCAGGTCGCAGTAGGTGCTGCGGATCGCGTACTCGCTCGTGACCTCGGCGTACTTGTCGTAGCCGAACATGTCGGACAGCAGGTCCTTGACCAGCGTGACCGTGTCCGCCTCCGACACGTCGCGATCGCGCTGCGCGGTCAGGATCGGGCCGAACTGCTTCAGGCTCTCGCGGATCCGCTCTTCGACGCGCTTCGGGACGGTGGGCATGGGTGGTCTCGTTCTGATCCCGCCGCCTCAACCAGCGCCCGGATGGTCGCCGATACGGCGGGCATGGGCAAGCTCCTCTTGGCTGCGTGCGCGGTACTCTCGGTGGCACTGGGAGGCAACCGCATGGCTTCGATTTCCGTGGATCCTGACCCGCCGAAGGCCGGGAAGTCCTGCACGATCACCTACACCGCGGGCGCCTCGCTGCTGATCGAGTACACGCCAGGTGGCGTCGTGCGCGCGACGTGCGGCAGCGATGGCAAGGCCGACGTCGTGGTGCCGGCGGGGGCGCAGTACATGCTCGTGATGGACGCGAACAACTCGTCGGTGTCGTCGGGCTACAGCGTCAGCCCGTAGCGCGGTCACTTCCAGTCCTCGCGAATGAAGCCGAGGATGTTCCGAGCATGCTCGGCGAGAACTCCATCGGCCCGCCCGGCCGAGGCTTTCGCCGCCTTCGCGGTCTCCTTCTCGTTTCGGCCGATGACGAACCACGCATCACGCAGCTGCGTGTCGGTGCTGCGTTGGTCGAGAAGCACCGCGCGGGCCCGCTCGTACTCGCTGCGCCAGTCGGCGGCGCTGAGCGTCGCAATGCCGTAGCCGGCGGCCGTGCAGGCCATCGCCAAGATGAACATGCTGAGGCTCGGCGCCAACCGCGAACGGCCGCGCGTCGCCAGCACCTCGATTCCGCCGTGATCGCCCCTCATCACTGGTCCTCGAGTTTCAGGTCGCGCTTGATGCTGTCGCGCTCGGTCTGATCGATGACGCGCATGCGCCGCGGCACCTTGAACAGAACCCGGATACCCTTCTTGCCCGGGGTCGCTCGGGCCCGCGCCTCTGCGTCGCTGTCCACGATCCACTGGTCCGGCGCGAGGCCGTGGTGGAAGTCGGTCCGGCAGGTCATGTAGTCGGCGCTCACGCCGAACAGGTCGCACATCGCGACGAGGACCGGCACAGGCGGCGTGCTTTCGCCGCGCTCGTAGTTGCCGATCGTCGAACCACCGACGGTGGAACCAACTCTGGTCGTGAGTTCGGCGGCCAACGCGTCCTGCGAACGGAAGCCGGCCTGAAGCCGGTGTCGCTTCAGGCGGTCAGCGAAAGTCTCGGGCTTCGGCATGGGGGAGGGCGAGTCGTGTAGCCCTCCCTGCCCGCGCGGCACAGAAGAACCGGCGACGGGGCGGAAGGCAACCCATGGCGACGGATAACCGGAAAACGGGTTGACAGCCGGAAAACGGGTTTCTACAAGGGGCACCGTGCAATCCGGAGCTTCCTCCCCATGGAACGAACCGAATCTCGTGCGCCGCGGAGCAATCCGGGGTGCGCGGTCTCGCTGCCACGAGTCGCCGGTGCGGAGCGCGCGAGGGCGCCCGTGCCCCTGGATTGCACTTCCGAGGGACACGCGACGGTAGCGAGTGCTCGCCGCGCCTCGGTCCGCGGCGGTGCTTTTCCTCAGGGTGCGGGGCATGGTGCTGGTCTCCAGCAGGGGTATCCGCCTGCCCTAACTGGCGGCGCGGATTCTGCCCCTGCCGGCCGCACCGGTGCGACCACG
>JBASWX010000003.1:0-3913 GCA_049276695.1 Planctomycetota bacterium
CCGCCACGCGCCGCCGCGGTCGCCTGGCGGCCGGTCGCCCGCCGGCTGCAGCAGCAGACCGTTGCCCGCCGTCACCGCGCAGTGGACCGGCACCTCGACGGTGGTGTCCGCCACGACGACCGGTTGCGGCTGTTCGTCACGCCACAGCGCGACGGTGGCGCAACACCCGGACAGCAGCGGCAGCGCGGCGAGCACCGGGACCGCGAGGTGGCGCAGCGAACCGGACATGGGGGAACAACCTACCCGGTCCGGTCGCGGTCCGCGCCACCCCGCGCGATCATCCTCGCGCTGGCCCGCGAGCCCGCTGCCCGCTACCTCTATGCGAGCCACCATGATCGAGACCACTTCTCCGGCCGCCCAGCTCGAACAGAAGATCCGCACCCGCACCGCGACCGTCGGCGTCGTCGGTCTCGGCTACGTCGGCCTGCCGCT
Source organism: Planctomycetota bacterium (assembly GCA_049276695.1). Classification (GTDB taxonomy): domain Bacteria; phylum Planctomycetota; class UBA1135; order UBA1135; family UBA2386; genus UBA2386. Next base: position 433 of record JBASWX010000003.1, read on the forward strand.
GCTGCGCGCGTTCTTCCAGGCCGGCTTCCCGGTCGTCGGCTACGACATCGACCAGGAGAAGATCGACCTGCTGCGGCGCGGCAGTTCGTATCTGAAGCACCTCGGCAAGGACTTCGTCCAGGACATGGCGAAGTCGCCGAAGTTCGTGGCGACCGCGAACCCCGCGGACCTGGCCAAGGCCGACGCGATCATCCTGTGCGTGCCGACGCCGCTCGGCAAGCACGGCGAGCCGGACATGAGCTTCATCGAGAAGTCGACGGCGATGGTCGCCAAGGTGCTGCGCAAGGGCCAACTCGTGTCGCTCGAGTCGACGACGTATCCGGGCACGACGCGGGGGGACTGCATGCCGATCCTCGACCGCACCGGACTGCGCGCCGGCGTCGACTACTTCCTGGCGTTCAGCCCCGAGCGCGAGGACCCAGGGCGCAAGGACCACAGCACGCAGACGATCCCGAAGCTGGTCGGCGGCACCGACGAGACCAGCGGGCGGCTGGCGGCGCTGCTGTACGGGGCGGCGATCAAGAAGGTGATCCCGGTCGACAGCGCCGAGATCGCCGAGGCGGCGAAGCTGCTCGAGAACATCTACCGCTGCGTCAACATCGCGCTGGTCAACGAACTGAAGCCGGTGCTGGCGGCGATGGACATCGACATCTGGAAGGTGATCGACGCCGCTTCGACCAAGCCGTTCGGCTTCCAGGCGTTCTATCCCGGGCCCGGCCTCGGCGGCCACTGCATCCCGATCGACCCGTTCTACCTGACCTGGAAGGCGCGCGAGTTCGGCCAGCACACGCGCTTCATCGAACTCGCCGGCGAGGTCAACAACGGCATGCCGCACTACGTCGTGCAGCGCACGATGGACGGCCTGAACGAGCTCGGCAAGCCGCTGCGCGGCGCCTCGGTGCTGGTGATCGGGCTCGCCTACAAGCCGGATGTCGACGACTGCCGCGAGACGCCGGCCGCCGAGATCATCAAGCTGCTGCTCGAGCACGGCGCCGACGTCGGCTACCACGACCCGCACGTGCCGCTGTTCGCCGGCATGCGCAAGTACATGGAGTACCGGATGCACTCGACGCCGTTGACGCGCGAGAACGTGGCGGCCGCCGACTGCGTGCTGATCGTCACCAACCACGCGACGATCGACTGGCAGATGATCGCCGCGAACGCCAACCTGGTCGTCGACTCGCGCAACGCGCTCGGCAAGCTGCTGCCGATCGCCGGCAAGTACGTGCAGGCCTGACCCGGCGCCAGCCGGCCCGCCCCACCACCCTGGATCCACAGCCATGCGCCTCCGCCCGACCGCCATCGCCGCCCTGATGCTGTCCGTGCTCGCACCCGACCTGGCGGCGCAGGGCAGCGCCGATCCCCGCATCCGCATCGGCTTCGGCGTCGCCGGCGGCAGGTTCCGGTTCGAGGAAGACGGTTCGCGGGCCGACGGCGAGACCCGGGCGTCGCTGGTGCGCGTGCACGCCGAAGCCACCACGGCGAACGGCATCGGCGGCGGCATCCGGTTCGAGAGCGTCGTCTCCGACGACGACCTGTTCGACGACGCCGGCTTCACCGACACCGAGGCAACCCAGGCCAGCCTGTTCGTGCACTTCACCTACCGCATCGCCAGCCACCGCTTCGCGATGCCGGTCCGGATCGGCTTCCTGCTCGACGAACTGACGCTCGAAGAAGTCGACACCGACACCGAGGTCCACTACGGCTCCGCCGGGTTCCGCTTCGAACTGGCGCCGGAGCTGCTGCTGGTGCGCCGGCGCAGCTTCGCCTGGTCGCTGTTCGCCGAGTTCGGCGCCGCCGCCACCGGCACCACGGTCGAGGTCGACGGCGACCGCAACGACTACGAGTCCGGCACCGGTTTCCTCGGGCTGGAAGCGGGCACCCGCTTGCGGTTCGGCAACGCCGAGCTCGGCTTGTCGTACGTCGGCCGCTGGCAGGGCATGGACGAGAGCGACGAGGAGGACGGCTTCGTCGTGCTCGGCTACGACGCGCGCTTCCAGGGCGTGCTGCTGGCGTTCGCGATCGACTTCTGACGCCGGCTGCGGGTCACCGCACGAAACGGTACTTGACGATCGCCCACAGCGCCGCGACCGCATCGCGCCAACCGATCTTCTTGCCGGCGCTGAATGCGCGCCCGCGGTAGCGGATCGGCACTTCGTGGATGCGCACCGGCAGGCGCGCGATCTTCGCGGTGAACTCCGGTTCGACGGTGAAACGGCGGCTGGCGATCGTGATTCCGGCCAGCACCTCCTTGCGGAAGCACTTGTAGCACGTCTCCATGTCGGTCAGGTTGAGTCCGGTCATCAGGTTGCTGAAAAACGTCAGCACGCGGTTGCCGACGTAGTGGTGGAACGAATCGCGCGCGCGCGCCGGGTCCGCCGCATCGACCAGGTAGCGCGAGCCGTAGACGACGTCGGCGTCGCCGCGCAGGATCGGCGCCAGCAGCGTCGGATACTCCGCCGGGTCGTACTCGAGGTCGGCGTCCTGGACCAGGATCACGTCGCCGCGCGCCTGCTGGAAGCCGGTGCGCAACGCCGCACCTTTGCCCCGGTTCTGCTCGTGCACGATCACACGCACGTCGGGCAAGGCCGCGAGTTCGGCGAGGATGCGCTGGCTGCCGTCGACGCTGCCGTCGTCGACCAGGATCAGTTCCTTCTTCTGCGGCACCGCGCGCACCGCGGCGACAATGTCGCGCAATGTCGCCTGCTCGTTGTACACGGGCATCACGACGCTGAGCAGGAAGTCGGCGGGCAACGCGGGCACCACGCGAGTCTGCCACCTGGCGACAACCGGCACAATGCAGCAGCGGTCGCGGCTCGTCGCTTGTTGCGCCGGGCAGCTACTTCGGGGAATAGAACTGCTCGCGCAGGTTCTGCGGCAGGTAGAAGTCGATCAGGAACGGATTCCAGGCGCGATCCTCCTTCGCGAACTGGTCCATCTCCGAGTAGACCACCGAGAAGTCGGTGTACTCCTCCTGCATGTCGACCGGCTGCACGCGCAGCCCGACGCGTTCCTCGAACGGCACCAGAGGCACGATCAGGCCATCCGCGCCGTCGTCGAAGCGCAGCACGGTCGCCCGCGCCCGCCGCAGCAGGTAGACGCGCCGCTCTTCGTTGCGTTTGAACAGGCTCGCCAGGTGGATCGAGAACACCTCCGACTTGGTGGTCAGCGCCGCCTGGAACGCGGTCTTCATCTCGGGATCCGGCAGCCGGGCGAACTCCTCGACCTGCTCGAGGTCGGCGACCGTCGCGAAGAACTTCTTCTTCTGCGTGGCGCCGAGGCGCAGGTCGCCGAAGTCGCCGACCTCGGTGCCGGCCTGTTCGGCCTCGGCAGCCGTCGCCTCCTCGTCGACCTCGTTGCGATGCTTGATGATCGCGTCGAGCACGCGGTCGGGGATCTTCTCGGGCGGGAACAGCGCTCGCAGCACCTGGCGCGACGCGGTGTTGACGTTGATCAGCAGCCCGAGCCCGTCGGGCTGCGC
>JBASWX010000004.1:0-3117 GCA_049276695.1 Planctomycetota bacterium
GCGCACCGGCGGCAGTTGTCCCGTGGTCGCACCGGTGCGGCCGGCAGGGGCAGAATCCGCGCCGCCAGTTAGGGCAGGCGGATACCCCTGCTGGAGACCAGCACCATGCCCCGCACCCTGGAGAAAAACGCCGCCGCGCAAGCCCGGGCCGCGGCGACCACCTACTGCCGTCGCGGCTCCGTGGAGATTGCGTTGACCAGGGGACGGCTCGGCACCCGGCGTGCCTCGCGCATCGGCGACTTGTGGCAGAGGGGAAGCGGCGCGCAGACGAATCCGCGCGTCGCTGTGTTCGGTTCGGAGCATGGGTCCTCGCTGGTCAACGCGGGGGCCGAGCATGCCAACGCATTCTGGGAAAGTCAACGGGTTCCCGTAGTTTCGACGCGGGGGGTTGTCGTTCTGGACGATCCCGGTAGTTCTGGTTGCGACGGTTGGGGTTCGCCACATTGCGAGGAGGTCCCCCTGCACTGCCTCATGCCAGCACCGTCGCCGTACGAAGTCTTCGCCGAGAACCTGCGCGTGCTGATGGCGAAGCGCAACGTCAACCAGACGGACGTTTCCAAGGCGACACGCATCGCACCTGCCACGATCAGCGACTACGCGAACGTCAAGCGCAAGGGGCCGCGCCTGAACCACGTGAAGGCGATCGCCGACTACTTCGACGTGTCGATCGACTTCATGCTCGGCAGGTCCGCCTGCGCGCTTGTGCCGAAGCCAGGCCGATTCCTGGTCGATCTCGACGAGGAACGCGAGCCGACGTCAGCGGATGCCGACTGGATGTTCGAGGTCCCGCCGCACTTCGATATCCAGGCGATCGACAAGAAGGACGTGGCGGAGCGATCTGCGGCGGTTCGCGATCGCTGGCGCGCGCGCAAGGGGAGGGGAGATGCGAAGCTTCAAGGTTGACCGGGATGCGGTTTCTCCGCAAAAGGCGAGTGCGTGGCGCAGGAGAGCCCGCGCGACGATCGGCGCATTGCTCTGCATGCTCTGCGGCGCCGCCACCTACCGCGTCACGGTCGACGTGCTGAACTGGCGCGCGTCGGACGAGAGCGCGCGGGCCATCGTCGGCGACGAGAAGCGCACCGACGACGAGCGCATCAACGCGGTCGTCGTGCTGGTTAGGAACGGCCGCGCGTCGATCGAGTCGTTGAAGAAGCTGGCCGAGAACCCCGGCCGGGCCGGCGACCACGCGCGCAATGCACTTCGACTGATCGACGAGGCGCTGCGGTGACGCTACGGCGAACAGGTCCAGGCCTGGGCGCTGCCCGGCGTGTTCGGATCGTTCGCCGTCACGGTCGCGCAGTTCGACGGGATCGACACGACGACTTGTCCGTTGGCATCGGTCACAAGCCACTGTACGCCGCCCGGGTCGAACTCGACGCTGATGCGAGTGTTCGCCGCGTAGGTGATGGTCGCGTTCTTCCCACGCTTCGGCGGGTCTGGATCGATCGAGAAACTAGCCATGCGGTTGCCTCCCAGTGCCACCGAGAGTACCGCGCACGCCGCCAAGAGGAGCTTGCCCATGCCCGCCGTATCGGCGAGCATCCGGCCGCTGGTTGAGGCGGCGGGATCAGAACGAGAAACACGCCATGCGAACCGCTCTCTACGACGCCCGCGGCATCCCCTTCGTGGCGGTGATTGCCGCCGCTCTCCTCGATCTCCAGGAGCCCAAGCCAACCCCCACGTCTACCGCGACGACGACCGTTACCAAGCCAGCGGACCTCGAAGCGCGCGTCACCGACCTGGAGCGACGAGTGGCGGCGCTGGAGCAAAGCGCAAAGCCTGGTGCACCGGCGGCGGATCCGGCTGGCGCCAAGGCAGACGCGAGGAAGCCCGATGGGCAGCCTGATCAGACGGCCGCCTTCGCGAAGATGCTCCAAGACCTGAAGGCCAAGATCGACGGTCCTTTCCCTGTCCCGGTCTCGGTGACCAACAAGCGGCTGGATACCGCGAGTGTCGACGACAGCGTATGGATGGACCTCAGCTACGACTTCAAGGAACTGAAGAAGCCGACCCGCGCCATCAAGGGCTTCCTTGCGTTCTGCGACTTGTTCGGGGAGCGCAAGTTCCAACTGAATAGCACGATCTCGGTCCCGCTCGCTGCAGGCGCAACACATGCCGAGAAGGGAGTTGGTTTCAGCTTCAACCAGTTCCGCGACTCCCACAAGTGGATGGCCTCGACCGACCCCAAGGACATGGTCGTGACCTTCCGAGTTGAGCAGATCATCTACGCCGACGGCGCCAAGGAGGACTTCAAGTAGCCGGCCCGCGCACAGCGGTAATCACGCAGTCGGCCGTGAAGACGCCGCGGATGCGCCCATTCAGCGAACCGAGGTCGAGCGCGGGACCGCGGAAGCCGTGCAGGAACTGGATACGCGCGGCCGGCACCATCTTGCAGGCGTGGCCATCGAACACCTGCACGAGTGGCGCGGCGGCCACGCTCGGCGCCAGGATGCTGGCTGTCGAGCCAGCCGCGAGCAGCGAGAGGAAGTGGCGGCGGTTCACTGCGGCCCCCGCTGGATCTCCATGCACGTCAACCGCGAACCGAGCCGCATGCGCTCGTCGAGCCACTCAGAGTGTGCCGGCGGCGCGGTGAAGTGGAACGTGGCCTGTACGCCAGCGACTCGCCACTCGTCGCCGCGAACGCGAACGTCGTAGGTAAAGTCGGCGTTGAGCGTGATGCGGTCGATGGTCCAGAGCGTGTCGGGCGCGGACGTTTCAACGGGCGTCTGGCCGCCTTCGATCGCCGGATTCCTGTACGGCCAGCTCGGCTCGGTCACCTTGGGCAGAGCCGCGATCGCCGGCAGCCCAGCCATCGCGCCGAAGAAGTCGCGGCGGTTCACAGTTCGCGCCTCGTCTCGACCAGATGCGCCTGCATTTTCCGGCTCTCCGAGTCCATGTATCCGCGCCACGTCTTGACAAGCAGCGGCGCGCCCGGCTCGGCGCCGTCGCTCTGGCCGAACGTCTCGATGAGCCAGTCGCACACGCCGTGTGCGGCGCGCTCCTCGTACGGCGGCATCATGCCGAACGGCGCCGGATGGCCGCAGAGCTGCACGCGCGCGTTCGTGTTGAGCCGGACTTCCCGGAGCACTTCGCCATCCGGCAGCGACGCCAAGAGTT
>JBASWX010000005.1:0-3810 GCA_049276695.1 Planctomycetota bacterium
GTCAGCGGCGGCTGGCCGTGGCGGCCGCGGCGTTGGGCGGAAGGCGCCGCGATGCGCTTCTTCGCTGCCGAGCTGGTGCGCGCCGGCGTCAGTTGATCAGGGCGGTCACCGCGGCACTGTGGCTGAAGCTGTCGAGCGCCACCACGTCGAAGATGCCCCACTGGAACGACAGCGGGAAGCCGATCGCGGTCGCCACGTTCGGCACGAACAGCGTGTAGCCGAGGCCGCCGGTCAACGGGTTGGTGTGGGTCCTGGTGAGCACCGAGACCAGCAGGTCGGGCGTGACCCACAGGTCGGCGAAGCCGAGCGGCACGCCGGTGGGGATCGGTGTGCCGAGGACGAGCACCGCCGGCACGTTGCGCGCGGCCTGGTCGAGCCAGACGTCGATCGGACTGCCGATCGCGGGCCAGCCCTGCAGGCCGATCGTCGGAACGCCGTAGATGCCCGCCTTGCCGGTGCCGTAGGCCGACGTGCTGCCCGCCACGTACGGCGCGAACAGCCGGAACTTGCCGGGCAGCATCGCCATCGCGTGCCACGTCGCGCCGTCACTGACCCGCGTCTCGATCGGCTGGTTGCTCGGCTCGGTGTCGGCGCTGACCGAGTGCTGGTGGAACATGCCCTGCACGCGCCACACGACGAAGTAGTCGGCGCCGACCGTCAGCGCCGCCGGCTGCGCGAACACCGCGCCCTGCCAGCAGCGGGTGTGGACCGTCGACCAGCCGCCGGCAGCGCCGACGAGCTGGTCGGGCAGGCCGGTCGTGGCGTTGCGCGTCCGGATCTCGAGCGTGTGCGCGGCGGGCGGCTGGTTGCCGGTGAAGATCTGGGCCGCGACCAGCACGGGCACGTTGGCCGTGAAGCGGAACGCGATCACGCTGGCCGGCCAGCCGACCGCGTAGCCGCCGTACGACGAGTTGTCGTTCCTGGCGAACGCCAGTTGCTGGGCGGCGGCGCTACCGACGAGGAGGACGGACGCGACGACGAACCGGGGGCGGAGCATGGCTGGCAGTTTCTCCCACGCCGGCGGCGCGGCAAGCTGCCAACCGGGCTGGAAGCGTGGCAAGGTCGTCGCGGGGGCGCGCGCTCTGGCGTGATCCACCGTGCCCCCTTACGCCCGGCCGGTCCCGCGGGTCCAATGCGCACGGTCCGTCGTCCCCGGACCGCGTCCTTCCATCCCACTGGAATCATGAACCCCACGCGCTTGCTCGCGCCCGGCGTGCTGTTCCTGCTCGCGCCATTCGCCGTCGCCCAACTGCAAAGCGGCATGCCCGCGCCACTGCCGGGAACGCCCGCGACCCCGCCGCCCGTCGATCACCCCGCGCTGGGTGCCCAACCGTTGTTCGGCGACGGGGGCGGCAGCAGGAGGCCAACGCCCGCGCCCGAACCCGACGAACCCGACGTCAAGGACAAGCCGGGCAAGGCGAAGAAACCGAAGGTCGACCCCGACACCTTCGGGCCCAAGCTCGAAGGCCGCGACATGAAGAAGGCGGTCGCCGCGGTCAAGGCGCTGAAGTGGCACGAGAGCCTCGGCGAGGCGAAGGCGATCTCGGCGGCGACCGGCAAGCCGATCCTGTGGTTGCAGGCGCTCGGCGACATCGACGGCTTCGCTTGAAGCGCCCTGCAGAGCCTGCGGGGCGTGACCCTGCCGAACGAAGAAGTGATGGATCTGCTGCGGACCCGGTTCGTGGTCGGCACGCGCAACATCGAACGCGAAGGCCACGTCGGCATGTCGCACGGCTACGGGCCGACGCAGACCGCGGTCGGCACGACCAATGGGGCAGGCGGCCGCAACGTGCAGCTGGTGGTGCTGAGCGCCGACGAGACGGTGGTCCACGCGCTGCCCGGCTTCTGGCATCCCGAGGACCTGCTGGTCGAACTGCGGCTGGCGCTCGAACTGCACAAGCTGCACGGCGACGACGAGATGCCGACTGCCAGCAAGCTGGCGATGTTCCAGGCGCTGCACCGTTCGCACCTGCGGCGCCACGGCGAAGCGATGGAATCGCGCAGCGGCTGGCAGGGCTTCGACGCCAACCATGAACTGATGCGCGCGAAGACCGAACGCCGCGACACCGTGCTCGCCACGGCGAAGGGAGACACGCTGAAGTCGATCCCGCAGATCGTGCACGAGCGCCTGCTGGCGCGGCCGTTCCAGAAACTCGCCGCGTTCGGCATGGAAGCGTTCGTCGACTACGGGCGCCCCTACTACGACAACAACGCCGGCCTCGACAAAGGCAAGAACTTCCCCCGCGCCGAGCAGAGCAACAAGAAGCGCGACCGGCAGCAGCAGAAGGAGCGGGCCGCGCCGGCGGCCCCGGCCGGCGAGCAGGACAAGAGGTAGCGGCGGCGGCGCGCTGACAGCACGATTGTCGAGGGCAGTTTATCCGGATAAACTGCCCTCGATATGCAGATTATCCGGCGCCTCCTGGAGATCGATCTTCCCCCTGGCCGGTCGGCCTTCCTGTGGGGGCCGCGCAAGGTCGGCAAGACGCACTGGCTTCGCCACCAGTTCGCGCCGAAGCCGTCGAGCTACATCGACCTGCTGGAGACCGACACACTCGCCGACTACGCGTCGCGCCCGGCCCTGCTGCGCGAACGATGGCGCGGCGGCCTGACCATCATCGATGAGATCCAGAAGGTCCCGGCGCTGCTGGACGAGGTGCATGGGCTGATCGAACACCAACGCGCCACCTTCCTGCTGACCGGCTCGAGTGCGCGCAAGCTGCGACGCGGGCACGCCAACCTGCTGGGCGGTCGGGCGTGGCGGTACGAGATGGGGCCGCTGTCCGCCCGCGAGGTCAAGGGGTTCGACCTCGAGCACGCGTTCCGTGCCGGATTGATCCCGATGCACCTGTTGTCGACGGAGCCAGCGCGCGACCTGCGCGCCTACGTCGCCGACTACCTGCGCGAAGAGATCGCCGCCGAGGCGGCTGTGCAGAACATGCCGGCCTTCACCGACTTCCTCCGCGTCGCCGCGCTGACGTCGAGCGAGTTGCTCAACTACGAGAACGTCGCGCGTGAGTGCGGAGTCAGCGCCAAGGTGGTCCGCGGCTACTTCCAGATCCTCGAAGACACGCTGCTGGGCTGGCGCCTGCCGCCGTGGACCCGCTCGCGCGACCGGCGGATGATCCTGACCGAGAAGTTCTATCTGTTCGATGTCGGGGTCACCAACCACCTCGCGCGGCGTTCGCCGGTGGCCGGCAACACCGATTTCGGCAAGAGCTTCGAGCACTGGGTGCTCATGGAGTTGACGAACTACCGTCGCTACCGCGCCCCGGATCTCGAGATCGCGTTCTGGCGGACCTCGTCCGGCCAGGAAGTGGACTTCGTGCTCGGTGACATGGAGGTCGCCATCGAGGTGAAGAGCGCCAGCAGGGTGCACGAGGGCGACCTGCGCGGGCTCGACGCGTTGCGTGACAGCCACCGGACGAAGCACGCGCTGCTGGTCTGTTCGGAGTCGCAACCGCGCGTGATGAACGGCGTCGACATCGTGCCCTGGCGTGTGTTCCTCGACCGGCTCTGGGACGGCGACCTGCTTCGTTGAGTCTGGAGTAACCTCACCGGGCGACCCTGCGGTCCGCGGGCAGGGCGCCGAACCATGCAAGCCGATTCGGACCATCGCCGTTCGTCGTGCCTCGCATGGCCCTACGCGTTCGCTGGCCTCCCGGCGTTGGTTGCCGGGGCGTTGTCGACGGCCGGCTCGATCCATGGCGTGGCGCTGCTGTTCGGCGGCATGCTGTTCACGCTGGCGGCGCTGCGCGCTGGCTGGCTGTGGCTGCGCGAACGCGCGCGCATCCGGCGCGAACTGGTGCGCGC
>JBASWX010000006.1:0-7768 GCA_049276695.1 Planctomycetota bacterium
GTCCGGCACCGTGCGCGCCGGCCACAACGGCCCGCCCGCCGTCATCGCCGGCCGGCGCGCAGCCCGCCGAGGTACTGCCAGATCGCTTCGAACTGCTGCGCCCCGTCGCCGCCGAGGATCTCGGTGAACGCCGACTTGCCGCCCGGCGCGAAGTTCGGCATGCGCGAGTCGGGATCGAGGCGCGTCGGGTTGGCGAGCCAGCGCGTGTAGTACTCGTGCCGCAGCCGGCCGCGCGCGGTCAGCAGCTCGATGCCCTCGCGCTCGAACACCTGCCGCGCCGGCTTGTCGCCGAGCGCGTGGCAGCTGACGCAGTCGAAGCCGGTGCCCTGCCCGACCAGCTTCTCGCCGGCCATCGCGAGTTGCCCATCGGCGGCCACCGGCGGCTCATCCTGCGGCCCGTAGCCGTGTTCGCGCACGAGGCCCTGCGCGATCGCGCTGCCGTCGTGCGGGAACGATGGCATGCGCGCCGACAGCCACGGCCGTGGCGACGCTTCCTTGCCGAGCACGAAGCGCTCGAGCCACGACGGCTGCAGCTTGCTGCCGGTCCAGGTGAGCGCCGGCACGCCCTGCGCCACCGGGTCGTGCTCCTTCGGCAGCGGCGTCGCCGCACTGGCGCGTTCGGCCCAGCGCGCCCACACCGAGGGCCGGCCGTCGAACGCATGGCAGGCGACGCAGCGGTCGGCTTCGAGGTGGCGCGCGACGTAGTCGAGCGGCGAACGGCGGAACGGCGCCTCGTTGGCGAACGCGAGGAAAGCTCGCAAGGCGCTGCGCTGGGCCGCCGTGAACGAGTGCTCGGGGGCACCGCCGCCCGCCGGAGCATCGGCGAGACAGCCTCGGTCAGGCTTCAGGTTGCGCAGCCGCGGCCAGGACTGCTCGGCCGGCGGCAGGTCGAGTGCATGGCAGGTCACGCAGCCGTGGCGCTTCGCCGCGTGTTCGCCGCGCGCCGCGTCGCCTCTGCTCACCGGCAGCGGCGCTGGGGCCGTCGCCAGCAGGAACGCCGCCAGCGGCAGCGCCTCGTCGAGCGAGAGCCGCAGGTCCGGCATGCGCACGTGCGGGTGATGGCGGCCCGGCTGCTGCAGGTACTCGACCAGCGCCATCGGTTGCCACTTCGCGGGCACGTGGCCGAGCGCAATGCGCGCGCCGAGCGGACCGTCGCCGGGGTGTTCACCCGGCGCGACATGGCAGGCGACACAGCCGAACTGCCGGAAGCGATCCTTGCCCTGTGCGGCCGCATCCGTCGCGAACGGCGGCGCCGCCGGCGGCGAGCCGAGACCGGCGAGCCACGCCGCGAGGTCGTCGCACTCTGCGCCGGTCAGCGCCATCTTCGGCATCGCCGCATCGCTGCGGAACGACCGCGGGTCGCGCAGCCACTGCGCGATCCAGTCGCGGTGCAGGCGAGCGCCGGCCTGCCGCAGGTCGGGGCCGGTCACGTCCAGTTCACCGAACGCCGATTCGCCGACGCGCCGTTGGTCGAACTCGTGGCAACGTGCGCAGCGCCGCTCCGCGAACAGCTGCAGGCCGAGCCGCCGTTCCTCGCCAGCGCGCACGTCGGTGTCGTCAGCCGACGACGACAGCCGTTCCGGCGCGATCGGTTCGAAAGCGAAGTCGGTGCCCGACCACGCCAGCCGGAACTGGCCGTCGCCCATCGCCGAACTCTCGAACGCCACCACCAGCTCGTTGTCGCCCTTCTTCAGTCGCAGCGGCTGCGCGGTCTCGAGCGGCTTGCCGGCCCGCAGCGCGCCGTCGAGCGCGACCTCGCCGTTCACCGTCAGCTTCACTGCACCGCGGCCATCGATGCGGAACCGGCAGCGATCGCGCGCCGGCAGGCCCAGCGTCGCCGCGAACGTGGCGCGGAACATGCCCGGCGGCAGGAACGGCGTCGCCGTCTCCCCGCGTTCGACCGCCAGCGACAACAGCCGGGCCCGCTGGCTGTGCACGACCTTCGGGGAATCCGCGGCGGCGACGCGTTCGAACGTGACCTTGGCGCCCTGCGCGCGGGCAGCCTGGCTCGCCGCCGCTCCGGTTGCCGGCGCCGGATCCTGCGGTTGCAGCGACGCCAGTGCCACCGCCAGCAACCACGCGCTGGGCACGGCGACCAACGAGCCGCGCATCGCTCAGCGCCCCGCCGGGAAGCCCGGGTCCTTGCCGAGTACGTGGATCGAGTTGTGCAGTTCGCCCTTCAGCGGCCGGCCATCCTGGGCATCGACGTCCCACGTGATCTTCATCTGGTGCACGACGCGCATGCCGGCGACCGCGAGGAACACCGTGCGCCCGTCCGGCGAACGGGTGACCGCGGTGACCGCCAGCGCATCGCGGTTCGGCTTGCCCTGTTCGACCTTGCGCTCGGGAGCCAGCAGCGACAGCTCCGGCGAGCCGTAGTTCGGCGAGTAGAGGTAGTTCCAGATCTCGACGCTCCAGCTCTCGGGATCGACGGCGGTCTTCTCGTCGAGCGGCTCGGCGAACGTCAGGTAGACGCCCAGGTCGCAGGTGCGCAGCGCAACCGGCAGTCCGAGCGGCGCCGCGCTCCGCCGCACGCGGTGGAAGCCGCCCTCGCGCGCAGCGCTCGTCTGCCAGCCCTGCAGCCCGATCACGTAGAGCTGGCCGTCCTTGCTCGAGAAACGGCCACGCATGCAGCTCGACGAGAAGTCCGCCGGCAGGCGCACGACGCCGCCCTGCACCACACCGTCGACTTCCTCCTTCAGCACCAGGTAGGTCGAGCAGGTCCCGTACGACTGGTGCAGCAACCGGCCGGCGAGGTCACTCCAGGCGGCACCGGTGACCCAGACCTGGCCGCCGCTGCTGTTGTCGATCTCCATCGGCATCCAGCACAGCGGCAGGTCGGGCAGGTCCGGCACCGGCGAACGGTGCGCGGTGTCCTTCACCCCGGCGTAGAAGCCGGGCTTCGTGATCCAGTTCAACCGGCAGCGCGGCATGAACGTGCCCTCGTTGTCGCCCGACGTCACGATGCCGGTCGGTGAGACGCCGATGCCGTTCGGCGCCCGCATCCCGGTCGCGATCGGCTCGATGCGCGAGCCATCGCGCGACACCCGCAGGATCGTGCCGTGGTGCGGCACGATCTTCATGAAGCCGCGACCGCCCGGGTTCACCGGTGCGCCCTTGCTGAAATAGAAGTTGCCCTCGGCGTCGGTCTGCAGGTCGAACGCGAACTCGTGGAACGCGGCGGTGATGTAGACCTGGTTGTTGAAGCACTCGTAGAAGTCGGCCTCGCCATCGCCGTTCGTGTCGTGCAGCCGGGTCAGGCCGTCGCGGCCGTGCACATGGACGACGTCGCCGACGATCCGCAGGCCGAGCGGGTCGAACAGGCCGGTCGCGAAACGCTTCCAATCGAGGCGATCGAGATCGTCGTCGATGCCCGACACGACCCACACGTCGCCGTTCCAGGTCGACACCGCGGCGCGGCCATCGCTGAAGAAGTCGAAGGCGCCCGTGCGCATGCGCGAATGGAACCGGTTGTCGAACGGGATGGTGATGGTGTCGACGACGAACGGGCCATCGCCCTTGCCGAGCGCGCCGTTGGTGACGATCGGCTCACCCCAACGCGCGCCGGCCGGCTTGTCGGCCAGGAGTGCGGCGGCGCGTTCCTTCGTCAGCAGCGGCATCACCGCGTGCAGTTCCTTCTCGTCGCCCGAGCCGTGCACCAGCTGCAGCCGCAGCGTGCCCTGGTGTGGCGGGACCTTCAGCACGATGCGGGCGCCATCGCAGGCCAGCTCGGCGCCGGGATCGCCGTGCAGCGAGCACGCGAGGTTCTGCCGGGCGCGACCGGTCGCGTCGACGCTGGCGCGCAGACGGTCGGCGAACACGTCGACCTCGCTGAAGAACGAGTTGCCGCTGCGCACGACGAACAACAGGTGCCGGAACGAACCGAGGCCGCCATCCTTGGCGATGCCGACGCCCTGCTTGTCGCCTTCGCCGAGCTTGCTGGCATCGACGCCGGCGATCTTCGTCCACCCAGCCGCCTCGGGCTTGCTCGCCGCGGCGTCCGGCGCAGCCTCGGCGGCGCTGCCGAACAGTTCGTACTGCTGCGCGGCGCGGCTGCCGTCGTGCCAGGTGAAGGTGTTGACGCGCGAAACCTCGACCACCTGCTGCAGGTCGACCAGGAAGCGGCCGTCGTCGGTCTCCTTGTCGCCGACCTTGTGGCGATCGAACCAGACACTGCGGCCCTGATCGCCGGCCTTCGCCGCACCCTCGCCGTCGGCGAGCTTCGGCAAGCGCAGCGACGCACCGATCGCGTCGGCGGCGATGCCGTGCGGCTGCGCGAAACCCGGCACGAACGCGATCGTCGCCCCGGTTCCACTGCTGGCATCGAGCCAGTCGCCCTTGCCCGGCCCGCCCATCGGCAACGTCGACCAGTCGCGGGCGGTGCTCGCCACCTCGACCAACGGCGGCGCTTTCGGCTGCCACTGCAGCAAGGCAAAGCGCGCCGGCGCCGCCATCGCCGCCGAGCCGACCGCAGCACCATCGGGACCATCGAGAACGACCATCGCCTGGGCCGCGGCCGATGGACCGAGTTCGAGCGTGCGCACGAACACCCGGTCCGGGCCACCTTCCAGGGCGTAGCCCTCGCGCACGTCCATGTCGCCGACGCGGTAGCCGATCACGACGCCGTCGCCGCACAGCCACATGCCGCGGTAGCCGGCGTGCTCGCGCGGCAGCGGGCCGTAGGCAATGGGCCGCGGGTCGCGGAGATCGCCGCCGTTCGCCCAGCCCGGCCCCGGCCTGGTCTCGGCGATCTTGTGGCCACGCAACGCCGGCATCGGGCCGTGCGCGCCGTCGTAGGCGGTGCCGCGCAGACGCAGCCAACCATCGGTCCACGCCGCCGACAGCCGCAGCAGTTCGGTGTCGAACGCCACCGCGCCGGCGTCGCCGAGCCGCACGACCAGCCCCTTGTTGGTGGTGCCGGTGATGCCACCGCCTTCGAACGTGGTCATCATCGCCGGCCCGTAGTCCATCGCGTACGGGCTCGGATCCTGGGCTGGCAGCGCGGCGGCGACGAGGGCGGGAAGGGCGGCGGCGACGGGGTTCCGCATGGGGGCGCGGCATCTTACGGGCCGGCCTGCGCAGTCAAGGTTGCGAGGCCGAGTCTGCTCAGCCGTCTCGCGAAACGCCGCGGCCCCGTTTCGCTGTCGATCGAACCTGTCGCCTACCCGCAGCGGTAACGCGGTACTTCTGCAGCCTGCTGCCCGGCTTGGTCGGCAGCGTGTATTCGATGAACCGCTGGCCGAGCAAGTCGCGGATGACCTTGTGCAGTTGACCCGAAACAACTTTCTGCTCGAGGCAAGCCGAGATGTCTCGCTTGCCCAGCGGCCCCTTGAGGAGGCAGGTCAGGACTCGGCGTTCCAGCGACCCCGGCTGCGACTTTAGCCGTGACTCTAGCCGTGACTCTAGCTGCGACTCTAGCCGTGACTCTACCTCCGACTCTACCTTGCCAACGACCGGCGCCGTCGTCCCGACACTCACCCGGAACGTCACCACCGCCGCCCCCGTGATCTCCTGGAACTCCGGCGTGGGGATCCCCGCCGCCTTGCACATCGTCGCCACCCGCGCCGTACCGGTACCCCACCGCTCCACCAGTCCCGCGCGATGGAATGCCTCGGCGATGAGCGGGTTCCGCGGCACCGACTTGTGTGCCTGCGTCAGGGTCGCCGGGTCGATCCCCTTCGGGAACCTGCCCTCGCTCCACACCTCGACGCGATCATCGAAGACTGCGAGTGACACGGCACCACCGGCGACGGCGTAGTCGCGATGGATCAGCGCGTTGACGAGGATCTCGCGCATCGCGTCCACCGGGATCAGCGGCTTCTCCTCGCGCCGCCAATTCCCCGGCACGATCCTGGCGGGCTTCGGGAAGTGCCGCTCACAGAACAGTTCGGCCTCATCGAGCAGTTTGAACGCGGGCCCGCGCAACTGGCGTTGGTCGAGGAACTCGAGCTTCTCGGTGCCGCGGAAGCGGGCCATGCGCAGTTCGCACTGCGGGTAGTGCGGCAGGAACTTCTTGCCGAACAACACCACGGCACCGCGCAGGAAGTGCCCGTCCTCGTACAGGCCGAGGCGAGTGAGGATCTCGACGTTGCTCCGCCCCATTGGCCCGCTGAGGCGACCGGCCCAGCGCGCGTACTTCAGCATGCGGAGCACTTCTTCGCGATCGATGTCCTTCCCTGTGACCTCCGGAGCCGGACCATTCTCCCAGCGACGACTGCCGTGCAGGCGATCGAGCAACAGCTCCTGGTACTCCTCCTGCGACATCCTGCGCGTCGTGCTCGTGACCCGCTGGTAGGCGCGGCCGTCGTACACGAACGGAATCGCGCCAGTGCTGCGCTCGACGCGGAGCACCAGCACCTCTCGACCACTACCGACATCGATTCGTTCGACTGGCGTCTTGTACGGTGGCTCGAACCGGTCGAACGCCTCGGCGATGTCGCGCATCGTCTGGTCGGACACCTGCTGCCCCTCGGCGCGACCATCCGGACGGATCCCGAACAGCACCAGGCCGCCGTTGCCATTCAGGAAGGCGCAGACGGTGTGCATTGCATCGCGCAACTCACCGGTGGATCGCTTCCACTCGATCCGGTCCCCCTCCGGCCGCCGGAGCAGCTCGTCCAGTTCCTTCAAGTTCGCTGGGACCGCGAGCACCATCGCAACTGGCATCGAAACAAGAACCGCGGCTCGAGGGAATGCCGTTGTCGCAGTTGCTTGCTCGACGCGCCGGGTGAACCCGTCGCGTTGCCCATCGATCGCTCGGTCAGCCCATCGCCTTCTGCGCGACGCCGGCGGTGACGCAGAAGCGCAGCGCGTCTTCGACCGACATCGCGATCTCGCGCACCCGCTCCTTCGGCAGCACCACGGTGAAACCGCCGAGCTGGTAGCTCATCGGCAGGTAGACCGCGACCTTGCCGGCGCCGACGTCCGGCACGTCGCTGAAGTCGTCCTTGGTGAGGAACCCGATCAGCTCGCAGCCCGGCTGCGGGCTCACCAGCACCACCTTGCGGAATGGCCGCTCCTCGCCGCTCGCGAACAACCGCACCACGTCGGCCAGCATCCCGTAGATCGACTTCACCACCGGGATGCGCTCGAGCAGTGCGGTCAGCACCCGGTACACGCGCCGCACCACGAACGAGTACATCAACAGCCCGATCGCCAACACCAGCGCGATCGACAGCAGGAAGCCCATGCCCGGCCAGTAGCGTTCGGGCGGCAGGAACAGCAGCACGACGCTGCGCAGCAGCGACTCCCCGGCGACCACGGCGGCGTACGCGAGGTAGCCGGTCAACGCCAACGGCAGGATCGCGGCGAGGCCGCGCAGGAAGATCGTCGCCAGGAACCGCATCCCGGCATCGTGCCACTGGCGCCCGCGCAACCCCACGCTCGAAGCTGGCCAGACCGTGCCACCGCGGCAGAGGCGGTGCCCCTGCGACGTGTCTCCTGCGGGAGACAACAACCCGAGACACCAGCGTTCACGCCGGCGCCATCGCGCAATCCTGGCCGCCTCCCGCCGCCACAACGTGGGCTTCTTGCCCCGTGCGACGGGCGCGCGGCGGCCGCTGCGCTCCGGTATCCTTGTTGCTGACAGTTGTCGCCTGCGGAACCCGACGAGGCTCTCAACATGCCCCAGATGAAGCGTCTCCTGATCGTTGCCCTGCTGCTGTCGGTCATCACCCCCTTGTGCGCGCAGCGCGGCAGCGAGAACGGCCGCCCATCGCCCCGCCCCGCGCCCAGTTCCTCGCCGCGACCCGCTCCCGCCCCCCGGCCC
>JBASWX010000007.1:0-9487 GCA_049276695.1 Planctomycetota bacterium
GACGACGTCGGCGAGGCGCTGGCGCGTGATCGGCTTGGTCTCGTAGGCGGTGGCGCCGGCGAGGAAGCAGCGTTCGCGGTCATCGGCCAGCGCGTGCGCGGTCAGCGCCACGATCGGCATCGTGTAGCCGAGGCCGCGCAGCTCCTGGATCGCGCCGAAGCCGTCCAGTTCGGGCATCTGCAGGTCCATCAGCACCAGGTCGAACTGCGCGCCGGGCCGCGCGGCCTTGACCGTGTCGACGCCGACGCGGCCGTTGTCGGCCAGTTCGACGGTGTGGCCGAGCTTCTGCAGCATCGCCTTCAGCAGGTGCTGGTTGTCGCGGGCGTCGTCGACCACCAGCACGCGCGCCTTCGGCTTCGCCGCCGGCGCACCGGCGGCCGGCTCGGGCGACTGGAACCACGGCTCGACCTTGATCCGGATCTCGGCGGTGGTGCCGCGCCCCGGCTCGCTGGTCACGGTCAGCTCGCCGTTCAAGCTCTTGGCGATCTGCTGCGTCACGTAGAGCCCGAGCCCGAGCCCTTCGTGGCGGCGCGTCATCGACTCGTCCTGCTGCTTGAACGCGGCGATGCCGCCGGCCAGGAACGCCTTGGGCATGCCGATGCCGGTGTCGGCGACGACGATCGACAGCGTCTGCCGCTTGGCCGCGGTCTGCAGCGAGCCGGTGACGGTGACGCTGCCGGCGGCGGTGAACTTGACCGCGTTGCCGACGATGCTGGCGACCATCTGCTGCAGCCGCGACGGGTCGGTCAGCACCGCGACGCCCTGCAGCCCGGTGACGTCGACCAGCAGCCGCAGGCCCTTGCGGTGCGCCTCGGCCTCGAAGCGCTCGCACGCCTGCACGATCGCCTCGGCCGGGCGGCACGGCTGCTTGCTGACGAGCAGGTTGCCGGATTCGACCTTGGCCAGGTCGAGCATGCGATCGACCAGTTCGAGCAAGCGCACGCCGTTGCGGTGGATCGCGCGCGTGGCGACCGCGCCTTCTTCGTGCATCGCCAGCACTTCGCCGAGCATCTCGGACTCGCCCAGGATGCTGGTCAGCGGCGTGCGCATCTCGTGGCTCATGTTGGCCAGGAACTGGCTCTTCAGCCGATCCAGTTCGACCAATCGCTTGTTCTGGTCGGCGATCGCGGCGTGGCTCTGCGCCAGGTTGGTCCGCATCTCGTCGAGCGTGCGGCCCAGGCGCCCGATCTCGGTCTGCCCGTAGTCGTGCAGCGGCGTCGCGAGGTCGCCGCTGGCGAGCCGTTGCGCTTCCTGGTCGAGGTGCCGCAGCGGCTGCACGACGACGCGGCGCAGCACCAGCCAGATCGCCAGGCCCACCAGCAGGGCGCTGATCGCGGAACGCAGCAGCAGGCGTTCGATCCGGTCGCGCAGCTTCTCCCGCATCTTCGCCAGCGACATCCCGAGATGCACATGGGCCAGCGCCAGCTTGGAGCCCGGCGGCACGACCGCCTCGTGGATGACCAGCACCTGGTCGTCCTCGTGCGTCGGATCGACACCGCGCGGCGAGGTGGCGATGGCGACGCCATCGCCGCGCACCACCGCGACGAACACCGGTCCGTCCTTCGCCATCAGGTCGTCGATGAAGTCCTCGATGTCCGTCGTCGGGTACGGCGGCACGAGCATCTCCCGCAGGTAGCGGGCGACACTGCGAGCCAACCCACCGCCGCGGGTCTCGAGGTCCTCGCGCATCGAGGTCTCGGTCGACCGCCAATCGACGATGCCCTCGATGACGGCCGCGAGCCCGGTGACCACGAGCAGGATCGCGACGATGCGCACGCCCAGCTCGCGTCGCCACGCGAGCAGGCCGCTCTGCTTGGAGTCGTCGCGCTGCGTCAAGGCCTCAGCCCTTGTTCGGCGCCGGCGCCGGGGCGGGCGCGGGCTCCTTGGCCGGAGTCGCCGCTGCCGCCGGCGCGAACTTCTCGGAGGCCGCCATGCCGGTGCGCACGATCTCGAACTCGGCGTCGCTGGTCACGGCGAAGCCGGGCACCTTCAGCGCCTTCAGCGATTCGGGGTCGGCGACCCTCAGCAGGCTCGCGGTCAGCGCATTGGTGATCTCCAGCGCGAGGCCCGGGCGCGCCAGCCAGGGCTTGGGCGCGTTGTCGAACGGGTGCAGCACGCGCAGCTTGTGCGCGGCCTTGGCGTTCAGTTCCTTGAACGTGTCGGCGTGCAGGGCACCGGCGTCGTGGTCGCCGATCTCGACCGACTTGAACACGTTGTCGTGGCGATCGAGGTACTCGGACTTCTCCAGGTCGCGCTGCAGGATGCCGGCCTTGACCAGTTCGGCCTGCGACAGGTAGCGCCCGATGGTCGACTGGCTGTCGCCGAACGCGAACTTCTTGCCGGCGAGTTGCGCCAGGCTGGTGATCGGGCTGTCGTCGCGCACGACGATCAGGCCGACGCCCTTGGCGTCCTCGCGTTCGGCCGCCAGCAGCTGCACGCCGGGCGCCCGCTGCTTGGCCAGCACGTACGAGGCCGGGCCGAAGCGCACGATGTCGATCTTGCCGGCGACGAACTGGTCGAGGCACTCTTCGTAGCTCGGCGGCACCGACAGTTCGACGGTCACCTGCGTGCCGAGCTGCGCGCTCATCAACCGCGACAGCTCCTGCGTCACCGGCTGGAACTGCTTCCAGACCTCGGTGCGCTTCTTGAACGAGTAGATGCCGAGGGTGAGCTGCGTCGGCGGCGTGGCTTGCGCCGCGAGCGCCGCCACCATCGAGCCAAGAACGAGCGCCTGGCGGAGGATTCTGGTCATGCGCCGACTATCGGCGCGCACCACCGTGCCGGCTTAGCCGCACCAATGCAGGACTTTCCCCATTGGAGACAGCGGTGCCGGGTGCCGGCAGCACGCTGTCGAACTTGACGCCGGCGCGCGTGCAATTGCGCCATACCACCGAGGCCGCGTGCGCCTCGCCGCCGAAGTGCAGCTCGAACGGCGTGTCGGGAAGTTCGGCGGGATTGCCGACCTCGATCAGGGCGCCATCGACGCCGAGATCGCGGACCCGGATCGCCTGACTGCGGGCGCCGAGCCGCAGTTCGCCGGCGACGTCGACCGGCTGCCGCGGCCGGCGCCGTTCCGGCACCAGCACGACGATGCCATCGCGCCGCAGGCACACGACGTCGCCGGTGCGCAGGCGCCGCGTCGCGCGTTCGACGCCGACGATCGTCGCCAGGTCGTGTTCGCGCGCCTGGATCGCCGCGTGCGACAGCCAGCCGCCGATCTCGGTGATCAGGCCGCGCGCGCTCGCGAACGCCGGCAGCCAGCACGGGTCGGTGCAGCGCGTGACCAGGATCTCGCCGGGCTGCAGGTCGCCGAGCTGGTCGGCGGACTCGAGCACGCGGACGCGGCCGACGACTTCGCGGCTGCCCGCGACGCAGGTGCCGGTGAGGCCAGCCGCTGCCGGCAGCACCACCTCGACCTCGCCGAGCCGCTCGAGGCTGGCGCGCGTCAGCTTCGCCGGCACTTCGACCGCCAGCAATGCGGTGCGCAGCGACGCCCGCTGCCGGGCGGTCGCCAGCGCCTTGGCCCGGGTCTCCGGCTCCAGCAACCGCGCGACCTCCGCCGGCGACAGATCGAACACGCGGTCACCGAGGCCGAAACGCGCGCCGACGTGCACCAGCAGCGACCGCAGCAGCGCCAGCTCGCGCATCGCCGCGTGCTTGCACTCTTCCTTCAGCGCCTGGCAGCGTTTGGCCCGCTGCACCGCGGTGACCAGCAGGCGCGAGCCCGGCACCACCGCTGCCACTTCGGCCGCTGCCGGCCGCGCCTCGCCGCGCGCCAACATTCCGTGCAGCCGCGAACGTTCTTCGCGGTACCGCTCTTCGGCCAGTTCGAAGTCGTGGCGGGCGCGGTGCCCGAAGTCGCGCAGGAACGCGTCGATCCGGGAATCGTCGCTGCCCGGCCCGGCGAGGTGGGCGAACGCGCGGCTGACCACGTTGCCAGCCGGATCGCGCAGCAGCGCCGCGAAGTCCAACCCCGCCTTCTGCGCCTGGCGGCGCGCGGCGTCGACGAAGAACGCGGCGACGACGTTGATCGCCTCGGCCTCCGCATAGGTGTCCTCGACGAAGTGCGCGCGCACCTCGTCGCACAGCGCCAGCAGCTCGGCGTCCGGCAGCAGCGCCGGGTCGATCGCCGACAGACGCACGATGCGCTGCGTGCGTTCGGTCTGGGCGGCGACGAACCCGGCTTCGAGACCCTGCGCGGTCGTCGCCAGCCGGAAGCTCGTGAGGCCGGACAGCGCGCGGCGACTGCGCGCGCGACGCTGCGCGGTCGCGACGTAGCAGCGACCGAACGCCGTCTGCACCAGCGGCGGCGCGTCGACGCCGACGTCGTACGGCACACCGAGGCTGCGGCAGGCGCGATCGACGGTGCCGCCCGCTTCCCACAGCGACTGGAACAGCGCGAGGCTGTAGGTCGTCGGCGCCGGCAGCAACTCGGAGATCTCGGTCTGCTCGAGCACGACCTCGTCTGCGGGCGAGGCCGCGAACGCCGCCAGCAGGCGGCCGCGTTCGGCCTCGATCGCCGCCGCCTTCTTGTCCTGGCCCGGCTGCACGGTGATGTCGCGTGCCTGCACCAGCTGGAAGCGGCCATCGGCGTGCACCCACTCGATGTCCTGCGGCCTGCCGAACAGCGCCTCGACGCGCGCCGCGAGCGCCAGCAGATCGTCCAGCGGCAGCGGCGGGGCCTGCTCGCCGACCAGTTCGCGGGTCACGCGACCGAAGCGGAACGACTTCGGCGTGGCGCGGCCGCTGACCAGTTCGTCGCAACCGCCCGCCACCAGTTCGACCAGCAGGCGCCCGGCATGGGCCGGATCGACCGTGAACAGCACGCCGGAGTACTGCGCGCGCCGGAAGCTCTGCACCACGACGCCGCCGGAGCGGCCGCGGTACGACGCGATGACGCGACCGACGGCGACAGCCAGTGCCGGCACCGGCACATCGAGTTCGGTGCGGAACATGCCGGCCATGCTGGCGGTCGCGCTGTCCTCGCCGACGGCCGAGCTGCGCACCGCGGCCGTCTCGATCCGCGCACGCGCCGCCGCCCGGGCCAGCGCCGGGTCGGTGAGCGGGATCCCGGTCGGCACGACGAAGCCCGCCGGCACCGGCAACCCCGCCGTCAGCATGCGGCCGAGCCGCACGGCCTTGTTGCCGAGTTCCGGATGGTCGCCGGCGCGCTCCAGTGGCACCAACGCCACCGGCGCCGGCAGCGCCACCGGCATGCCCTGGCGATGCCCGCGCGCGAGCCAGCGACGCTGCAGCCACGTCTGTGCCGCCATCAGGCCGAGGCTGGCGATCAGGTAGAGCAGCACCGCGGCCCGGCTCTGCCACACCAGTGCGGTCATGCCGATCACGAACACGGCCGGCAGGACCCAGCGCCGCTTGTTCTGCTGCTGCTGGCGCACGAAGCCCGCCATCACCAGGCCGAACAGCAGCGGCAGCACGCCGCTCGCATCGGCCAGCGACAGGTCGAACCACAGCACCGCGAGCGGCGCCTTGCCGGCGATCTCGTTGACGCCGGCGAACGCGGCGGCGAACAGCGCGATCTGCACCAGCGCCCCGACCAGGTTGCGCAGCGGCGACACGCCGGCCGCCTTCAGCGCCCGCATCGCCTCGCGCCGCCACACCATCGGATCGTGCGCCCACTGCGCCTTCAGTTCCTGCAAGCGCGGCGCGAACCGGCGCTGCGCCCACTGGTCGCGTTCGGCGAACAGCGAGAACGGCAGCATCGCGGTGCGCAGCAGCACCACCAGCAGCACGATCGCCGCCAGCAGGCCGAAGCGTTCGGCCAGCCACGCGACCAGGGCGCCGACCGAGGTGCCGACCTTGCCGAACAGCGTGTCGCCTTCGCGGTCGGCCTTCCATGCGGCGACCCAGGCACCTTCGGCCGCCGGCAGCGCGAACTCGTGCGGCACCGTGTAGCGGCCGCGGAAGTCCTTGCCCATGCGGTGCAGCCGCAGCCCGGCCAGCAGGCCGTAGAACGAGCTGCGCTTGTCGTAGCAGACGGTGACGATCGGTCGCGCCGGCAGTTCGCGCAGCGCCGCGTCGGCCTCAGCCGCCAGCATCTTGCGCAGCGGGATGTTGACGGCTCCGGGCAGGTGGCCGCGGGCGAAGTCCTCGGGGTAACGCACGTCGACGAACAGCGCCTGCTGTTCGGTGAACAGCGCCACCACCTCGGGCGTGTCGAGCAGGATCTGCTTCTGCGGGAAGTCGGGCGTCGCACGGATCTCGCTGCCGTCGGCGCGCTGGCCGGTCATCGGCCGGTACTCGGCAACCCACTTCTCGTAGCCGCCGACCACGAAGTGCGTCGCGATGCCGCGCTTGCCGAACCAGTCGACCAGCTCCGAGCTGCGGTTGCCCGACTCGCACACCAGCAGCGTGGCCTTGCCGTCGACGACGAGCCCAGCGTGGTCGACCTGCAGATCCGGGTACCGCCGCGCCCACGCGCCGGCGATCTGGCCCATCTCGACCTCCTCCGGCTCGCGCACGTCGATGATGTTCAGCGGCTTGCCTTCGTCGAGCCACTGCGCCAGCGTGTCGGTGGTGACGCCCTGCGGGTGCTTGCTCTGGCCGCTGAACGACAGCGTCTTCAGCGAGGTGTCGCCGACCGCCTTGTCCGCCTCCATCGACTTGCGCACCAGGTTGGTGCGCAGCCGCTGGTTGTTCACGTCCTGGACGTGCAGGAAGTACAGCAGGAAGCCGCAGCTGACCGACAGCAACAGCCCCACCGACACCAGGAACGGCCAGCGCGACGTAGCCCGGACCGGCTTGCCGCCGATCGAGTTGCGCTGCTTGACGAAGGCGCCGCCGCCGAGAGCGAGGGCGAGCAGCCCCAGCAGCTGGCCGGCGCTGGCGAACAGGTTGAGGAGGACGTCCGGAGATGGGATGGCGAGCACGGTGAACCTCGTGGGCTGAATCCCCGCCTTGTCGGTTTCTTAACCACCGCCCCGAGAACTCTCCGAAAACCGGAGAGTGGCTGCGCCAACCCGCCGGCAAGCGATGGCTTGCGCGCGCCGGCCCGCTCCGGGTCGTATGTTGCGCCCCTCCCGGCCCCCAGCGATTGCGGTCCACCACGAGCCGGGTCCTGGCGCGCAGCTGCTGCAACGTTCCTCGTGAGTGCCCCGAATCAGTTCCCACCGGACGACATCCAGGCCCGCGCCCGCGCGGCCCTCGCCTTCTTCCGCGACGTGCTCGCCGACCGCGGCCTGCTCGTCCACCTCGACGAGGAACTGCGGCGGGCCCTGCTGGAGACGGCGGGCCGGGTGGCGCGACCCGACCCGTGGCAGAAGCGCGAGTTCCTGCGCGAGGCCCGGCGGCAACGCAAGGAGGACAAGCGGCGCGAAGACGAACGCAAGCTGTCGGCGACCGGCATCCGGAGGCAGCGCCGCGAGCTGGTGTTCCTGACCCCGCCGCCGGTGCCGCCGCCGGTCGCGCCCGGCGCCGACATCGACGAGGCGCTGCGCGATCGCGTGCAGGTGCCGGCGCCCGCGACCGTGCGCGACCAGCGCAACTGCTACGTGTGCAAGGTCGCGTTCACCGAGCTGCACCCGTTCTACGACTCGATGTGCCGCACCTGCGGCGACCTCAACTACTGCAAGCGCACGCAGACCGCCGACCTGCGCGGCCGCGGCGCCATCGTCACCGGCGCCCGCGTCAAGATCGGCTACCAGGCCAGCATCCTGCTGCTGCGCGCTGGCTGTCGCGTGCTCGCGACCACGCGCTTCCCGCACGACGCCGCGCTGCGGTACGCCCGCGAGCCGGACTTCGCGGCGTTCGCCGACCGGCTGCAGGTACACGGCCTCGACCTGCGGCACACGCCGAGCGTCGAAGCGTTCACACGCCACTGCAATGCCACGCTCGACCGGCTCGACTTCCTGATCAACAACGCCTGCCAGACGGTGCGGCGGCCGGCCGGCTTCTACCAGCACCTGATGGCCGGCGAACGGCAGCCGCTGGCGGCGCTGCCGCCGTCCGCGCAGGCACTACTGCACTCACACGAAGCCCTGCGTTGCGGGCGCGCACTGCCCGGCGGCCACGCGCTGCCAACGACGGCCGCGGCGAACGGGCGCGGGCTCGCCGACGCCGCCGAACTGTCGCAGCACCCGCTGCTCGCCGAGGACCACGACCGCTCGGAGTCGATCTTCCCGCGCGGCGCGCTCGACCAGGACCTGCAGCAGGTCGACCGCCGCGGCCACAACAGCTGGCGCATGCCGCTCGCCGACGTGACGACGATCGAGCTGCTGGAGGTCCAGCTGGTCAACGCGATCGCCCCGTTCGTACTCAATGCGCGGCTGAAGCCGCTGATGCTGCGCGTCGCGACGCGCGACAAGCACATCGTCAACGTCTCCGCGATGGAGGGGCAGTTCTACCGCTCGTTCAAGACCGACAAGCACCCGCACACCAACATGGCGAAGGCGGCGCTGAACATGCTGACCCGGACCTCGGCGCGCGACTACCTGCGGGACGGCATCCACATGAACAGCGTCGACACCGGCTGGGTCACCGACGAGGACCCGGCCGAGATCGCCGCGCGCAAGACCGCAGAGCACGGCTTCCACCCGCCGCTCGACATCGTCGACGGCGCCGCGCGCATCGTCGATCCGATCTTCACCGGCCTCAACACCGGCGTGCACGTGTGGGGCCAGTTCCTCAAGGACTACACGTCGACGCACTGGTGACTGGTGCGCGCCGCGGAGCCGGCAGACCGCTGCAACCTGGCCCGGCACCGCGTAGCGTTCCGATGGTGAGCACCGGACCCGAACTCGCGAACGCGATCCGCGCCGGCGACCGGGCGGCGCTGGCGCGCGGCATCACGCTGGTCGAGAGCATGCGGCCGGCCGACGAAGCGGCGGCGGAGGCGCTGCTGCAGGCGCTGCTGCCGCACACCGGCGACTCGCTGCGCATCGGCATCACCGGCGCGCCCGGCGTCGGCAAGAGCACGCTGATCGAAGCGCTTGGCATCGACCTGTGCGCCGCCGGCCGCAAGGTCGCGGTGCTGGCGGTCGATCCCAGTTCGGCGGTCAGCGGCGGCAGCATCCTCGGCGACAAGACGCGCATGACGGAACTGAGCCGCCACCCCGCCGCGTTCATCCGGCCGTCGCCCGGCGCCGAAGCGCCCGGCGGCGTCGCCAGACACACGCGCGAGGCGCTGCTGCTGTGCGAGGCGGCGGGCCACGACGTCGTGCTGGTCGAGACGATCGGCACCGGCCAGTCCGAGGTCGCGGTGCACGGCATGGTCGACTTCTTCCTGCTGCTGCTGTCGCCCGCGGCCGGCGACGAGTTGCAGGGCATCAAGCGCGGCGTCATGGAACTCGCCGATGCGGTGCTCGTGCACAAAGCCGATGGCGATCTCGCCGCCGCCGCCGACCGCGCTTCGCAGCAGTGCACGCTGGCGATGCGGGTGCTGCACGGCGGCGACGCCGCCCCCCCGCCGGTGCTGCTGGCGTCGGCGCTGACGCGGCGCGGCCTGCCCGAACTGTGGCAGGCGATCGAG
>JBASWX010000008.1:0-2520 GCA_049276695.1 Planctomycetota bacterium
CGGTAGCGACGCGCGCGGCAGTCGGCGCGCCGCCGCCGTCGCGGCCGTTCGCGTCGATCCGCCACAGGGCCGCGTCGCCGGTGCTGAACCAGATCGCGCCGTCCTGGTCCTCGTACACCTCGCCGAACACCCGCTCGCCGGCGTCGGGCCCGGCGACCCGCTGTGCTCTTCGCACGTCGAGGTCGGGGCCAGCGCACCAGAACAAGCCGGCCTCGGTGCCGATCCACCAGTCGCCGGTCCGGCCGCGCCGCAGCCGGTTGTGCACGGCGTCGAACGGTGGCGCGCTGGAACCGGGCAGCGTCTCGAACCGCCCGTCCGTGAGGCGGTGCATGCCCGCGGCTGCCGTGGTTGCGACCGTGCCGCCGCTGCCGTCCTCGACGATGCGCATCGCGTGGAACGCGGTCGCCGGTGCGGCGTGCGCGAAGCTGACGATGCTCTCGCCGGCGAGCCGGAACGCACCGGCGTAGTGTGTTCCGGCCCACAGCGCGCCATCGCGGTCGAGCAGCAGCGCACGGATGCAGTCGTCGGTCAGGCCGTTGTCGCGCGTGAGCCGCGCCGGCTGTTGCGTGAAGCACCGGCGCAGCGCCCCGGTGGTCCCCAGCCACGTCCCTCCGGCCGGGTCGTGCGCGAGTGCGAGGATGCGCTCGCCAGCGTCGAGGTCGACGGGCACCGGTTCGAACCGTGCCGGCTGCGCGCCGCCGGGTGGCTCGAACCGCCACAACGAACGTTCGCCGGCGATCCACGTCGCCCCGTTGCCGTCTGCGGCGGTTGCCCGCAGCAGTCCGTCCGCGAGCGTCTGGCGATGGTGCACGATGCGCTCGCCATCGATCTGCCGTACGCCGTTGCGATCGGCGAAGCACACCGCGCCGCCGGGTGCCAGGAACACGAGCGGCGACTCGTTCGGAACTGCATCGAGCCAGCGCGCGCGGAAGCGTGGTGTCGCGTCGCCGTCGAGCGTGCCCTCGTAGACGCCGGCCTCGGTGGCAACGAACAGTCGCCCGGGCAAGGTGACGATCGACGACACCACGTTGGCTTCGCGCGCCGCATCGATCGTGAATGCGGTGAACTTGGCGCGCGGCTGCGCAACACCGACTTGTCGCGACGCGGCACGTTGTGGGCCTTCGTCTTCGAAGCGCGCGATGCCGCCGCCGTGCGTGCCGACCCACAGCACGCCGCGATGGTCCTCGGCCAGCGCGTTGACCAGGCTGATCGGCAGCCCGTCGGCCCGGCCGTAGGCGACGGTGCGCCGGCCATCGTGGCGCGCCAGCCCTTCCCACGTGGCGATCCACAGGTAGCCCTTGTGGTCCTGCAGCAGCGCATTCACCCGCGCGTGCGGCAGCCCGTCGCGCACGCCGAGCGACTGCACCGGCAGACGCTGCGCCGTGAGCGCTCCCGGCAGCGCGAGTGCCGCCAGCAGCAGCGCTGCCGCGTCGGAGCGCACGGGCATGGGCATGGAGGGTGGTTGGCCGGGCGGGCGGAGCGTGGTGGAGAGGTTGTGCCACGTCGTGCCATCCGGCGCCAGCGAGCCCATGGTGCCACGGCCGGGCCTGGTGCTACCCCGGCGGCACCCGAGCCGCGGGGCGGGCGGCGGCGGCCGTACCGTCAGCGTGCCTGCGCGGTGCGCTCGACCTGGTCGAGGAACGTCTGCACGTGTTCGCGCGGCCGCACTACCTGCGCCCGCCGCAGCAGCGGCAGTGCGTCGGCGTAGCGGCCCTGGCCGACCAGCAGCTGCGCGTGCCGGACCTTGGCGTCGGCCTCGAACGCCGGGATCGCGGCTGCGCGTTCGAACTGCAGCACCGCGCGTTCGGGCTCGCCGCGCCGGCCGTGGTACTGGCCGAGCAGGATCAGCGCTTCGCCGTCGAGCGGATCGAGCACGACGATCTGCTCGAGCACCCGGGCCTCGTCCTCGCCAGCACCGGTCGCCGCGGCGATCCGGGCCCGCAGCCGCAGCACGTCCTTCTTCGCCGCGTCGTCGAGCTTGCCGCCCTGCGCGTGGTCGAGCGCGTCGACGACCTTCTTGCAGTCGGGATGCGCGCCGCGCACTGCGAGCGCCTTGGCGGCGCGCAGTGCACGCTCTGGCTTCGCCTCCTTGGCGATTGCGCGCACGTAGGCGCCGCTGGCGAGGTCCGGCAGGTCCTCGTTGGTGTAGATGTCGCCGAGCGTGTAGAGGTTCTCGGCGGTCGCCTTGCCGAGGCGGTCGACCAGCTCGAAGCCCTCGGCGGCCTTGCGCAG
Source organism: Planctomycetota bacterium (assembly GCA_049276695.1). GTDB lineage: Bacteria > Planctomycetota > UBA1135 > UBA1135 > UBA2386 > UBA2386. The sequence continues at coordinate 2,233 of JBASWX010000008.1, forward strand.
TTCGTTCATGCCGACGTGGGCGCTGGCCTGCAGCAGCCATAGCTCGGCGCGGTCGGGGTGCTGCGCGATCATCGTGCCGCACAGCGCGGCGGTGTCGGCGTGGCGCCGCTGGCGGTACAGCGAGCGGGCCAGGCCGAGCCGCCAATCGAGCGTGGTCGGATCGAGCATCACCGCCATGCGGTACGCGGACTCGGCGCCGAGGTGGTCGTCGCCGCTGCCGAGCGCGAAGCCGAGCAGCCCGAACGTCAGCGCGTCGCCGCCGCCCAGTTCGACCACGCGGGTCAGCGC
>JBASWX010000009.1:0-2234 GCA_049276695.1 Planctomycetota bacterium
CTGCCCCGAGGCGAGCTACGAGTTCGTCGAAGGCGCGCGCACCGCCGCCGAGACCAACCAGTTCCGCGTCGCCCCGGTCGCGATCGTCTGACGCTCGTCGCCCACCCGGCGCCGCAGCACCCGCATGGCGCCGGTTCAACTGCCAGGCCGCAGGTCCACGAACTTCGGGTGACGACGCAGCCCGTCGCTGACCACGGCGACCCAATCGGGCAACGGTCCGTAGATCTTGCGCAGACCGCCGTCCGCCATCCGAATGCACAACCGCGCCGGTGCCCCTTCGATGGAGTTGTCGAACACGTACACCCGCTGCGCCAGGTCTACGATCAGCGGCAGGTTGGCCAGAGATCGCTGGTAGCGGTCGACGATCTTCTCGATCGGGACGTGATGCCCACCGGCCATGTAGCGGTGTGCGATCCGCGCCGCATTGATCGCAGGGTCGCTCGTCCCCACGAAGAACACGCGCACGAAGTATCCGGCAACCCGTGCTCGTTCGACGAACTGCAGCTTCTCCGGGGTCGAGAACACGGTCTCGAACGCGATCCCGGTGCCCGCCGCCAGCAGTTCCTCGCGTCGTTGCTGCGTCCACTTCGCCGCGCGCATCACCGCGTCGGGCGAGTTCCAGTCACCGAAGCGATCGCGGGCAACGTCATCGGGATTCAGGTACTCGACGCCTTCGCTCCAGCGATCCAGCCGCAAACGCGCGGTCACCGTCGTCTTGCCGGAGCCGTTCGGCCCGGCGATGACGATCAGGACCGGTTGCACGACTTGCTCTCCTGCCATCGACGCCGGATCTCCCGGCCTTGCTCGGCGATCCTTTGGTGCATGGCCCGCAGTACCTCCTGGTGCCGTTCGGACACACCGGCGAACGCCCGCTGCATCAGTTGCGCGAGCTGTTCGTCGGTCGGCTCGAAACCGGGGTCTGCCAGATCAGGATGGTCCATCCATCCGCCAGCATACGCCTGGGTCGACGAGCGTGTGCCATCCGGCCACTGTTCGACGAACCTCTCGAGGAGCCGGCACGCTTGACGCCGCCGGACCTGGCCGCGACCTTGGCACCGTGACCGCCGAGCGCGAGATCGCCGAGCTGCGGGCCCGCATCCGGACCGCCGACGACCAGTACTACAACCGCGGTTGGAGCGATCTCAGCGACGCCGAGTACGACCGGTTGTTCGCGCGGCTGCGCGAACTGGAGGCCGCGCACCCGGACCTGGTGACCGGGGATTCACCGACGCAGCGCGTCGGCGCGCCACTGCCGAAGGGCGGCGCGTTCCCGACGGTCGCGCACCTGTCGCCGATGGGCAGCATCGAGTCGCTGATGACCGCTGACGAGGCGCGCGAGTTCGCGGCCCGCGCCAGCAAGCTGCTCGGGCAGCCGGCCGAGGCGGTGCGCTGGAGCTGCGAGCCGAAGCTCGACGGGACTTCGGCCAACCTGCTGTACGAGGACGGGCGCCTGGTGCGCGGCCTGTCGCGCGGCGACGGCAGTTCCGGCGAGGACCTGACGACCAACCTGCGAACGATCCGCAACCTGCCGCTGCAGCTGCGTGGCAAGGGTCCGTTCCCGGCCCGCATCGAGATCCGCGGCGAAGTGATCATGAGCAAGCAGGGCTTCGCGCGGCTGCAGGAACGCGAGGAGACCAGTGCCGAGGGCACGTTCCGCAACGCCCGCAACACCACCGCCGGCACGCTGAAGCTGCAGGACCCGCGCATCGTGCAGCGGCGGCCACTCGACTTCATCGCCTTCGCGATCGGCCACGTCGAGGGTGCGGAGTTCGCGACGCACGAGCGGTTGCGCGAACAGCTCGCGGCATGGGGGTTCCAGCTCGCCGAGCCGTTCCGCGCCGTGGACGGCACCGACGCGGTGCTGGCATTCCACGACGAACTCGCCGCGGTGCGCGCCACGCTGAAGTACGAACTCGACGGCATCGTCGCCAAGGTCGACCGCCTCGACTGGCAGCAGCACCTCGGCCGCACCTCGCGCACGCCGCGCTGGGCGATGGCCTACAAGTTCGCTGCGGCACTGGGCACGACGCGCGTGCTGGCGATCGGCGCCCAGGTCGGCCGAACCGGCGCCGTGACGCCGGTCGCGCAACTCGAGCCGATCGAGCTCAGCGGTGTCACCGTGCGCAACGCGTCGCTGCACAACTGGGCCCTGCTCGCCGAACGCGACGTGCGCGCCGGCGACCTGGTCGAGATCCAGCGCGCCGGCGACGTGATCCCCGAGGTCGTGCGGGTCC
>JBASWX010000010.1:0-3496 GCA_049276695.1 Planctomycetota bacterium
CGAGGTCTACCCGGTCGCGCCGACGCCCGACGCGGAGCCGTTGCTGCAGCTCGACCGCTGCGTCGTGCCGTGGTTCGGCGTGCGCGCGCACGGCGTGCACTTGAACGGCTTCGTGCCCCGCCCGGACGGGCTCGCGACCTGGGTCGCGGTGCGCGCGCGCGGCAAGCGCACGTTCCCCGGTCACCTCGACAACCTGGTCGCCGGCGGCCAGGCGCTCGGTTCGTCGCCGCGCCTGACGCTGGTCAAGGAATGCCACGAGGAAGCCGGCATCGGGCCGGAGCTGGCGGGGCGCGCGGTCGCGGTCGGCGACCTGCGCTACGTCTGGCAGGACGGACAGGACAGCAAGGCCGACACGCTGCACTGCTTCGACCTCGAACTGCCCGCCGCGTTCACGCCGCACCCGGTCGATGGCGAGGTCGAACGCTTCGAGCTGTGGCCGCTGGCGCGCCTCGCCGCTTCCCTGCGCGGCGACGACGTCTGGAAGCCGAATTGCGCGCTGGTCGCGCTCGACTTCCTGCTGCGGCGCGATGGGCTGGGCGAACTCGACGGCCGTGCACGGGCGGCGCTGCGCTCGGCGCTGGCGGGGGAGTCGGCGTGACGGCGCGCGTCGTGCTGGTCAGTTCGCCCGGTTACGCACCCGGCCCGCACTGGAGCCACGCCGCGGTCCAGGCGCTGGCGCGGGAACTGCTCGCGCGCGGTGCCGGCGTGTCGTGGTTGGCGGTCGCACGCGCCGGCCAGCCGTTGCCGCCGGCTCCGCCCGGCGTCGACCTCCAGGCGATGGCATTGCGACCCCCACCCGGCGTCGCCAGGGTCGCGGCCGACAACCGCCATCTCGCCGTCGAACTGGCGTTGACGGCCGCGGCGCGCGCGACCCGACTGAGTGCAGTCGTGCACGTCGGCGTCGGCGCCCGCGGCTCGCCGAACGTCTGCTGGCTCGCCGAGCGGCTCGGCGTGCGCTGCTTCGCGATCGCCCGCGCCGAGGAAGTCGTCTGCCATCGCGGCGACCTCATGTTCGCCGACGGTTCCCCGTGCCGGGAGTTCACCGACGTCGAACGCTGCCGCCGTTGTTGCACCACCTCGTGGTGGTCCCGACCGCCCGCCGACGCATTCCGCAACCGCGGCGACCTGCTGGCCGCGAGCCTGATGGCGACCGAGACGGTGTTCGTGCGCGACGCGAACGACCGCGAGCGGCTGGTCGCGTTCGGCCTCGCCGCGAACGCGATCACGCTCGGGCAGGAGCCGGGCGCGATCGCGGCCCGACTGCTCGGCTGATCACTTGCCAGCGGGCGCGCGCCGGAAGTCCAGTGCGGCGAAGTCGAAGTCGGCGCTCGGGCAGTCGATCCGGAAGCCGGCGACGGCGCCATGGACGTCGAGTTCGAAGCGCACCAGGGCGAACGGCAGGAAGCGATCCGGCCAGTCGACGCGGAAGGTGTCGTGGTGCCAGTGCTGCATCGCCCCCGACAGCCGTGCCCGCGACGGCAGCAGCGCGATCGTCACCTGTTCGCCAGTGAGTTCGACTGTGGCGGGGCCGTAGCAATCGTCCTCGTAGCGGCCCGCGTACGCAGCGAGCGGCAGGCCCGGCGCAGTCCCCGGCTGCCGCGTTGCCTCGCGCTTCTTGACCTCGGCAGTCTCGCGCGCGTCGATGCGTTCCTTGACCGTGCCCAGCCGCGCGACCTCGGCGAGCCCGTCGCCGCCCGCGCGCAGCGCGAGCAGCGCGCGCTTCACCGCCTCGTTGGCGACGCCATCGTTGCCGTTGTTGAGCACCACGAAGCCGAAGCGTTCGGCTGGCAGCAGCGACACCTTGCTCAGGAATCCCGGCATGCCGCCGTCGTGTTCGACCAGCTTGTTGCCGCGCTCGAGCGACAGGAACCAGCCGAGCCCGTAGCTGCGGAAGTCGCCGGTGCCAGCACCGTTGCCGGCGCCGAGCAGCGTGTGCGGCCGCCACAGTTCGCGCAGTGCCGCCTCCGGCAGCAACACGGTGCCGTGCCGTTTGCCGCCATCGAGCCACATGCGCATCCACGCCGTCAGTTCGTGCACCGACGCGTAGATCGACGCCGCCGGCTTGCAGGCGACGAACTCGTGGTCCGGGATCGCTTCACCACTGATGTGTGGCAGCGCCTTCTCGGCGCCGGCCGGCAGTCGCTGCGCCGACGCCCGGCTCTGCGTCATGCCGAGCGGCTGCAGGAAGCGCGTCTCGACGAACTCCTCCCACGGCATGCCGGCGCGGCGCGCGACGATCATTCCGGCGACCAGGTACATCAGGTTCTGGTAGCCGTACTGCTCGCGGAAGCGCTGGCGGATCGGCAGCTTGCTCATCCGCCGCACGACTTCGGCGTCGTCGTACGAACTGCCGTACCACAGCAGATCGCCGGCGAAGGTCACCAGGCCAGAGCGGTGGCACAGCAGGTCGCGCACCGTCAGGTGTGCGGTGATCCACGGATCGGCGAGCCGGAACTCCGGTACGTAGTCGACGACCAGGTCGTCCCACTGCAACTTGCCCTCGTGCACCAGCAGCGCGATCGCAGCGGCAGTGAACGCCTTGCTGCACGACGCGATGTTGCACAACGACGCCGGCGTCATCGGCTGGCCCGCCGCACGTTCGCCGGCCGCGACTTCCGCGAGCACTTCGCCATCCTGGACGACGGCCAGCGCGAGGCCCTTCACCGCGAAGCGTTCCTGCACCGCCTTCGCCACCGCGGTGACCTGCTCGGCGGTGAGCGCAGTGCCCTTGGTCTGCGCGGGCAGCAGCGCCAGTGTGCCGGCGGCGAACGGAACGAGAACCAGTCGAAGGAGTCGTCGCATCGATGCGGGGAACGGGAAGGGGCCGTGGCATCGCCGCGAACGGCGCTGCGGAGGCGCGAAGGCGGGGACTGTCGCCAGCGGCTGGCGGCCGTGCCACTTCGCCGCCGAAAACCCCGAGCCCGCGACGGCGGGACCGGCGCGCGGCGGGTTGCTATGCTCCCGGCCCGTGCTCGTCGCACTCCTCGTCACCGCCGTGCTCGCCGCCGGCGTCACCGCGCAAGCGTGTCCGCGGCCGACGCCGCCGGCGGGCGGCCTGCCGACGAGCCTCGATCTGTTCGTGCCGGTCACCTACAGCGACGGCTACCAGACGATGGGCACGCTGATCCTGCCGATCGGCGCGCCGCCGACCTGCGGTTGGCCGCTGGTGGTGGTCGTGCACCCGTACGGGCAGACCCGCGGCTTCGACCAGCAGCTGCAGCAGGCGCTCGCCGGCCAGGGCTACGCGGTGTGGAGCTACGACGTGCGCGCGCACGGCCAGGCGTTGGTGCTCAACCCGGGCCACCTGCACGCCGGCTCGACGATGTGGGGGCCGATCGAACGCTACGACCTCGCCGAGCAGATCCTGTTCGTCGCCGGCAATCCGGCGTGGGCCGGCGTCATCGATGCGTCGCGCGTCGCGGTGTACGGCAGCAGCCAGGGCGGTGCGCACGCGTGGCACGCCGCGGCGTGGTCGGGCCGCGCGATCGCCGCGCCC
>JBASWX010000011.1:0-6580 GCA_049276695.1 Planctomycetota bacterium
GCGCCGACCTGCGGACCGCCGGCGCCGCGCTGACGCTGGCGCTGCCGGCCGGCACCTGGCGCGTCGAGACGTCGCCAGCCGTGCCCCGGTTGCGCCTGCAGATCGCGGACACACTGGCGAGTGAAGCCGGCGAGATCGTGATCGCGGCCGATGGCGTATACGAACTGCGGATCGCCGATGGCATCGCACTGCCCCTCCACGTGGACCGGGTCGAGCTGCGCCGCGCACCGCGCTGATCGCCGACGGATCCGCAGCGGCGTATGGGAACGCGGCATGAAGGTTCCGCCAGACGTCAGCGGCGGCGTCGACAACGACGGCGGCTTGGTGTGTCATGCTCCGAACGTCTCGCCCATCCAGGAGCCAATGATCCCATCCACCACCAAGACCGCAGCCATCCTCGGCGCGGCCCTCCTCTGCCTCGTTCCGGCATCCGCCCAGGCCCCGTTCACCATCGGCAACCTCGTCGTGGTGCGCGTCGGTGACGGTTCTGCCGCGCTGACCAATGCCTCGACCGCGACCTTCCTCGACGAGTACACGACCGCCGGTGTGCTGGTGCAGTCGGTGCCCTTGCCGACGACGGTTTCGGGCAGCAACCAGCCGTTCACCAACTCGGGAACCTCGACGTCGGAGGGTTTCCTGAACCTGTCGACCAACGGCCTCTACCTGACGCTGGCGGGCTACGCCGTGCCGCCGGGACTCGGCGCCGTGCCGGCGACGGCGGCCGCGACGACGCCGCGCTGTGTCGCCCGCGTCGACCTCACTGCCATCATCGACACGTCGACGACGATCACCGACGCCTACAGTGGCGCCACCGGTTCGAACGCCAACCCACGCGCCGCAGTGACGGCCGACGGCACCGGCTTCTGGACCAGCGGCACTGCGGCGACCAACGGCGGCGTGCGCTACGTGCCGCTCGGCGCCGCGACGACGACGGCGATCAACAGCGGCGCCCCGCAGAACACGCGCGTCGTCGGCATCTACAACGGCCAGCTCTACACGACCAGCTCGTCGACGGGTTACTACAGCGTGTGCGCGGTCGGCACCGGCCTGCCCACCCTCGGCGGCGCGGTCGTCAGCGTGCTGCCCGGCCTGCCGGTTGCCTCCGGCCCTTCGGCCTACGACTTCTGGTTCGCCGATCCCCAGACGCTCTACATCGCCGATGACCGCGTGCCGGCGGTCGTCCCTGCGAACGGCGGCGGCATCCACAAGTACCAGCTCGTCGGCGGCACCTGGACGCTGCAGTACGTCCTGCAACCCGTGGCCGGTTGCCGCGGTCTCAACGGCCGCCGCATCAACGGCACGACGACGCTCTACGCGACCACGGCGGGCGGCCAGCTCATCAGCGTCGTCGACACCGGCGCCGGTTCGACGGTGAACCTGCTGGCGACCGCAGCGACGAACACCGCGATGCGCGGCGTGCGCTTCCTGCCGAAGCCGTCGACGCTGCAGCGCCTGACCGGCGCCTGCGGCACCACCGACATCGTCGCCACCGGCACCGCCGAGACGGGCACCGACGTGATCACGACGATCCTGAACCCGATCGGCGTGCCGTTCATCGGCTACGGCGTGACGCCGAACGCGCTGCCGATCTGCGGCTGCACGGTGCTGCACGACTACACCGTGCTGCTGAGCGGCGGCCAGTCGGTGCTGGCGATCCCGAGCAACCCGACCCTGTTCGGAGTCGCGATCTACGTGCAGGGCCTCGACCTGTTCGCGCCGACGAGCTGCACCTTCTCGCCGTTCGATCTGTTCACGCTGACCGACGGTTACGTGTTCACCGTGCAGTGAACGCCAGGCCCTGACGCAACGCCGGGACGCCCGCGGCTATCCGCGTCGCGGGCGCCCGGCTACGCTGATGGGCGGTTTCGCTGCCGATGCCAACCGCCCGTTCCCGCTTCAGCCACCGCCACCTGCTGGCGCTCGGCACCTTCCTGGTGCCGCTGGCGATCCTCACGGCACTCGGCTGGAGTGAACTGGAACGCAGCGGCGAACTGGCGCAGGCGGCGCAGCAGCGCGAGGGCCGCCAGTTCCTGGCCAGTGCCCGCCAGGCGATCGAACAGCGGCTCGATCGCTACCTGTCGCTGCTGGTCGAGGAGTCGCAGGCGCAGCTGCTGAAGCAGGAGCCAGTGCGCGCGACGCTGGCGATCAACGATCAGGTGCAGTTCGCGGCCTTGCGTGGCATCGTGTTGCTCGACGACCAGGGTGGCGTGCTCCGGCCGCAACTGCCGAGTTCCGCGATCAACCTGCCGCTCGCCGAGGAACCGCAGCGCGACAATCCGCTCAGCGATTGCGTGCGGGGCGCCGACCTGCTGCTGCGCCAGAAGCGCTTCGGGAAGGCAATCGAGCTGCTCGAGCACGTGCTCGCCCAGCTGGCGATCGCCAACCCGCGCGACGCCAACGACCCGTCGCCGCGAGCGCAGCGCCCCGGCCTCGAGGAGACCGAGAAGGACGCGCGCTTCCTGCTCGCCACAGTCCTCCTGAAGACCAGGAGGATCGAAGACGCCAAGACCCAGTTCGAACAGGTCAAGGGCCTGCTGGCACTGCAACGCAGCCGCAGCGACCCGTACGGACTGACGGTTGACCTGGCGCTGGCCGAACTGGGCACGCCGGCCGACCGCCTGAACCTGCTGCGCAGCATCGCCGACAGCCGGCTCGAGGCCCACTCGGACGGCGCCCTGACCGCCGCCGCGATCCGCCTGGCGGCCACGTTCCCGGCGGACGATCCCGAACGCACCGAGGTCGACCGCCTGCTGCGCGAGACGCGGCAGCTGGGCACGTTGCGCACCCTCGCGGCGGACTGCGACCTGCCGATCAAGCTGATGTTGTGGGGACGCCGCACGCGCCACACCGAAGCCGACGACGCGGTGCAGCGCCTGGTCGCGACGATCGCCGAACAGCCCGTGCTGGTCTGTGTGCGGGCCGCCCAACCCGACGAGACGCGCAAGTGGAACTGCGCCAGCGTCGCGCTGTATCTCGACCTGCGCGCGATGCTCGGCCCGACCTGGCAGCAGTTCAGCGGTGGCGACAGCGGCTTCGTGCTCGGCGTGCGCGAGGACGAGAACACGATCCTCGGCCCGCCGGCGACCGTTCCCGGCGACTGGGTGCCGCCGACCGCCGAGACCGAGGGCTTGACGCTGCTCGCCTATCCAGCCGACCCGGCGCGCCTGGCCGCCGAGGCGGCGTCGGCGGCCTGGATGCGCCCGCTGCTGATCCTGTTCCTGTCGGTGACCGCGCTCGGTGGTGCGCTGTGGTCGTGGCGTTCGGTGTCGCGCGAGCGCGAACTCGCGGCGCTGAAGATCGACCTGGTGTCGCGCGTGTCGCACGAGCTGAAGACGCCGCTGGCGCTGGTCCGCATGTACGGCGAGACGCTGGGCATGGGGCGCGCGCGCGACGGCAACCAGGCGGCGGAGTTCGGCAGCATCATCGCCCGCGAAGCCGGCCGGCTGACGACGTTGATCAACCGCATCCTCGACTTCTCGCGGCAGCAGGCCGGCACGCTGTCGTACGCGCCGGCGCCGATCGACCTCGGGGAACTGCTGCGCTCGGTCGCCGCCGCCTACACGCCACACCTCGAGGCCCGCGGCGTGATCCTGATCGACTCGCTGCCGCTCGGCATCACGGTGGCGTGCGACGCCAACGCCGCCGAGAGCGCGGTCGTCAACCTGCTCGAGAACGCCGCCAAGTACGGGCGGGACGACGACGTCGAGCACGAAGTCGAGCTGGTGCTCGAACGCCTGGGCGACACCGCGGTGATCGAAGTGCGCGACCGCGGCCGCGGCATCCCGCCCGGCGAGTTCGATCGCGTGTTCGACGGCTTCTACCGCGCCAGCAACGCCGGCGAGGTGCGCGGCGCCGGACTCGGGCTCAGTCTCGTGCGGCACTTCGCCCGCGCCCACGGCGGCGACATCCAGGCCGTCGCCCGCGACGGTGGCGGCACGGTGATGCGCCTCGTGCTGCCGCGCGCGCAGACCAACCGCGACATCCCGTCGACGAGCCCCGATACTGTCGCGCCGGCCAGCAGCGGCCCGGCACCGACGCCATGACCAACCTGACCGAAACCCACATCCTCGTCATCGAAGACGAACCGGACCTGCGCGCGGGCCTGCAGCACAACCTCGAACTCGAGGGCTTCAAGGTGCTGACCGCGGGCGACGGCCGCGACGGCTTGCGCAAGGCCAAGGAGGGCCAGGCGGCGCTGGTGCTGCTCGACCTGATGCTGCCGGGCATGCCGGGGCTCGAAGTGCTGCGCCACCTGCGCGAGACCGGCCGCGAGATCCCGATCATCATCCTGTCGGCAAAGGGCCAGGACCGCGACAAGGTGCAGGGGCTCGAACTCGGCGCCGACGACTACCTGACCAAGCCGTTCGGGTTGTCGGAGCTGTTGGCGCGCATCCGCGCGGTGCTGCGCCGCACCCAGACCGGCGCCAAGGCCGGCGTCGGCGAACGCGCGGCCGTCGGCAGCGTGATGCGGTTCCCCGACCTGGTCGTCGACTGGAAACGCTTCACCATCACCCGCGACGGCGCCGAGACGCAGTTGTCGCGCTACGAGGCCGAGATCCTGCGCATGCTGATCGACCATCGCGGCGAGGTGGTCAGCCGCCAGGACCTGCTGCGCAAGGTCTGGGGCTACGTGCACCTGCCGACCACGCGCACCGTCGACAACCACATCGCGCGGCTGCGCAAGAAGCTCGAACGCGACGTCGAGAAGCCGGTCCATGTGGTGACCGTGCACGGCCTCGGCTACCGCTTCGAGTCGCAACTGCTGGAGGAGCAATGAGACTGCGATCGCCCGCCCTCGCGCTGCTGCTCGTCGCCGGCACCGCGGCGCAGCAGCCGCCGCTGGATACGGCGACCAGGTTGCACACGGCCTGGCTGCGCGAGGTGCTGGATCTCGACGTCGACGGCGCGGTGCAGGAATACCAGCGGATCGCCGCCGACGCGCGGCCAGCCAACCTGGAGCGCTGGATCGCGGTTGCACGGCTGGCCGAGCTGCAGCGCGCCGGCATCCCGGTCGCGATGGCGCTGCCGATCGCCGAGGCCCCCCTCACGATCCGCAACGCGCTGCAGCCGCTGCGACCGCTGCAGGTCACCGCGATCCTGAAGCAGCTGACCCAGGAACCGGCTGCCGTGATGCTCAGTCTCGCAACCGAGGCCGGCAAGCTGCCCGAACTGCGGCCGGCGACCGGCACCGCGCAGACCTGGGTTCGCAACCAGCAGGGTCCCAGCGCCACCGAACGCGCGAACCAGCGCCGCCGCGCCCAGATGCTCGCCAACAGCCGCCAGCGGCCGCCCGACGCCGAACGCATGGTCGCCGAACGCAACGCCTTCGACGTGCTGGTCAGCGAACTGCAGGGCCGGCAGGGCCAGGCCCAGGTGCTGCGCGATCTCTACTTCGGTGTCGATTGGAAGGCCCAGCAACCGCGTGGCGAGCCCGCCGAATTGCTGGCCCGCGTGCGCACCAACCTCGAGGCCTGGCTGGCGCAGCCCAACCTGCCGAACACCCATCAGTACAGGCTGCGCAACCTGCGCGACCACATCAAGCAACGCGCCGACGCCGATCCCAACGGCCTGCTGACCATGGTGGCGCGTCTGCCGCTGGTCGGCGAGAAGCTGCTCGCCGAGCCGCCGCCCAGCAAGTGACGCCCGGGCCAATCGTGCGCGATCGCCCGCGGAATCCGGGCCGGCCGCTATAGTCGGGTTCCCTTCCCGCCGAAGACACTCTGCACGTGCGCATCGTTTCCTGGCTCCGGCTCGTCCTGATCGGCGCGTGCGCCGCCGCCGCGGCCGCGCAGGACCGGTCGGACAAGGTCGAGCAGGGACCCGGCGCGCGCCCCGGCACCGAACACACCTGGCGCGGCAACTGCAGCGAGGCGCGCAGCCGCGACCTGTTCACCGCGTGCGACGCCGACGGCGACGACCGGCTCGACCTGTTCGAGGCCTTCGACGCGCTCGAGACCGTGCGCAACCTGCGCGATGCCGCCGGCTTCGCCCTGCTCGACAAGGACCGCGACGGCTACGTCAGCTGGCCCGAGTTCGACGCCAACCTGCGCAACGCGCTGCTGCACGAAGGTCGCTTCCGGGTGACCACGGTGCGGCGATTGGCGCCGAGTGCGCCGGAGGCGAAGCCGGCGAGCCCGCTGCAGCAGTTCCTGCAACTGCACGACAGCAACCAGAACGGCGGCCTCGACCCCGACGAGGTCGAGGCGCTGCTGCGCCGCGCGGGCCTGCCGCCGTCGCTCGGCGTGCAGTTGCGGGCGCTCGACCTCGACCGCTCCGGGCGCATCGAGGAGGCGGAGCTGGCGCCGTGGTTCGAGCAGCTGCCCGGCCGGCCCGCTGGCCCTGGCGACAAGGTGCTTCCCGACAGCGCGCTGCTGCCGCCGTGGACCAGCGTCGACGAGGACCTCAGCGGCACGATCGACGAACGCGAACTGGCGCGCATGCTGCGGCGACTCGATGCGACGCTCGAACGCACGGCCCAGGCGCTGCTGCGGCTGCTCGACAAGAACCGCGATGGCAAGCTGCAGCCGGACGAACTGGCGGGCAAGCCGCCCGCCCGCCCGAGCCCGCCCGGCAGCCGCAC
>JBASWX010000012.1:0-4692 GCA_049276695.1 Planctomycetota bacterium
CAACGCGTGCCACGACGAGCCATCCCAACGCGCCACGTGCGGTGCAGGCTGGCCGCCGGCCGTCGCGAACGCGCCGCCGACGAGCAGGTCGCCGTTCGGCAGGGCACGCAGCGCGGTCACGGTTCCCGACACGCCGCTGCCGAGGGGCGACCAGGCGCTGCCGTCCCAACGGGCGATGTTCGCCACCGCGCCGCCGCCGGCGGCGGTGAGGTTGCCGCCCACGATCACGTCGCCGTTCGCCGCGACACCCAGGCAGGCGGGCGTTCCCTGGAGGCCCGCGCCAAGACCCGCCCACGACGTTCCGTTCCAGCGCGCGATGCCGTCGGCGGCGACTCCGGCCACCGACGTGAACAAACCGCAGACGACGAAGTCGCCGTTCGCCAGCACTGCGAGGTCGGTGGCGACCGCGCCGAAGTCGGCTGCCGTCGTCCAACCGGTGGCCGATCGGCTCACGACCTGCCGGCCCGAGAGCGCCGCCGTGCCGCCGCCGGGCAGCGATCGCAGCTTGCGCACCGGCGCGGCGAGCCCCGTCGACATCGGCCGGAACGCGCTCGCATCCCAGACCGCCACGCCGAGCAGGGGCTCGGGCGAGCTCGATGCCATCGCCCCGCCGACGACGAACACCGGCCCCGCCAACGGCAGCAGGCAGTGCAGCGGGCCATCGATGCCGTCGACGCCCGGCCCGATCGTCGACCACGATCCCGAACTCCAGCGCGCGATGTTGCGCACGATCGCCGTGCCCGCGGACTGGAACGAACCGCCGACGATCACGTCGCCGCCGGGAAGTTCGCACAGCGCCGCCATCACGCCGTTGGCGTTGAACCCGTAGCCAAGGATCGACCAACCGAGCCCATCCCACCTGGCGACGCGGCCGAAGGCGCCGGTACCGAAGTCCCCCGCCGCCAACACGTCGCCATTGGCGGCGGGCGCGAGGCAGCGCACGGCGTCGTTGAGCCCGCCGCCGAGCGGCCACCAGTCGGTGCCGTCCCAGCGCGCGACGTTCACGGCCAGGCCGGCAGGCGTCGACAGGCCGAACGATCCGCCGACGACGAGGTCGCCGTTCGCCAAGGGCAGCAGCGAATACGCTCGGCCGGCGAAGCCGAAGGTGGACCAGGCGGTGCCGTCCCAATGGCCGAGGCCGTCGCAGACGGCGCCATCGAGCAACTGGAACTCGCCGGCGGCGACGACGGCGCCCGCGGCAGTGACAGCCAGCGACTGCACGGCGCCATCGGTGTAGCCGCCGCCGGCGAGGTCGACCCACGCCGAGCCATTCCAGGCGATCACGAATCCGCTCGAGCCGCTGTGCGTCAAGGGCGGTTCGATGCTGCCGCCGACGATCAGATCGCCGTTGGGCGAAGTCGCCAGACAGCGCACCGCTGACGGGCCTGCGAACGACGGCAGCGGCGCCGCGAACGCCGACCACGTCGCCGAAGCGCTGTCGAGGACAGCGATGTCGACCGCCGCCGATCCGCCGGCCTGGTCGAAGTCGCCCGCGACGACCATCACCGGCGCCGACGGCCCGAGGCCGTCCGGGTCCCACATCAACGCGGCGGCCACCGTGCCGGCGACGCCGGCCACCGCGTCACCTGGCTGCCATTGCAGCGGACACTGGCCGGCCGCGGACGCCGTCGCGGACAGGGCGGCAAGCACCGCGAGCGAGTTCGTCCGGCCATCGAATCGTCGGCTGCGCTTCGTGCAACGCTTCATGCAGTCACCCGCGGCGCCGAGCATGCTACGCAGGCGGTCATCGATCCCCAAGTCCCGTCGATGCGGCGAGGACCGACGCCGGCGGTCCGCGGCCGCGGCATGATGCACGCAACGATGCGCGCCTCCTTCGGCCGTCTGCTCATCCCCCTGCCGCTGTTGCTGCCCGCACCCGCACAGGGCGAACCGGCCAGGTCGCCGCAGCCCCCGAACGTCGTGGTGATCTTCGTCGACGACCTCGGCTACGCCGACATCGGCCCGTTCGGCGGCGACATCCCGACGCCGAACCTCGACCGCATGGCGAAGCAGGGCATGCGGCTCGTCGACTTCAGCGTGTCGTCGGCGGTGTGTTCGGCATCGCGCGCGGCCCTGCTGACCGGGTGTTACCACGTGCGCGTCGGCATCCACGGCGCGCTCGGCCCCGACGCGGTGATCGGCCTGCACGACCAGGAGGTCACCATCGCCGAGCTGTGCCGGAGCAAGGGCTACGCAACCGCCTGCTTCGGCAAGTGGCACCTCGGCCACCATGCGCAGTTCCTGCCGACGCGGCATGGCTTCGACGAGTGGTTCGGGCTGCCCTACAGCAACGACATGTGGCCGCTGCACCCCGACCATGCGCAGCTGCCGTCGGACGCCGAGAAGAGGAAGCGCGGCTACCCGCCGCTGCCGCTGTTCGACGGCGAGCGCGTCGTCGATGCCGAGGTCACCGGCGACGAGCAGGCACTGCTGACGCGGCACTACACCGAGCGCGCGGTCGACTTCATCGAACGCCACCGCGCGCGGCCGTTCTTCCTCTACGTGCCGCACACGATGGTGCACGTGCCGCTGTTCGTGTCGCCGGAGTTCGCGGGCAAGAGCCGGCGCGGCGTGTTCGGCGACGCGGTGATGGAGATCGACTGGTCGGTCGGGAAGATCCTCGACGCGCTGGCGCGCTGCGGCGTCGACGACCGCACGCTGGTGTTGTTCACCGGCGACAACGGCCCGTGGTTGAGCTACGGCGAGCACGCCGGCAGCGCTGGCAGGCTGCGCGAGGGCAAAGGCACGATGTTCGAAGGCGGCATCCGCGAGCCGACGCTGGCGCGCTGGCCGGGCCGCATCGAGCCGGGCACCACCTGCGCCGCGTTCGCGGCGAGCATCGACGTGCTGCCGACGGTCGCGAAGCTGGTCGGCGCCGAGCTGCCGGGCCACCGCATCGACGGCCACGACCTCGGTCCCCTGCTGTTCGGCACCAGCACGACTTCGCCGCATTCGCTGTACTGCTGCTACTACGGCAACGGGCAACTGCAGGCGGTGCGCGACGCGCGCTGGAAGCTGCACTTCCCGCACCGCTACCAGACGCTCGACGGCAAGGCCGGCGGCAGCAACGGCACGCCGGCGCCGTACACCAACCGGCAGATCGACCTCAGCCTGTTCGACCTCGCCAGCGATCCGGGCGAGACCACGAACGTCGCCGCGGCGAACGCCGACGTGGTCGCGCGGCTGCAGGCGCTCGCCGAGGGCGCCCGCCTCGACCTCGGCGACGCGCTGCACGAGATCCCCGGGGCGGGTGTGCGTGCCCCGGGCCGGTTGGCGGACAGCGGCGCGGGCAAGGGCGGGCAGGGCAAGCACTGACGCTGGGGGCGGCGCGACGTTCGCGCTATCGTCGCCAGACGGAGGAACCCGCCCATCGCCCCGTTCCCGCTGTCCGCCGCGGCGCTGGCCGCCGTGTTCGCCGCGTTCGCACCCGCCCAGGATCCCGGCGCGCAACCGGCCCCCGCAGCACCGGCCGCCGCGAACACCGTGTCGAGCCTGTTCAGCGGTCGGGCCGCTCGGCGCGAACAGCACAAGAACGCCAACGCCGTCGCCGCGGTGCGCTCCGGCGTCGCGTGGCTGCTCGCGCACCAGGACAACAAGGGCCGCTGGGACCCCGAGAAGTACTGGCAGCACGATCCCAAGGACGACCCGTGCACCGGCACCGGCAACAACCAGTACCAGGTCGGCATCACCGCGCTGGCGCTGCTGGCGGTGCTCGCGCAGGGCGATGCGCTGCACGCCGAGGCCGCGCACAAGGCCGCCGACTGGCTGGTCGATCGCGTCGGCGACGGCGGGCGGGTCGTGGACGACGGTCACGACTTCCTGTACTCGCACGCGCTGCTGACGCTGGCCCTGGTCGAGATGTCGGCGCTGTACGGCAACGCCAGCCACCGCGACGCCGCGGAGTCGGCGCTGGAGTACCTGCTCCGGCACCGCAACCCCGCGGGCGCCTGGCGCTACGGCACGCGCGACGGCGACAACGACACCTCGCTGAGTTCCTGGTGCCTCGCCGCCTGCGTGGAAGCGGTGCACGCCGGCTTCACGGTTCCGGCCGAGGCCGCCGGCATCGCACTCGGGTGGCTCGACTCGGTCACCGACCTGGCGACCGGCCACACCGGCTACTCGCTGCGCGGCGAGGCGTCGGCGCGGTCGTCGACCGACCACACCGCCCGCTTCCCGGTGGAACACGGCCAGGCGCTGAGCGCAGCCGCGCTGCACGGCCGCCTGCTGACCGGCCTCGCCGGCGATTCGCCGCTGGCACTCGCCGCCGCCGAGCTGCTGGCCGCCACGCCGCCGAAGTGGGGAGCGAAGACCACCGACACCTACTACTGGTTCCACGCCAGTGCCGCGATGTCGCTGCTGCCCGACAGCGCGGCGAAGGCGAAGTGGGAAGCGGCACTGCACAAGGCGCTGCTGCCGTCCCAGGGCAAGGCGAAGAGCCGCCAGGGTTCGTGGGACCCGAACGACGCCTGGGGCCACTGTGGCGGCCGCGTGCAGACGACCGCGTTCGCGGTGCTGGCGCTGTCGAGTCCGTGGCGGCTCGAGCGGCTCGACCCCGCGGCACTGGTGCGCGACCAGGCGCCGTTGCGCAAGCTGTTCGCGCTGGTCAGCAGCGGCAAGCTCGGCGAGGCGAGCAGCGAAGCCGCGCGCGTCGATCCGGCCGCGGTGCCGGCGGCGGCGGCCGCGGGCTTCGCG
>JBASWX010000013.1:0-1503 GCA_049276695.1 Planctomycetota bacterium
GGCGAACGCCGCGGCGCCGGCAGTTCGAAGTAGCCGGCCGCGAGTGCCGGTTCCTCGAACGCCTCGAGTTCGGCGTACGAAGGGGCCGGCAGGAACACGATGTCGCGCAGCAGCAGCGCGCGTCGGACCGGTGCCAGGCGCGGATCGGCGAACGCCAGCCGCAGTGCCTGCTGCAGGCGTCCGCGCAGCCAGCCCGGTGTGTGCGCCGAAGTCACGTACGGCGGCGCCAGCGCCGTTGCCGAGCACGCGATCGGCCGCAACCCGCGCAGCGCGTCGGGGCGCGACCCGCGTAGCAGGGCCAGCACCATGGCGTCGATGCACGCGACGTCGGCGGTCCCGGAGTGCAGCGCCGCGAGGCTGTCGGTGTGGGAGCCGGTGACCACGACGGCGGCGAAGAACGTCCCGTTCCGGCTCAGCGGCGCGACCAGCGCCCGCAGCGCGTTGGTGCCGGAGTGCGAGGAGGCTTCGTTGACCGCGGCGCAGGCGCCGCGCAGGTCGGCGAGGGTGCGCCAGGGGGAGCCGGCGCGGACGACGACGATGCTGCGGTAGCGCGGCCCTTCGCAACCTTCGGCGGCGTAGCACGGCGTCGCGATCGGCACCAGATCGTCGGCGGCGTCGTACAGCACGTCGTAGCCGCAGGCCTGGCTGAACAGCAACTCCGGCTGTCGCCAGCGCGCAGAATGCGAACCATCCCGGGTCAGCGCTGCCGGTACGTCGTCGACGGCGAGGGTCCGGACGTGCGCGGCGATGCCGTGCCACCACGCGTCGGTGGCTGGCGCCAGTTCGGCGAGGTCGTACCAGGGCAGGTCGGCGATGCGCATTCGGCCGGTTTGTGCGTAGCGCCCGCGCAGGGACTCGGGCGCTGCGCGGATGGAACAGGCTCGTAGTGGTTGCGTCGCCGGCGGTCCACTCCCGTCGACGCCGGCGTGCCCGCCCGGCCAGGGATTGAGTTGGCCGGGCCCGGGGAAACGTCGCCTTGGGGTCGCCGAGATCACCCTCCACGCACCACACAGCCGGTCCACCGCAACTGCGGCGCGGCATCGCCGGGGTAGGTTCTCTCGCCACCAGAACTCCTTTCACTGACACCGATCCAGGCCTTCCGTTCATGACTGCACTTCCTTCGCGGACCCAGTTGCTGGGTCTTCTGTTCCTGTCGATGGCGGCCACCTCGGCCGCGGCCCAGAGCATCCTCGCGCAGCACGGCGAGATCGTGCACGCCGTCGGCGACCCGCTGCCATCGGCCGCAGGCGGCGTGACGCCGGCGCCGGGTGCCACCATCTTCGCGACCAGCAACTTCGACTCGCCGTTGATGGACCAGAACGGGACCATCCTCTACCGCGCGCGCTTCACCGGTGGCGGTTCGTCGGCGCTCGACGACCGCGCCTACTTCCTCGGCCGCGCCAACGGCGACCTGCAGATGGTGGTGCGCGCCGGCGACGCGGCGCCCGGGCTGCCGGGCCTGGTGCTGCGCAGCGCGACCGCGAGCTCGGGCCTGGTCAATCC
>JBASWX010000014.1:0-8149 GCA_049276695.1 Planctomycetota bacterium
CTGCTGCTCGGCGATCTCGACCTGCGCGAGGGCGACTACCGCGCCGCCGCGGCGAAGTACTGGTCGGTGACGGGCGAGCTGCTGATGGACGACTACCGCGACGGCGGGTCGCCGCCGAGCGAGATCGCCTACTGGTCGGCGCTGCGCGAGATCGAATGCGCGATGCTGCAGGGCAACTGGCTGCTGGCGCGGCGCCGGCTCGGCATCGTCGATGCGATCCACATCGCGCCGGCCGGCCGCCCGTACGCGAACCCCGCGCTCTGCGAACGCGTGCGCAACGGGTTCCCGGAGTGGCTCGATGGCGTCAAGGACCCGGCCGAACGGCGCGCGGGGGTCCACAAGCAGCTCGCCGTGCGCAACCAGTTCGACGGCAAGGTGACCAGGGTCGGCGACGTGGTCGCGCGGGTCGTCGGCGGCGAGGGCGCCGAGTACGAACTGCTGCTCGCCAGCGGCGACGTGCTCACCGCGGCAGTGCCGCGCGGCCAGACGCTCGATCCCGCGACGTTCGTCGGGCACGGCCGCATCGACCGGCACGACGGCGCGATCCAGTTCGGCATCGTCGACCGCGGTCGCCTGCGCGAGGGCGTGACGATCGCGCCGGTCGGCACCTTCGACGTCGTCGACGACTTCCAGGTGCAGAACTCGGTGGTGCTGCCCGGCTCGAAACTGCGCGCGGGCGGCAACGTGCAGCGCGACGCGCTGCGCGTGTTCCGAACGATCTACGACGGCGACCGGGTCGCGGTCGACTACTTCGACCGCCGCACGGGCCGCCACCTGCAACTCTGCTGGCACGACCTGTCGCTGGTGTCAGCGGTCAACGAGCCGATGAAGTTTTTGTCCGACGCCGACCGCGCCGACGAGCTGGCGCGGGAAGAGCACTGGCGCCGCTACGGCGCGCAGCAGGCGGCGGAGGACCAGGCCGCGCGCGAGTGGCGCGAACGCACCGGAGCGCGGGCGTTCCAGTTCAACGTCGAGCCGGAGAACCTGACCTGCTTGCGCTGCAATGGCGTCGGCACGATCTGGCAGGGTGGCTACTCGACGCAGACGCCGGCGACGTGGATCGCGGCGCGCGACCGCACCGTGTTCGACATCCCGACGACGGTACACCGATCCGGCGAGATGGTGACCTGCACGTGGTGCCAGGGCAGCGGCCGGCGCTGACGCCGGCGGACTACAGCGAGACCGACTGCTCGGCCCAGAACTGGAACTCGCGGTGCTTCTGTTCCTCGGCCCGCGCCGGCACTTCGCCGCTCGCCGTCTTGATCACGTGCTCGAACACGCGCCTGCCGACCTGCTCGATCGTCTCGGTGCCGTCGATGACGCCGCCGGCATTCAGGTCGAGGTCGTTCTTCATGCGTTCGAAGATCGGCGTGTTCGACGTCAGCTTCAGCACCGGCGCGATCGCGTTGCCGATCGTCGTGCCGCGGCCGGTGGTGAACACCACCACGTTCGCCCCGGCCCCCACCAGTCCCGGCGTCGACTCCTGGTCGTAGCCCGGCCCCTGCATCAGCACGAGCCCGTGCGTCTTCGGCGGCGCGGCGTAGCCGGTGCAGCTCTCGACGCGCGTCGTGCCGGCCTTCGCCATGGCGCCCAGCGACTTGATCGTGATGTTGAGCAGGCCGCCCGCGATGTTGCCGGGGCTCGGATTCTCGTCGAGCCTGGTGCCGAACTTCGCCGCGTACTCCTTGTACCAGTCGACGAAGCCGAACACCTCGCGTGCCGTCGCCAGGTCCTTGGCGCGCGCCGCGAACAGGTGCTCGCCGCCGCAGAACTCGGGGATCTCGGTGATCATCACGGTGCCGCCCTGCTTCACCAGCAGGTCGGCGGCGTGGCCGAGCGCGGGATTCGCCGACAGGCCCGAGAAGCCGTCGCTGCCGCCGCACTTGACTCCGAGCGACAGGTGCTCGATCGACTGCTCGCTGCGTGTCGCCTCGTTGGCAACGGCGAGCATCTGGGTGACCAATTCCAGCCCCTTCTGGATCGCGCCCTGGGTGCCGCCGCACTCCTGGACGCCGATCCAGTGCACCGGCTTCTTCGTCGACAGCCCCCCGCGCGCCTTCAGGTACTTCTCGACCAGCGTCAGGTTCGTCTTCTCACAGCCGAGATCCATGAACAGCACGCCGCCGACGTTCGGATGGTCCGCGTAGTTCGCCAGCGTGCGGAGCATCACGTCGAGGTTGCTGCCGTCGCTGCAGCCACAGCCCTTGTTGTGCGGCAGCGCGACGACGCCGTCGACGTTGGGGAAGCGCGCGCGGCTCCAGATCGTGAACTCGGCGATCGTCGCGATCTGCGCCGCCTCGTGGCTGCTGCACATGCTGGTCGGCACGATCAGCACCCAGTTGCGCGTGCCGACCTTGCCGTTCTCGCGCAAGAAGCCGCGGAACGTCGCGCGCTTCGCCGCCGGCACGTACTCGGGCGGCGGGTTGCTCAGCGTCGCCGGCAGTTCGCGCACCACCGGCACCGAGTTGCCCATGTTCCTGTGGCTGATCGGATCGCCGGCGCCGATGCCCTTCGACGTGCCGATCGGCTGCCCGTACTGCAGCACGAACTGCCCCGCCGGGATCGCCCGCGTCGCGAAGCGGTGGCCCGCCGTCACTTCGCCGGTGATCGCCAGCGTGCGGCCGTCGGGGAACGTCACGGCGTCGCCCTGCTGCAGGCCGGTCTTGACGACGGCGACGTTGTCCTTCGCCGAGACGACGACGGCGCACTGCGCGAGCGGGCGGGGAGACGAGGACACGGACGTCATGGCGTCCCGGCATCGTAGCAGCGGCTGCCCAACCCCGCGACGCATGGACAGCGCACCAGGCTCGCGACACGGGCAGGTCGCGTCACCGCGATCCCATCCGACTGTGAACCGCGGCGACGAACGCGAGCAAATCGTCCAGGTCGCGCTCCACGATGCTGCGCACGATGCGTACGTCGACCTGCAGATAGCGGTGCACGACGACGTTGCGGAACGCGACCATGTGCCGGCAGGTGTCACGCAACGCTGGCGTCATCCAGCCAGCCGTGCAGAGTCGTTCGAACACCTGGCGGTTGTCGGCGGATTCACCGAGCACCTGGTCCGCGCTGATGGCGAACGCGACGTCCAGCATCGCCTGGATCGCGATCTGCAGCGTGTGCTCGATGAACCGTCGCTGCACGGTGTCGTGGTCGAGCTGGTCGACCTTGGCATCGCGTCGGATGTCCGCGACGCACTCCTGGATGAACGCCAGCCGCTTCTGGATCAGGTGCGCGTCCTTCATGCGCGCCTCAAGACCGCTTCGCGGTACCGCGTCAGGTAGGGCAACAGGTCGAAGTACTCGTTGCGCACGTGGATCTCGAACTCGACCCGCGCCTCGCGATCGCCCTCGAACAGCAGCACACCGTCGCGCAGCACGCGGAACTGGAGATCGGGCGACGCGGCGTCGAGAGCAACGACGTCGACTTCGCGGCGCAGCAGGCCAGCCAGTTCGTCTTGCATGTCGGCGCAGCGATCGAGATCCGCGAGTTCGAGCTGGCGGTGGCAGCCGAACACGACGCCGATGTCGACGTCGCTGTCGTTCCGTTCGTCGCCCCGCGCAACGCTGCCGAACAGGTACGCCGCCACGAGCCGCCGTGGGTGCGAGGCGAAGTACTGTCGCAGTACGGGAACGATCGAGTCTCTCAGCACTCCGGGCATGCTATCGGTTGCCGGACCCGCCGGCACGCGGCGCAGCGAACCCGGATTGACGGCACCCTGCATCTCCCGGCCGCCCGCGACGCGGCGGGGTGCGGTGCCATCGTCATCGCGGCACGTCAGCCTCCACGACTGAGATGACTTGTTCGACTGCGTCGCGCGCAGGCTTCGCCATGACCTCGGCCGATGGGACGTGGGTCGTGAATCGCCACTGGCCAGGCTTGCCGGCGAGTTCGACGACGACGCGGTGTCCAGGCGTTTCATCGTCCGCCGCTTGAGTCGCCAGCCGTGCGAACAGGTCACCGCGCGCGAACTGGCGTAGCGGGTCGTGGATGTACTTCCGAGGGTCGTTGCCCAGGTCGTGCCACGATTTCACATGGGTGGCTCTTCCCATTTCACCGGCACCAGAACCGTCGGCCCGCTCAACCCACCGATCGATGCCCCGGTCCCTCGCAGACAGTTCCACCCTGCGCGGCTTCGTCTCCCCGCCACCCGCCGCAACCTCGCGCCAGATGATCTCGATCCTCGCTGATGCAAGCAGCGCCGGTTCCGCGAGGTACCGCGCTGCCAGAGGGTGGTCGACGATCGTGCGTAGCCACTCGGCGAGCGACGACTCGCGGTACGCCTTGTCCCACGAGTTGTGCGCGGTGTTCTCGTACAGCGTCAGCACCGGAGTGCCGCCGGCCTTCTCGACGGCGGCGCACAGGTCCTTCGACTGCTGCGCCGGCACGGTCTTGTCGTCGATCCCGTGGAATGCCCAGATGGGCGTCGCCTTCAGCCTCGCCGCGACATCGGCGGGCTTGCCGTAGCCGCACACCGGCGCAATCGCCGCCCACACCTCGGCGTGCTTCGCACCCAGCGCCCACGTGCCGGCTCCGCCCTGCGACAACCCGGTGAGGAAGCGGCGCCGGGTGTCGATCGCGAACTCCTGCTCGGTCGCTGCCAGCGTGCCCATCACCAGCGCCTCGTGCTCGCTCCACTGCGACTGCTTGTCCGACTTCTGCGGGAACACGACGACGAACGGCCAGCGCACCGGATCGAGCCGGATCGCCGGGCCGAGCCCGACCTCGACGTGCTTGCGACCGTCGGTGCCGCATTCGCCCATCCCGTTCAGGAACACGATCAGCGGCCACACCCGTTCGCGCGTGTAGCCGGGCGGCACGTAGACGACGTAACGATGTTCGCGACCAGCGATCGCGATCGTCTTGTCGACGAAACCCGTCGCCGGTGCATTCACGGCCGGCTCCTGCGCCACCACCACCGCCGCGAACGACAGCCAGAGGATCGTGCACACGGGCTCACCCCTTGCCTTCGTCCGGTGGCGGCGGCGGCTCGTCGCCCGGCAGGGGCATATCCGGAGTGCCACCGAGTTCCGGCGGCCAGATCGACAGGTCGTTCGGCGTGTTGAACATCGCGTGCAGCCGGCCCAGCTCGCGTTCCCGTTCGGCGCGCGGCAGCCGCGCCCAATCCGCCGCCGCCTGCCCCATCGTGCGCGCGATGTGCTCGTAGTACTCCTCGGGATAGACCGGGTCGTCGGTCATGTCAGCACCTCGTCGGGCCGGGGGCGACGGTCGTGAACGGCTGAACCATCGGGTCGACATCCTACGCCGCCAGACCATGCCCCTGCCATGACGGCGGATGGGCAACCTCGGCGCAACGCCGTGTTGCGGGACGCGCACCGGGAAGGTGAACGCATCGACGGCGTCGAACGGCGGCGATGCAACAGACCACCGCGCCGGGGCGACGCGGCGCCGGTTTCACGATGGTGGAACTCGTCGTCGTGGTCGTCATCCTCACCTTCCTCGCCTTCGCCGCCAGCAGCCTGCTCACGGTCGTCGGCGCCAGCATCGACAGGGAGGCCGCCGCGGCGGAGCTGTCGCTGGTCGCGCTGCTGCTGCGCCTCGCCGGCCTCGCCGTGCTGCTGTTCGGCGCCGGCTCCTGGTACCTGGTCGAACTGCGGCAGCCGGGGCGCCTCGACAGCTTCCGCCTCGGCCACTTCCTGCTGCTGGCGCTCACCTACTCGCTGTTCTTCGTGGTGTTCGCGGTGCTCGGCGCCCGCGAAGTCGATGCGTGGCTCGCGGTCGGCATCGCCGCCGTCGTCTCGTACCCGCTGCTCGTGCTGCACGTGGCGACGATCGTCGATCGCCGCTTCGCGATCGCGTCGGCGCTGCCGCTCGCGGCGGTCACGACCGCGGTCGTCGTGAACGGCGTCTACGGCGGCGAGGTGCGCAGCTACGTCTGGCTCGGACTGCTGTGCGCGGTGATCGCATTCCTGACGCTCACCTACCCGACGCTCGGCCGCGGGCTGGAGGCCCGGCGCCGCGAGCTCGCGGACCGACTCGCGCTGGCGAGTGCCGAGCTGGCGCCACCGGCGCACGACCTGCTGGCGGCGATCGCCGAAGCCCGCGCGCGGCTGGCGTTGCACGACCCGGTCGAACTCACCGCGCTGCGCACGTGGGTCGAACGCCGAGTCAAGGGCGCGACCGGAGTGCTCGACGAACACGAGCAGTTCACGACGCTGCACCAGACCGCGCAGTCCGCGACCACACGACGGGAACGGCTCACCGCCTGCGCGACCGGCCTGCAACTCGCGGCGCGGCTCGCGACGCTGCTGCCGCAGACCCGCGCGGCGCTGGTCGAGGCGACGAGCGCACTCGCCAACACGCGCACCGGGCCGGATGCGGGGGCGGCGCCTCGGCACCACGGCACGCACTGCCTCGCCTGCGGGCAAGGCACCGCTGACGGGGCGCGCTTCTGCGCTGCCTGCGGCACGCGCTGCGCGGAAACCCGGCCGTGCCGTCGCTGCCGCGAGGTGCTGCGGGTTCCGGTGCACCTGCTGGCGGCTGGCACCGGCAAGGCGCTGCCCGCCACCCACTGTGCTTCGTGTGGCGAACCCCACGCCGACACGCCGCCGGTCAGCGCCTCGGCGTGAGCCGGAGCGGCCGGTCCCCACGCTGCGCACCTACCACGAGGATCCTGTAACCTGACTTTGGAAAAGGGCGAGCAATCTAAAGTTCACTTTAGATTCCTCGCCGATATCCTGACCCCATGTTCAGTCGCTGGTTCGAGGCGCCGCTGCGCCAGAAGCTCACCCGACCGTTCGTGCACATCGTGTTCGGCGCGCGCCAGGTCGGCAAGTCGACGCTGCTGCAGCAGGTCCTGCCGGCAGACGCGACCCGCTACGACCTGGCCGAGCCCGGCCAGCGAGCACGGTTCCTGGCCGAGCCCGGTGCATTCGCTGCCGAGTGCAAGGCCATGCCGCGGCGACGCACGCCCACGTTCGTGTTCGTCGACGAGGCGCAGAACGTGCCCGCCCTCTTCGACGCGGTGCAGCACCTCTACGACCACGACCGCCGACGGTGGCGCTTCGTGCTCTGCGGCAGTTCGGCGCGCCGGCTGCGCGCGACGGGCAACAACCTGCTGCCCGGCCGCGCCATGCTGCACCGGCTGTTCCCGCTGACCCTCACCGAGCGCCCGGCACCAGACACCAGCGGCCAGGAGCGACCCGTGTTGCCGCTGGCCTGGCGAGCCCCGCCACCGCAGCCCTTTCCGCCGGCCGATCTCGAGACCCGACTCACCTACGGGGAACTCCCTGGCATCGCGACCGCCGCGGAGCGCGATCGCGCCGCGCTGCTGCGCAGCTACGCGGTCGCGCACCTCGAGGAGGAGATCCGGCGCGAGGCCTTCGTCAAGGACTGGGCGGCGTTCTTGCGGTTCCTGCAGCTCGCGGCGCGCGAGTCGGGCCAGATCAACAATCACGCGGCGATCTCGCGCGACGCAGCCATCTCACAACCAACGGTCAAGAGCCACTACCAGCTGCTCGAGGACATGTTCGTCGGCTTCATGGTGCCCGCGTGGTCGAAGAGCCCGCGCAAGAACGTGCTGTCGACGCCGCGCTTCTTCGTCTTCGACGTCGGCGTGCGCAACGCCGCCGCCGGCCTGCCGGTCACGCGCGCTGCCGTCGCAGCGAACCCGGGACCGCTGTTCGAGCAGTGGGTCGGCATCGAGTTGTGGAAGCGCCTGCAGTATCGCGGCGACGGGACTCTGCACTACCTGCGCACGAAGGACGGAGCTGAAGTCGATTTCGTCATCGAGTCCGGGAAGCGGGTGACGCCGATCGAAGTGAAGTGGACCGACCGGCCGTCGGCGACCGATTGCCGCCACCTGCGCACCTTCCTCGATGAGCATCGCAGCATCAGCACGCACGGTTACGTGATCTGCCGCTGTCCACGGCCGCTGCAACTCGACGACCGCATCACGGCACTGCCGTGGTGGCATCTCTGACGCCGCGACGACCGACGACACCGGCACCGCGCAGCCGGCGCACGACTCAACGCCGCACCGCCGCCAGCCGGTCGCGCAGCAGCAGCAGCGTCGGCTCGTGGTAGTCCTTCTTGGCGGCGCGTCCGGCGAGGAACGCTTCGGCCGCAGGATCGACGCCGAGGCAGCACAGCCCGAACGCGGCACCGACCCGCACGTCCATCGTCTCGG
>JBASWX010000015.1:0-1677 GCA_049276695.1 Planctomycetota bacterium
CCCCGCGGCGGCGGCGCTCGGCTCGGCGCGGGTGGCGCTGGTGCCGCTGTCGACCCCGATGGCGTGGCTGCTGTTGCTGGTCGCGATCGTGGTGCTGGTGTGGAACTTCGTCTGGCTGGTGCGCGCGCGCGAACAGACCCCGCCGACCAACTGGGTGGTCAGCGACACGCCATCGGGGCCGGTGCGCGTCGCGCGCGAGGCGCTCGAGGCCGGCCTGCAGAAGGCCGGCGAACTGCTGCCCGAGATCACCCGGCTGCGCGTCCAGGTCGACACCCGGCAGCAGAAGCGCATCCTGGTCACCGGGCAGTTCCAGTGCGCCGAGGGCCAGAACAACCTGGCGGCGAGCCAGCGGCTGCGCGCGACGATGAGCGATCGCTTCGGCGAGATGGTGCGGCCGTCCGACGGCGCCCGCGTCGAGTTCGACCTCGAGTTCCAGGGTTTCGCCGGCAAGCTCGGCAAGAAGGGCACCGAAGTGCCGCCGCCGGAGCCGCCGCCGTTCACCGGGCCGAAGTACCCGATCGACGACGACAGCGGAGGGCCGGCGTGACGCTGCGCGTCGGCGTGCTGACCGGCGGCGGCGACGCTCCGGGCCTCAACGCCGCGATCTGCGGACTCGGGCGGCGGTTGGTCGCGGCGCAGGCCGAACTGATCGGCTTCCTCGACGGCTGGCGCGGGCTGATCGCCGACCGTTCGCGCTCGCTGCAGGACGTCAACTACCAGCACCTGCTGGTCTACGGCGGCACGCTGCTCGGCAGCAGCGGTGACAACCCGTACCGCAACGCCGCCGCCGACGTGCCGAAGGTGCTGGCGACCGTGGCGCGGCACCGGCTCGACGCGCTGGTCGCGATCGGCGGCGAAGGCACGCTGGGGGCCGCGGACAGGCTGTTCACCGAGCACCAGGTGCCGGTGGTCGGCGTGCCGAAGACGATCGACAACGACCTCGACGCCACCGACTTCACCTTCGGCTTCTTCTCCGCGGTCGAGGTGGCGACGCGGGCGATGGACGACCTGCGCAGTACCGCCGAGTCGCACGGCCGCGTGATGGTGGTCGAGTGCATGGGCCGCCACGCCGGTTGGATCACCGCCTACGCCGGCGTCGCCGCCGGCGCCGAGGCGGTGCTGGTACCCGAGCGGCCGGTGCAGCTCGAGGAACTGTGCCAGAATCTCGCGCGGCTGCGGCAGAGCGGCGCCCGTTCGGCGATCGTCGCGGTCGCCGAGGGCACGCGGGTGTTCGAGAGCGGCGCCTGCCTGTCGTCGATGGAGAAGGACGAGTTCGGCGAGTACCGGACCGGCGGGGTCGCGCAGACCATCGCCCGGCGCATCCAGGCCGGGCTGGCATGGGAGGCGCGCCACCTGGTGCTCGGCCACCTGCAGCGGGCGGGTCGCCCGATCGCCTTCGACCGCATCTTCGCGCTGCGCCTGGGCGCGCGGGCCGCCCGGCTGGTGCTCGAACGCCGTTTCGGGTACATGGCGGCGATGCGCGCCGGTGAGATCGTCGAGGTGCCGCTGCGGGCAGCCGTGGCCGCCCGCAAGACGCTGAGCGACAACTTCCTCGACCGTTACGAGTCGTTCTTCATGCCGATCGGAGGCCCATGAACGCCATCCGCCTGCTCGCGCTCGCCGCCACGTTCACGGCCACCGCGCTGGCCCAGGTCGACCCGGCGACGCCCGCGGTGC
>JBASWX010000016.1:0-4197 GCA_049276695.1 Planctomycetota bacterium
CGCACGTCGCTGCCGAGCACGCGCACCAGCGCCGCGGCATGCGCTTCGCCGCTCGCTTCGCCGGCGGACACGAACAGGTGCGGGCGGGCACCGCGGTTGCCCTGCTGCCGCGCGAAGAACTCGCGCAGCGACTCTTCCGGGGCCGGCGCCGGTCCGGCGTGTGCGACACCTTCGAGCACTTCGCTGGCGACCTTGCGCCAGTGGTGGCGGAAGGGCAGGTAGGCGAGCAACCGGAGCGGCACGGTCGCGGCGCGCACCACTTCACGGACCAGCACCAACGCCACCTGCAGCGCGATCACGTCACGGCTCCGCTCGGCGAAGCGTGCGCCAGGCCAGCCAGTAGAACAGCACGACGGCCAGCAGCAGGTAGGTTGTGAAGCCGTGGCTGCGGATCGGGTCGAACATCTGCCATGCCGGCGTGTTGCCGCACAGGATCGGGCCGTACCAGTCGAAGTCGGCGAGCCGGAACAGCGTGAACGGGCGGATGCGCTGCGTCAGGTAGAGCCCGACCTGCACCACCGCGAACGCGCCGACCGCGGCAGCGACATGGGCCTGCACGCGCAGCCGGATCGACACCCACGTGGTCGCGGCGAGGAACGCCAGCACGAAGATCGCGGCGTGCAGCGACGCCAGGAACAGCTCCCACGGTGGCAGGGTCAACTCGATGCATCGGCTCCAGAACAGTGCCGAGGCGTTGACCAGGAAGATCGGCAGCGTCACGCACAGCGCGACCGGCCAGAACTTCTGCCACAGCAGCGAGCTGCGCGACACCGGCCGGCTGAGCAGGAACTCGAAGGTCTGGTTCTCGCGTTCGCGCGCGAACAATCCGGTGCCGAACAGCACCGCGGCAGCGGTGCCGACCAGGTTGGTGCTGCGGAAGAACAGCATCACCGCGCACCAGTTCCGGTAGGCGACGTCCTCGTCGCGGTTGCTGACGCCTTCGCCGATGCGCTTGTACCAGTCGCCGAGGTTGCGCATCAGCGTCGAGCGCTGCAGGTCGGCGTAGATGTCGGGCCACAGCAGCAGCACCGGCACGCACAGCAGCTCGAGGATCAGCAGGTACGCGAACGCCATCACCCGCACCTCGCGCCAGGTCTTGCCGGCGATCACTGGCCGCCCCCATGGCGCTGCGGCAGGACGTCGCGCTGCAGCAGCAGTTGGTAGAGATCCTCGAGGCGGGGGATGCCGATCTCGGCCGACTCGACGTCGCCGGCCGGCACACTGCGCAGCCAGTCCATCGGGTCGCTCACGGTCTCGACCACCATCGTGCCGTCCGGGTCCTGCTGCACCTGCTTCGCCCCGGCGGGCAGCGACGCCCCGTGGCGCAAGCGAATGCGCGGGCGCTGACGCAACCGCGCGCGGGCTTCGACCAGGCGGGCCGGCGGCACGAACGCGCCATCCAGCAGGAACTCGAGCCGGTCGGCGAGCACTTCGACTTCGCCGAGGTGGTGGCTGCTGAGCACGATCGTCTTGCCGGCGAGCTTCATCGCCCGCAGCACGTCGCGCAGGAAGAAGCGCACGCTGGCGTCCAGCGCCCGGTCCGGTTCATCGAGCACGTAGAGATCGACGTCGGGCACGAGGCACGCACACAGCGCGAGCTTCTGCTTCATGCCGGCGCTGTAGGTGCGCACCTTCTTCGCCAGCGGCAGCGCGAACTGCGCCAGCAGCCGGTCGCGCAGCGCCAGGTCGCAGCGCGGGTAGAAGCCGTGCGCGAACTGCAGGTACTCGGCGCCGGTCAGCTGCAGGTAGACGCCGGTCTCGCCGGGCAGGTAGCAGGTGTTGGCGCGGATCGCGAGGCTCGCCGACGCCGGATTGTGGCCGAGCACCGCGACCTCGCCGGCGTCGCGGGGCACCAGCCCGAGCAGCGCGCGCAGCAGCGTCGACTTGCCGGCGCCATTGGGGCCGACGATGCCGAGCAGTTCGCCGCGCGGCACGACCAGGTCCAACGCGCGCAGCACCGGCCGGCCGCCGTACGCCTTGCCGAGGCCGCGCACGCTGATCGCCGCGTTGGTCATGCGACGAGACCCAGGAAGTTCGCGAGCAGTCGCGGGCCGTCCGGCGTGCGGAACGACTCGGGATGGAACTGCACGCCGAACGTCGGGTGCTCGCGGTGGCGCACCGCCATGATCGCGCCATCGCCGGTGCGCGCCGTGGCGAGCAGCACGTCCGGCAACGGGGCGCCGACGTACAGCGAGTGGTAGCGGCAGGCCTGCAGCGGCCGGGGCAGGCCGGCGAACAGGCCTTCGCCGTCGTGCTCGATCGCGCTGGTGCGGCCGTGCCGCGGTTCGCCGCGCGCCACCACACCGCCGAACGCGACGCCGATCGCCTGATGGCCGAGGCAGACACCGAGGATCGGCCGCTGCCCGGACCAGCGCCGGATCGCCGCGACCGAGTTGCCCGCGTCCTCGGGCCGGCCCGGGCCCGGCGAGATCACCAGCGCGCGCGCGTCGCCGAGCCGTTCGACGTCGACGGCATCGCTGCGCACGACCTGCACCGACCCGCCGAGAACCATCAGCGCCTGCGCGAGGTTCCACACGAACGAGTCCTTGTTGTCGAGCAGGAGGATCAATCCGGGGAGCGCGGACAGTATCGTGCGCGCCCACCTGATGAACATCCTGATCGTCGGCCTCGGCGAAGTCGGTTCGTACCTGGCGAAGGTGCTGTCCACCGAAGGCCACTCGGTCACCGTGGTCGATCCGGACCTGCAGCGCATGCGCCGCGTTGCGGACCTGCTCGACGTGCAGGCGGTGCACGGCGACGGTTCGCGGCCCGACGTACTCGACCGCGCCGAAGCGCACCAGGTCGACCTGCTGCTGGCGGTGTCGAACGACGACAAGGTCAACATGCTCACCTGCTTGTTCGGCAAGCGCATGGGCGCCAAGAAGACGGTGCTGCGGCTGCGCGACACCTCGGCGGTGCGGCGTTCGAAGACGTTCTTCCGGAAGAACCTGCAGTACGACCTGCTGCTGTCGCTCGACGACCTGGCCGCCGAGGAGATCGTCAAGTCGGTGCGCGAGAACGCGGCTCTCGGCACCGACAACTTCGCCGAGGGCAAGGTGCTGCTGCGGCGGTTCAAGCTCGAGCCGAACGGCCCGTTCACCGGCCAGCAGCTCAAGGACCTGAAGATCCCGGCCGGCATGCTGATCACCGCGATCGACCGCAACCACGACGTCGTGGTGCCCGGCGGCAGCGACGACCTGCGCGCCGGCGACGAGGTGTTCGTGCTGGGCGAGCCGAAGGCGATCGCGCAGTTCGAGAAGAAGATCGGCGCCCGGCAGCCGAAGGCCCGGGCCGTGGTGCTGTTCGGCGGCACCGGCATCGCGCTGCAGGTGGCGCAGGCGCTGCAGCGCGAACACGTCGACGTGCGGGTGATCGTCGAGGAGCGCGCCGAGGCCGAACGGCTGTCCGAGGTGCTGAAGAACAAGAACGTCGTCGTGCTGCACGCCGACGCCACCGACCTGAACTTCCTGCAGGAGGAGCACGTCGGCGAGACCGACGCCTACCTCGGCATCAGCGCCGAGGACGAACGCAACCTGATGTCGTGCCAGCTCAGCAAGAGCCTCGGTGTGCGCCGCACGGTGGCGCTGGTGCAGAAGCCCGACTACGTGTCGCTGTACCAGCGGCTCGGCATCGACGTCGCGGTCAGCCCGCGCCTGCTGTGTGCGAACCGCATCCTGGCGTTCGTGCGCAGCCGCAGCATCTCGACGGTCGCGACGATCGAGGAGGGCAAGGCGCAGGTGCTCGAGGTCGAGCTGCCGCCCGGCAGCGCGCTGGTCGGCAAGGCGCTGAAGGACGCCGGCTTCCCGCGCGGCTGCGTGGTCGCGGCGATCACCCGCGAAGGCGGCGACGTGGTGATCCCGCGCGGCGACGACGAACTGCAGGCACACGACCAGATGGTGTTGTTCGTGCTGCACCAGGTCGTCGACGACGTGCTGGCGCTCGCCGGCATCGAACGCGAGTGACCGCGCAGGCCGTGCGGCGGCGGACTACTGGCCGGTGGCGGGCCGCGGCTTCAGCAACCTGATGTCGTCGGTGCGGTAGCGCGGCTGCAGGTCGACGGGGTGCCGGGCCGGCACCGCCAGCATCTCGCGCACGCGGTCGACGCCGGCGAACACGTAGTAGTCGCCGGCCGCCGCCCCGCCGGTCACGGTGGCGCGCCCCGCGACCAGCCCCGCGAACAGCCACGCACCGTCGCTG
>JBASWX010000017.1:0-3228 GCA_049276695.1 Planctomycetota bacterium
GCCACGGTGACGAGCGGGGCCGCACCGGCAGCCGGCGCTGGCGCCGGTGCTCCGGCAACGCGCAGGCCGGCCAGGCAGCAGGCGCCGACCGTCTTGCCCTGGTGCCGAACCGCCGATCCCGCGGCCAGGTCGACGACCGGCACCGAGGTGCCACACAGATCACAGAACGTCACCTCTACGCCGTCGTCTTGCATCGCGACCTCGCCCGGCCTGCCAGCGGCAGGCCGATGCCCTTCATAGTCGCGCTGCAGGCGGGCGAAACCAGGGGGCGGCGCGGATTCCAGCGCCCCGCGGGTTCGTGGTGCTCTACCCGAGTTTCTGACGCAGCGCGTCGACGCGGTTCAGGCGTTCCCAGGCGAAGTCGGGGCGGCCGAAGTGCCCGTAGGCCGCGGTGCGCCGGAACACCGGCCGCTTCATCTCGAGGT
The DNA here is from genome assembly GCA_049276695.1 of Planctomycetota bacterium. Classification (GTDB taxonomy): domain Bacteria; phylum Planctomycetota; class UBA1135; order UBA1135; family UBA2386; genus UBA2386. The sequence goes on from JBASWX010000017.1 coordinate 426, forward strand.
CGCGGATGATCGCCGCCGGGCGCAGGTCGAACACTTCGCGGATCGCAGCGGTCAACTTCTCTTCGCCGACCTTGCCGGTGCCGAACAGATCGCAGCGGATGCTCACTGGCTGCGCGACGCCGATCGCGTAGGCGACCTGGACCTCGCAGCGGTCGGCGAAGCCGGCGGCGACGACGTTCTTGGCGACCCAGCGGCACGCGTAGGCGGCCGAGCGGTCGACCTTGCTCGGGTCCTTGCCGGAGAACGCGCCACCGCCGTGGCGACCCATGCCGCCGTAGGTGTCGACGATGATCTTGCGGCCGGTCAGGCCGGCATCGGCCTTCGGCCCACCTTCGACGAAGCGCCCGGTCGGGTTCAGGAACCAGCGCGTGTTGGCGTCGACCATGTTCTTCGGCAGCACCTCGAGCGCCACGGTCTTGAGGGCCTTGTGCAGTTCCTCGTTGCTGACCTCGGGGCGGTGCTGGTGCGAGATCACCACGGTGTGCACGCGCACCGGCTTGTTGTCGGCGTCGTACTCGACGGTGAGCTGGCTCTTCGCGTCGGGGCGCAGGAACTTGAACCGGTTGGCCTTGCGCGCCTGCGCCAGCGCTTCGAGGATGCGGTGGCTGAAGTGGATCGGGAACGGCATGAACGCGTCGGTCTCGCGGCACGCGTAGCCGAACATCATGCCCTGGTCGCCAGCGCCCTGTTCCTTGCTCTGCGAGGTGTGCGCATCGACACCGAGCGCGATGTCGGCGGACTGCCGTTGGATCGAGGTCAGGACCGCGCACGAGTTGTAGTCGAAGCCCATCTCGGCATCGGCGTAGCCGATGTCCTTGATCACCCCGCGGATCGTCTCCTGGTAGTCGATCTGGGCCCGGGTCGTGAACTCGCCGGCAACCACGACGAAGCCGCGCGACACCATGGTCTCGCAGGCCACCCGCGAGTCGGGGTCCTGCGCCAGGATGGCGTCGAGCACCGCGTCGGAGATCTGGTCGCAGACCTTGTCCGGGTGACCTTCGCTGACGGACTCACTGGTGAACAGACGCAGTTCCTTGCTCATGACGATGTGCGCGGCTAGCTTTCTTACGCACGGCCGCATCGACCGTGTCCAGTACCATCGGCCGCGTCGGGCGGCCGCATGAAGGCCGAGCAGCTTACCGATGGGGTCCGCAAAATCCCTCGCAAACTCCCGTGCGGTGGCACGGGAAACGCCCCTCTCCGGGAAGACGGGCCTGCGCTCGCGCCGTCTCGACGAAACCACGAACCGCGGCGGGACTATGGCTCGTTGCGCTTCCTCGCTGCCACCACCTGTGTCCGCTCCATCCCCGTCACCCATCGCCGCGGCCCCAGCCGCACAGACCATGCGTGAAGGCACCACCACGATGAATCGGACGTCCGTGACGCTGACCCTGCTGGCGCTCGGGATGCTGTTGCTGCTCGCCCTGTTGCGCTAGCCGGCGGCGCCGCCGTCCACCTGGCGGGCCCGGTCCACCACGAACCCGGCCCACCAGGAATCTGCTGACTCACGACCGCATCCAGCCGACGATGCAACGGTGAGCTACTCGCAGCTGGATCGCTCCCACCTGATCGCGACCGTCGGCCGGCTGCACGACCGCATCGCCGAGCGCTTCCCGGACGCCAGCCTGCGTTCGGTCGCCAAGGAACTGCAGCGCATCGCCAGCACGCACGCCGAACGCAGTGCGCAGATCCGGCGGCCGGTCTGGCACCTGCGGCTGTGGTCGGCCCTGCTGCTGCTCGGCGGCGCTGGCTTGTTCGGTTGGCTCGCCTGGGCGATGCGCCTGGATCCAGCCGCCCCGGTCAGCGGCGCCGACGGCCGTGCCGCGCTCGGCGACACGCTGCAGGCGATCGAGGCGGCCCTGGCGATCCTGTTCTTCCTCAGCGCCGCGGGCGTCTACGTCGCCAGCCTGGAACTGCGCGGCAAGCGCCGCCGCTGCCTCGAGGCACTGCACGAACTGCGCGCGCTGGCACACATCGTCGACATGCACCAGCTCACCAAGGATCCGGAACGCGCGCTGCACGCCGGCGGCGACCGCGGCGACACGGCGTCCTCCCCCGAGCGGCCGCTGACGCCGTTCCTGCTGACCCGCTACCTCGACTACTGCGCCGAGATCCTGTCGCTGATCGGCAAGGTGGCAGCGCTCTACGCGCAGGACTTCCCCGACCCGCAGGCGGTCGGTGCAGTCGACGACATCGAAGACCTGACGACGGGCCTGTCGCGCAAGATCTGGCAGAAGATCATGATCGTCGCCAACCACCCCGCGGTCGAAGGTGGCAAGCCGTGACCGCCGCGGCGACCGCGTCGCTGTGGCTGCAGCAGAGCGCGCCGTTCGCGGCCGCGGCGACGTTGCCCGCCGCGACCGAGGTGGCGATCGTCGGCGGCGGCATCGCCGGCATCGCCACGGCACTGCACCTCGCGCTGCGCGGGATCGGCGTCGTACTGCTCGAACAGCGCACCATCGCCAGCCGCGCGTCGGGGCGCAACGACGGCCAGCTGCTGCTGGGCCTCGGCGAGCACTACCACCGCATCCACGGCCAGTTCGGCGCCGAACGGGCGCGGCTGTTGTGGGACTTCCTGCGCGACAACCACGACGCGCTGCGCGCGGCGATCGCTGCGCACGGCATCGCCTGCAAACTGCGCCAGGACGGCGGCCTGCGCCTCGCCGAGACGCCGCACGAAGCGACCGAGCTGACCACCGCCGCGGCACTGCTGGCCGCCGAGGGCAAACCACACCGGCTGGTGCCGGCGGCCGAACTCGGCGCGTGGCTGCCCGCGGGCCAGGGCTTCCACGGCGCGCTGCAC
>JBASWX010000018.1:0-1812 GCA_049276695.1 Planctomycetota bacterium
CGCCGCACCAGCGTTCGTCGGTGCCGCAGTGCCGGACGGCGCCAGCAGTTCCTGCGGCGGACGCAACCGGCCGATGGCCGCGACGGTGGATCCCGGGGCAGAGCCGCCCAGAGCGAGCCAGGAACCGAGCCCGCCAACCAGCAGCGCCGCCGCAGCGACGGTGAGTGGTCGACCAGCCAACACCACGCGCAGCGGGCGCGCGGCGAACGCAGCCGCACCCGTGGGCTCGGGCGACGGCGCCTGGTCGACGACCCTCGGAGCGGCCGTCGCTGCCGTCAACCAGCGACCGACGAGGGCCGGCCACGCTGCACCGACCTGCGCGGGGTGGCGTTCGACGTCCGCACCGGCCGCGGTCGCCAGCGCGGCGTCGAGCCGCCGGGCGCGGATCAACGCCGTCTGGCAAGCCGCACACTCCCGCAGGTGCTGGTGCAGCGATTCGCCGCACGCGAAGCCGTAGCCGTGGTCGAGCAGGTCGGGATCGAGGTCGCCGTCGAGGTGGTGCGCCAGCACCGCATCGGTCTTGCAGCAGTGCGGCGCGTTCATGGCTCGAGGTGCTCCTGCAACCGCGCCATCACCTTGCGCCGCGCCTCCAGCACGTGCATGCGCGCCGCGACCGCGGTGCAGCACAGCACGCCGCCGATCGCCGCGTAGTCAAGGCCTTCGACCGCGCGCAGGTGCAGCGCGGTGCGCTGGCGCAGCGTCAGCCGCTCCATCGCTTCGTCGAGCCGATCCTGCAGTTCGCGCGCGATCGCGCCGTGTTCGGCGGCGTCGTCGAAGTGGTCGGGCACGTCGATGCCGTCGAGCGACCGCGCCGGCTTGTCAGCCCGCCAGCGCTGGGGCTCGGCCGCCAGCCGCACCAGGATCCGGAACAGCCAGGTGCGCAGCGCCGAGTCGCCGCGGAATCCTGGCAGGCCGCGGAACGCACGCACCAGCGTCTCCTGCAGCAGGTCCTCGGCCCAGTGCGGGTCGCGGCAATGGCGTTTCGCCAGCGCCAGCAGCGCGGCGAGGTGCGGCCGCAGCAGCGGCTGGAACGCGGCGGCATCGCCTTCCCGGCAGCGGGCCAACCAGTGCCGTTCGGCATCGGACAGCTTGCCGGCCTGGCGGTCGCTCACGCGCAGTTCCATGCGATGTCCTTTGGAGCCGCGAGAGGGGCGCGGCGTAAGGGGTTCCGACTGGCACTTCTACCGGCGCAGCAGGGCGAAGTAGCCGGACAACGCCCGAATGATCAGCAGCAGGCAGGCGCCGACCGCGAGCGCGTAGGCGACCTGCCCGATCCGGCGCGCGCTGTCGGCGACCTCGCGCGCAGCGACCTCGCGGCGGCGGTCGAGCGCCCGCCGCAGCGCGTCCTCGAGCTGGCCGGCCTGTTCGCCGGTACTCAGCAGCGTCCGGGTCTCGAGGTGCAGCGCCAACGCCTCGGCCAGCCCTTCGCGCAGCGGCCGGCCGGATTGCAGGATCTGGTCGGCGATCTGCAACCGGGCCCGCACCGCGCCAGCCCACACCGTCGCGACCGCCGCGGCGTGGGCCGCCTTCAGCGCCACGCCCGCGCCGTACAGTCCGTGCAGGGTCTCGAGGTAGGGCAGTTCGCCGAGCCCGGCAACGATGCGGCCGACGACCGGCAACGCGGCGACGCGCGTGCTGCCCGAACGCACCGCGCGCACCAGCAGCACCGCGGCGAGCGCGATCGCCGCGTAGGTCACCAGCACGCCGATCAGGAAGCCGGACCCGACCAGCGACATCGTGGTGACGCTGGCGAGCAGCAGCAGCACTGCCAGCAGGGCCGGGTAGCGCAGGCCGGCCCACACGGTGCGGGCG
>JBASWX010000019.1:0-9379 GCA_049276695.1 Planctomycetota bacterium
AACATGCGCAGATGATCGATGCCCGCCAGGGAACAGGCAACGTCGAGCCACCGGGAGAATCTCGATCGTTGGCACTACATTTCACGCGCCAGCGACGCACAGTTCGCGAATCACCTGGGAGCGTCCGACCGCGCCGAACCAGCAACTGTCGAAAAAGAGTTTGAGGTGAATCCGAGGAAGCCGGCCGTAGATCGCGTTCGCGCGGATGCACCCGTGTCGTTCGTTCCCATGGGAGCAGTCGATGCTGAACGGGGCGCGATCACCGCACCGGAGGAGCGGCCGTTCGGCGCGGTGCGCAAGGGCTACACCGCATTCGCGGATGGCGATGTGCTGCTGGCGAAGATCACGCCGTGCTTCGAGAACGGGAAGGCGGCTGTCGCGTCATCGCTGCGCAACGGCCTGGGCTTCGGCTCCTCGGAGTTCCATGTATTCCGTCCGCAGGGTGCCGTGCTCGCGCCCTACCTGTTCCACTTCTTGCGCCAGCCGCAACTGCGCGCCGACGCTGCCGAGTTCATGACCGGGACCGCCGGGCAGGCCCGCGTTCCGACGGACCACATCCGCGGGCTGGAGTTGCCCATCGCGCCGCTCGATGAGCAGCACCGCGTCGTTGTCAGAATCGAGGCCTTGCTGAACCAGGTGCGCCGCGCGAAGAACCGACTCGACCGCGTGCCTCGCATCCTCAAGCGGTTCCGACAGGCGGTGCTCGCAGCGGCGCTGTCGGGGAAGCTGACTGAAGAATGGCGGCAAGGCCACCCGGAACCGGAGTCGGTCGAGGCGAGGCAACAGCGCCTTGGCGCGACGAGCGAGATGCCCCGTCGCCGCAGAGGCCGAGGAACAACTGGACTCTCGGAGTGGGATCCACCAAGCGACCTGCCGGAGTCGTGGTTGGTCGACTCAGTTCGTGGGCTCGTCGAGCGGGGCGTGATTCTCGACTTCCAGGACGGCAACCATGGGTCGCTGTACCCAAGAGCCTCCGAGTTCGGCGATTCCGGCACGAAGTTCATCACGGCCAAGCAGGTGTTCGATGGCCGAGTTCTTCACGCGGAGGCGCCGCTGCTTGCGAACGACCGTGCCGCCCAGTTGCGCATCGGATTCGCTCGGCCTGGAGATGTCCTGCTCACGCACAACGCAACCGTCGGGCGCGTGGCGGTTCTGCCCGAGGATGCCGGCAACTGCGTGCTGGGCACCTCGGTCACCTACTACCGGCTCCGGTCCGAGCTGATGCTGCCGACGTTCTGCATGCACTTCATGCAGTCGCGCCTGTGGCAGCGGCAGCTTGAGCAGGTCATGGAGCAGACCACGCGGAACCAGGTGTCGGTCAGGAAGCAGGCCGAGTTCTGGATGGTGGCTCCGCCGCCGGACGAGCAAGCTGTCATCGCCACACGGGTGGAGGCTCTCTTGGGGCTCGCCGCCGCGATCGAGCAGCGCGTCGAACGCGCCGCCGTGCGGGCGGTCAGTTTGCCGCAGGCGATCCTGTCCAAGGCGTTCGCCGGCGAACTCGTCCCGACCGAGGCCGAACTCGCGCGAACCGAGGGGCGCGACTACGAGACCGCCGAGCAGTTGCTCAGTCGTGCCCAGCGCGAAGCCGCGGTGCAGGCGCCGGTTGGCCGCACTAGGCGATCGGCGCGTGTAGCGAAGTAGGGCGAACAGGCGAACAAAGCCCGTCTCGCAAGCGCGCGCGGGGAACAGTCGTTTTCATCGGAGGCCGGTGGCAAGATCCCCGCCCGGAGGACCGAAGAAGCCATGCCAACTCTCGCGGAAGCCCTCGATGGTGTCCGTCAACGCATCCAACGCGTCGGCTCGAAGCCGATGAACGAGGAGAACACCAAGGCCACGCTGATCGACCCGGTGCTGCGGGCGTTGGGCTGGAACACCGAGGACCTCGAAGAGGTCCAGCGCGAGTTCCGGCTGAAGACGCGGGACAAGCCCGTGGACTACGCCCTGTTCCTGCTGCGCAACGTGCGGCTGTTCATCGAGGCGAAGGCGCTGGGCGAGAACCTGGATGATCGCCGCTGGGCGAACCAGATCATGGGCTACGCGACCGTCGCCGGCGTCGAGTGGATCGTGCTGACCAACGGCAACGAGTACCGGATCTACAACGCGCATGCGCCGGTCGCGGTCGAGGAGAAGATGTTTCGCCAGGTGACGGTCGCCGACGGTAAGACTGTGATGGAGACGCTGGAGCTGCTCGCCAAGCCGCGGCTCGAGGAGAACCGGATCGACGTGCTGTGGCGCGCGCACTTCGTCGACCGCCAGGTGCGCGCGGCCATCGAGGAGCTGTTCTCGCCTCAGACGAACGACATGCTGCTGGTGAACTACGTCGCCGGCCACACGAAGAACCTGACGACCGAGGAGATCCGCAGTTCCATCGCGCGCTGCCGGCTGACGCTCGACTTCCCGGTTGACCTGGGCCTGCTGGCGCCGGCCAAGGCGAGACAGAAGCGAGGCGACGTTCCGGTGGTGCCCGGGGTCACGCTGCTCGACCTGATCGCGGCCGGCATCGTTCGGCCGCCCTTGCGGCTGGTCCGGGCCCACAAGAAGAACGACTTGGTCGCGATCGTGCAGCCATCCGGCAAGGTGGCCGTCGGCAAGGCCGAGTACGACTCACCGTCGATGGCCGCGGTGGCGGCGATCCGCGAGGCCACTGGCGCCAAGCGCACGGCGAACGGCTGGGACTTCTGGCAGGTCGAGGAGGGTGGGCGACGCGTGCCGCTGAGCACCCTGCGCGCGCAGGCTGCCGGCAGCGCGAAGCACGCGGTCGCGAAGAAGCGCGAGCGGCGGTAAAGAGTGGGCAATCGTCTACGGAGGGTAGAATGACCTCAGTCAGAGACGTGTTCGAACAGTTCGTCGTCCGTGACCTCCTCGGATACATCGTGCCCGGGTGCATCACCGCGACGGCCTTGGCACTCTGCGCACCAGTGGCCGATGTCGACCACCTGGCAGTGACCACAAGCCTGGCGAAACTGACGTTTGCATCACTGGTGCTCTTCTACTTGTGCGGTTTCGTTTGCAGCGCGGTAGGCGACTTGACGGACAAGGCTTGGACGTGGATTGTGCGGCACGTCCTTGCGTCAAGACGCCGACAAATCCGGCCGGGTGAGACGGAAGCGGATAAGCGGGAGGACTCCTACGATGCCGCGAGCATCGTTGACGACATCGTCGCGTCCGGAATGCAGGTCTCGAGGCGTTACATCGCTCGGCTGCAGGACATCGGACTCATGGCCTACAACGCCGGTGTTGCCCTGCTCGCCGTAGTCCTAGCCAGACTGTTCCTGGTGCACGAGAGCTACTCGGCTGCTTCGGGAATGGGCCCGTTCGCGACCGCGTATCGATGCATGACGTTGCCCATCATCGTGGCGATGGTCCTGGCTGCCGGCGTGCTGATGTGGTTCGGGCAGTGCTGTATTCGCGATGCCGACGCGAGGACTCGCGTCGTGGCCCTCAAGATCGATGCGCGTCGCCGTGAAAACCCAGCGCTGAGCGGGCCCGCGGCCGCCAATGAACCCGCGAAGACCGGGGCGCATTGACCTGATAATCGGGCTTGCGTCACTTCAGCGGCTCGGGATCACGGCTTGCGCAGCGGGACCGTCGCAGTCGCCGGGCCAGGAGCAGCGACCGCGATGGTGCCATTCGCGCGCAAGTCCTCGCAGGTGGCCTCGATCTTGTAGTCGCCCGGGGTCAGCGCTGGCGAGGCGACGATCTTGCCCGCGCGTCCCCACGCGCGACCCCGCCAGACGACGACACCCTGAGTACTGCGCAGGACGACGAACACGCTGCCGCGCGGCTCTACCCCCTCTGGCAGCGTGAACTCGATCGCAGTCGCGATCCCGGTCTGGACCGGAATGTCGAGCCGCGTCTCGTGGCCGGCGCGGATCGTGAACGCGTGCAAGGCGCTGGCGATCGTCTCACTGCCGACCAGCAAGGCGTAGTCGCCCGGCACGAGCGGACTCGAACGACCGGCCCCGTTGCTCGTGTCGAGCCGGTCGACCTGCGTGCCCTCCGCGTCGAAGATCGTCAGCGTCCCTTTCGCCGGCAATGCCGTCCCGGCCACGAGCTGCACGGCGAGCGTGCCGCCGCGCTGGAACTTCAGGATCCCGACGTCCCACACCTCGTCGGGGCCGAGCGTGCGTTCCGGCAGCCGGATCTCCGGGAAGCCGTCGGCCGCTAGCCGCATCGAGTAGGTGCCGGGTGGGTAGGGGCCGTAGCGGAAGCTGCCGGTCTTGCCGTCGGCAGTCTCGGCCGGCGAGCCACTGTAGCTGTTGATCATGTACGGCGAGATGTGCACGTTCGGCAGCACCTCGCCATCGGGGCCGAGCACGGTGCCCTGGATGTGCACCCAGGCTTCCTTCTGCAGCCGCACGACGATCTCTTCGGCAGTCGGCAGCACGCCTGGCATCACCAGTTCCGGGAACATGCTCTTGCGCTTGAAGGACAGCCGGATCTTGCTGCCCTCCTTGCAGTTGTTCAAAGCAAAGCGACCATCGGCGTCGGTGTTCTCCATGCCGTGCCAGTGGTTGTCGCGGCTGCCGCGTTCGAGTTGACCCTCGACCATCACCGAAGCGATCGGCCTGCCGTCCTGGTCGAGCACGCGACCCCGCACCTGCAGTCCTGCCGACAACACCGGATCCCAGCGCAGCTTCTGGCCGGCGACGACTTCGAAGGACTCCGAGGCCTTGCCACGCCGGTCATCGGCGGCGCTCACGGTGAGCTTGCCGGTCGCCAGCCCATCGATCCGATACGTGCCGTCCGCGGCGGTGGACACGCTGCGGTGGCCGAGGTGCTGGTAGTCACCCGCCTCGACGTCGATCTTGCCGAGCGGTGTGCCGGCGGCGTCCCGCACGGTGCCGAACACCGTAACGCCTGCCTGCAGGCGGATCGTCAGTGTCTCGGCGCGCCCCGCCCGAACCTCGATGTCGCCGTGCCATGGAGCGAGCCCGCGCGCACGAGCCGCAACCGGGACCGTGCCCGGCACGACGCTCACGAACCGAAACCGCCCCGCGTCGTCGGTGCGCAACTGCTCGGCCTGGGGCGCCATCGCGTTGGCGCCGTCGGGCAGCTTGTGGTTCTTCTGTTCGCGCTCGCCAGCTCGCACTACGGCGCCCGCGACGGGACGATCGTTCGGGTCGAGCACGACACCCGCCAGCGAAACGCCACCTCTGGTCATCGCGATCGTGAAGTCGACCGTGGAGCCGTCGGCTGCCGTGAACTGGCGCATCGACGACGGGACGAAGCCCGCCTTGCGCGCGCCGATGTGGCAGTGCGTCCCTACTGCGCGCAGAAGGAACGTGCCGTCCGGGCCGCTCTGGCCAAGGGTCTGCGTCTCGCCACCGCCCCAGCCCGACACGACGATGTCGGCGTCCGCGACCGGCGCGCCGTCGGTGTCGACGACGCGGCCTTTCGCGTTCATGCCCATCTCCGCCTCGAGCGTCACCTCGGTACGTTGGCCGGCGACGATCACCGCCTTCTGGTGGCCGCCGTTGTCGGCGCGCCGGATGCTTGGATACACGTTGCCGGGCGCCATGCCCTCGAACAACACGCTGCCGGTCGCGTCGCTGCGCCCCTTCGGTTCGTCGAAGAGCGCGTCGACGCCACTCCGATGGACACTCACTTCAATGCCGATGGCCGGTTGCTTGTCGTCGCCCCACACGGCGTGCACGAGCAGCGAACCGGTAGTCGAAGCGGGCTGCACGGCGACGGCCTGTCGTTCGACTGGTGGCTCGATGGCAGGGACCGCGGCTGCAGCATTCGCCTGCGATGACAGCGATGTCGTCTCGACGTGGGCGCGCTCTACGGGCGGCTGCAGAACGGGAACTGCGGCCGGCGGACCGAGCAGGGTCCACGAGGCGACCAACAGGATGCCCCCGAAGGCAACGAGTACCGTGGCCAGTTTGGCTTTCGTGGTCATGAACAAGACTCCGGCGATGGTTGCTTGTGCGGCACTGGCGGCGATGGCGATCGGGCCGACGGGAGGCTTGGCGAAGGGCAGAAGCAGGGCGCACCACGCCGGGCGGCCACCGTCGGTGCTCCTGTCGAGGCGCGCGCGCAACTGAGCCATTGCGCGCTTCAGCCGCGTGCGCACGGTTTCGACCGGCACGCCGAGTCGGCGCGCAACCGCGCGTGGCGGCAGGTTCTCGAACCAACGCAGCAATACCGTCTCGCGATACGGCTCGTCGAGAGCGAGCACGGCGCGCACGACCTCAGCCCGTAGCGCCTCCCGGGCGATGATCTCGGCCGTGGAAGGCGTCTCGTCAGGGCGGGCAGCTGCCAATCGCCGGACGCGTTCGCGCCGTTCGCTGCGTGCGCGTTTGCCGACGAGGCGACGCACTACGGCTACAAGCCAGCCGCGCAGCGACGCTTGGGGAACTGGAGGCTGCTGGAGCGTTGCGACCCATGCCTGCTGCGCGAGGTCCTCCGCGCCGTGTGCGTCGCGGATCAACTGCCTCGCCAGTCCACGAACGAACTGGTCCTCGGCCAGCAGGTGTTCCGGGTCGAGTGGCAGTGGTGCCATGGATCATCAAAGTACCCGTGAGCACAACAACCGGTTCAGGAAGCTGGCGGATCGAAACGTGCTGCCACAGATCGTGTCGGCACTGCATGCGCCCTTCGATGATCCCTGACCGCGCTGAGGTGGAACGCAGCCGCTGCCGGCCAGATGCTACAGGTCATGCGGCCCGGACTGCAGGGGCAGACCAGGCCGCGAACGCTGATCTACTTCTTCGGGGGCGCCGACGGCGGGTTGTTGCCGCGACCAGGGCCGGACGGTTGCCCAGGACTCTTGCTCGGCCAGTTCGGGTTCGGGGGCGCCTGCGGGCCAGGCTTCGGCGCACCACTCCCGCCACCACCGCCGCCGGGCTTGCCACCACCGCCTGGCTGGTTGCCGCTGCTGTTCGTCATCGAGAGACTCCTCGCGTTTCCGGATTCGGGCACAACCGAGTGTGCTCCTCCGGTCGAGCACCCTCGTTCCCTCGGTTCCGCTCGTCAACGTGATCTGCGGACCGATTGGGGCGATCGTAGCGCCGCCCGTTCGGTTCCTGTCGCGACGCGGCCTGGGAATTCGCGCCGCGACGGGTTCGGGTAGGTCGGAGGCCGCCTCGCAAGCTGTTGCTCGCCTGCAGTCTGCTGGGGCGAGGAGTCACTTGTCGAACCGCCGCCTCGTGCGGACCTGGTCGAAGTGCTCGGGCATCCACTTGCCGAGCCATTCGAGCATCTGGTCGGGATCGTTGCCGGTGGCGAGGGCCGCGATGCAGTTCTCGTAGCCGGGGAGCCCGCCGCAGTCCTCGGGCGGGAACGCGCGGGCGCCGTCCAGCAGGCGCCGCTTCCAGGTGCCGTCGTGCTGCTCGATGGTCTCGAGCTTCACGTCGTGCATCCAGCCGTCGCCGAAGTCGTACTCGTAGACGCAGGTCCTGAAGCCGGTCAGCGAGAACCACTTGGTCAGCGGCACCTTCTTGGCGTTCGGATCGGGCGGCCCCATGCCGCTGTCGTCGGGCACGCCTGCGATGGCCGCGGTGTCGCGGTCAGTTGGCCGGAAGGCGAACAGGTGCGCGTTCTCCCAGCCGCACGCGACCTGGATCGCGGAGTGCAGGTCGTGGAAGCTCGCGGTCGTGGTCAGCAGAAAGCGCCGGAAGATCGGCGGCTTCACGCCGACAAGCTGGACGTGGAACCGGAAGTACTCGCCCATGCAGGAAGCGGACGCCGCCCCGGCAGTTCGCGCAAGGGCGCACCGTGCAGCCTCTACTACGCCAGAGCGTCCGCGACTACCGCCTGGATCTGGTCGATGGCGTCGCGCAGCTGTACGCGTTCGCGTTCGCTGGTCCGAACGGCATCGAGGATGAGGGCGAGCCCATCGATGTCGACGTCGTTCCGGCTTCGTCGGGTCGGACCAGGTGGTGCGGCGACCCGGTCTTGCGCCTTCGGCGCGCGCCCCAGGACCTCGTCCATGAGGGTCAGGATGCCCTCGACCGCGGGTCGCACGCGGCGAAGTGCCTCGTGGCCGGCGGGCGTGATGCGCATCGGTCGTGCGGTGGTCGGGTTGGTTGCCGGCTCTCGCTGAAGCAACCCTCTCTTCGTCATCTGGTCCAGGGTCAACAGGATGGTGCTCGGCGCCACCTTCATCCCGGCTTGGAGCACAGCGCGGGCGACGAGCCCGGCATGAATCTGTTGTCGCCCTGCCAGCAGGAGGGCGTAGAGCCTCCACAGCCCGTAGCGCATGCCGCACGAGTCGGAACCGGTCCCTTTGGAGTCGCTGGTGGGCATGGTGGCGTTGTGCCGAGGACGCGGCACTGATGGAAGCCGGGGCGCCGTCACGAGTCGGTCACGAGCCCGGCCTCGGCCTGTGGCGACACCCAGTTCGGCGAGGCGCGGCTACGCCAGCGCGTCTGCGAGCACGGCCTGGACCTTCTCGAGTGCGGCGCGCAGCCGGGCGCGCTCGCGTTCGCCGTTCTGCAGGACCTCGACGATCCCGCGGAGGCCGTCGAGTCCTGCGGGCACCGCGCTCTTCCGCGGCCGACCCGGCCCCCTCGTCGCACCGCCACCGCCCGCACGCGCCTTCACGTTGTAGACCAGCGCCGGCGTACACCGGAGCTTCTTGGCGATGTCGCCGACGGCCATGCCCGTCTTGAGCAGTTCGCGGATCTGCCCAGACTTCGAGTTGGGGTCGGGCTGGCGGCCACGGCGCCCGGGGCCTGCGCCTGCCTTCGCGGCGCGAACCTCCCTGGACGCCTTCGCGAACTTGCCGGTGCCGCGTTTCGCGGACTTCACGATGCCGAGCAGCGCCTGGGCGCGGCCGAACATGATCGGGTAGACCGCGAGCTTCTTCTCGTCGGCCTTGGCCTTCAGGTCGGCGTAGGCGGCCTTGCGGTTTGCCTTGAGGGACGAGAGAAGGAACTCCATCGCGGGAGACTGAGGCCTGGTGGCTGCCATGTCCGGATGATGTGGCGCGCGGAGGCCGCGATGCAACTCTGCGTGCCGCAATCCCTTGCCGGACGGTCCACAGGGGCGGGGCCGCGTCGGCCGGGAGCAGTTGCGAGGCCAGGTCCACGCCGCGGATCGGACGCTCGGCGTCCGCGAACTGACCTCCCCTGCGCCGTCGCAGCCTGTCAGCGGTTCACAGAGCCGGAGCACCCTCCGCCGGCCTGAATCTTAACTGGCATCGGCACTACTCTCCGGAAATCGATGATTGAGCCGGGCGAGACGCGGCACCTTCGTAACTAAGTTGCATCCCAGGTGAGGTTTTGAGGGTCCCTTGCATCTAGACCTAAGACAAGCGAATGAGGCGGCCTGATCGTGAGCCTCTCCGCTGCTCGACCCCGTCAAAAGATTGGCGGAGTGCTGCCTTCCGCCGCGAGCGGGCGAGTTCTTCGTCGAGTTGCGCATGTTGGCG
>JBASWX010000020.1:0-2743 GCA_049276695.1 Planctomycetota bacterium
GTACTCGCCGGCGCGCCCGTGGTCGAGCACCGAACGCAGTTCGCCGCCGCGCGCCAGCAGCCGCGTCAGCCGAGCCATGTCGAGCGGCACCTTGAACAGGTTGCCCGTCGCGCGCGCGCCGACGCGCCGGCGCTCGGCGTCGGTCCAGTCGGGATAGGCGTTGCGCAGGAAGTGCAGCGCGTAGCTGCGGCGGCGCCCGTCGAACCAGAAGAACAGGCGGCCCAGGCGATCGGCGCACCGGTAGCCGAGCCATTGCGGCACCAGCGCCGCGGCGCCGATCGCGGCGCGCGCCACCCAGTAGACGAGCCGATCGCGCCAGCGGACCCTCACAGCCGCAACTCCGCCGGCCCGGGCGGCGCGTCGAGGAAACGCAGCTCGATGCGCAGCACGTGACGTTCGCAGTCGCTCCCGGCGAGCTTCGCGTCGTCCTTCTCGGTGACGACGAGCCACGCAGCCGCTGCCTGCGCCGCCGCGGTCGCGGCGGCGAGATCGGCCGGCGTGAAGCGATGATGGTCGCGGTGCACGAACTCGCGCACGATCCGGCCGCCGAGTTGCTCGACCGTGGCGCGGAAGCTCGCCGGCTTCGCGATCGCCGACAGCAGCACCACCGGTCGCCCCGCCAACGTGGCGAGCTCGACCGCGGCGGAATCCGGCATGCGTACGAGCGCCGACGGCGCGTGCTCGCAGGCGTGGACCGGGATCGCGCGGCCGGCGAGTTCGTGCAGGCGCGCGGTGCGGGCCGCGACTTCGCTCGCGGCCAAGCCGTTGGCCCGCGTCAGCAGCAGCAGGCTCGCGCGGCGCAGCCCCGAACGGAACTCACGCAGGTCGCCGGCGGGCAGGCACTGGCCGTTGCCGAACGGCGCCCGGGCGTCGACGCAGACCAGATCGACGTCGCGGTGCAGCCGCCGGTGCTGGAAGCCGTCGTCGAGCACGATCCAGTCCGCACCCCTGGCGACGAGCCGCGCCCCGGCGGCGACGCGGTCGGGGTCCTGTTCCTGCAGCAGCCACGGCAGCCGCGCCGCCAGCAGCAGGCCCTCGTCGTTGAGCAACGCACCGGGTGCCTTGCCGTAGCCGCGCGCCAGCACACCCGGAGTGCGGCCCGCCGACTTCGCCAGCGCGCAGAGCCACGCGGTGACCGGGGTCTTGCCGGTACCGCCGACGGTCAGGTTGCCGACCGACACCACCGGCACCGGCAGGCGGTGCACGCGCCGCAGACCGGCAGCGAAGGTCCAGTTGCGCAGCGCGGCGATGCCACCCCACAACAGCCCGAGCGGCCACAGCGCCTGCCGCAGCGGGTTGCCGGCGTGCGCGAAGGCACTCACTTCGCTGCCAGCGCCGCGATCTCGTCGGCGGTGGTCGCCGGGCTCAGCTCGACGCCGTCGATGCCGCTGGCCAGCGCGATGCGCTTGACCATGTTGACGAGCGTCGGTTTCGGCCCGCACTCGACGAAGTGGCGCACGCCGGCCGCGAACATGCCCGCGATCGTCTGCTGCCACAGCACCGCGCCGGCGAACTGCCGTTGCAGCGCCGAACGCGCGGCGGCCGCGGTCGTCACTGGTGCCGCATCGACGTTGCACCAGACCGGGAACGCCGGGTCGCGCATCGCGGTCTGGGCCAACACCGGCGCGAAGCCGTCGGCGGCGGCACGCAGCAGCGAACAGTGGAACGGCACGCTGACGTTCAGCTTCAGCGCCCGCTTCGGCGGCGCCAGCGCGACGATCTGGTCCATCGCCGCGATCGCCCCGGAGACGACGATCTGCTCCGGTTCGTTGACGTTGGCGATCTCGCACAAGCCGGCGTCGACACGCGCGACCAGCGCCTTGACCTCGTCGAGGCCCATCTTGCGCAGCACCACCATGCCCCCGGTGCCGACCGGCACCGCGCCCTGCATGCGCTTGCCGCGCTCGCGCACGAGGCGCAGCGCGTCGGCGAACTGCAGCGTGCCGGCCGCGACGTGCGCCGCGTACTCACCGAGGCTGTGGCCGGCCGCGAGATCCGGCTTCCGACCCAGCGCGCGGAACGCCGCAACCGCCACGGCCAGCGTCGCCGGCTGGGTGTTCTCGGTCAGCGCCAGGCGATCCTCGGGGCCAGCGAAGCACAGTTGCGCCAGCGGTTCGCCGAGTGCGCGGTCCGCTTCGTCGAACGTCGCGCGGGCGACCGGAAAGCGCTCGGCGAGGTCCTTGCCCATGCCGGCGAACTGGGAACCCTGGCCCGTGAACAGGAACGCGCGCTGCATGCCGGACAGCATTCCCGGCCAGCCCGGACCCGTTCAAGCGGCGAAGCCGGAATCGGCTGGTGATCGGCCGCGGGGCGCTCCAGTCGCTACTTCTGGCGGCGGCTCTTGCGCGTGTCGGTCGTCGGTGCCGGCTCGCCGCCGGCCGCCGGCTTGCTGTCGGCGGTGGCGCCGAACTGCGCGCAGGCCTTCGTCCACAGCGTGAAGTTGTCGACGAACTTCTGTTCGGCCGGGCTCGGCTTGGCGCCGACGACGACCAGGCGACGGGCGATCTCGTCGCGCTTCTGCAGGTTCCAACCGGCACTCGGCGGGAACTCGGCGACCAGCGCGAACATCGTCTTCTGCTCGTCCTGCGCCGCCTTCAGCGCCGCAGCCGCAGCCGCCGCCTCCTCGGCCGCCTTCGCCTTGTCGGCCTTGGCCGGCTTCTTCGCTTTCGCCGGCGAGGGCGTGGTCGTCGGTGCCGCTGGCGCCGTCGGCTCGGCGGGAGCTTCCGGCTCGCCGGCCGCGGGC
>JBASWX010000021.1:0-2495 GCA_049276695.1 Planctomycetota bacterium
GGCCGCACCAGCACCTCGGTCGGCGCGCCCTCGACCCGGGCGGTCATCTGCGCCGCGCGCAGTTCGCCGGCCAGCACCGAATTGGCGATCGCGCTGACGTCGGTCTTGCCGAGGTAGCCGACCGACAGCCCCATCAGCACCGACAGGACGCCGATGACGACGAGCAGTTCGAGCAGCGTGAAGCCGGCGGAACGCGGCATTGGGGAAGAGCGGGGCGGGAGGGTCTCTGGCAGGGTATCTAGTTCGGCGGCCAGGCGAGGTCATCGGTGGTGCCGAAAGTCAGGTCCTTGCCGGCACTGAGCAGTTGGAACTTGCCGGCGCCGATCGGGGTGCCATCGGGGCGCCGCTTGCACTTGACCTGGACCGGGTCCAGGTCCGGCGCCAACTGCACCATCTGCGGCTTCTCCAGCGACAGCTTGCCGAAGTAGACCAGCGGCGTGCCCCAGGCGTCGGCGATCTCGATGCGCTCGCGCTTGTGCAGCAGCGGCAGCTCGACGCCATGGTCGTCGCCGTCGGTGTTGACGTGGCGGTCGACCAGGCTGTTGAGGTCGAGCCCGTCCTGGGTCGACTGGCTCAGGAAGTGCACCAGCGACTCGATGCCGGTGTTGCGGCCGTTGTCGGGCTTCCAGTTCTGCTTCGCCGCCGGGTCGGCGACCTTGAGGTCGTCGGACGGGTAGCGGCCGTGCTTGCGCAGGTACGCGTTCAGCCCGGTCTCGAGCTGCTGCATGTTCGCCTCGGTCGCGGTCACGTCGGCGGCGCTCCGGGTCTCGAGGATCTGCGGCAGCAGCACCGCGGCCAGGATGCCGAGGATCGCGATCACGATCATCAGCTCGATCAGCGTGAAGCCGGCAGCGGCGGCGCGAGCGGTGGCACGGGCGGCGTTCATTTGGTGTCCTTGCGGCGTTCGAGCCGGAAGTCGTCGAACGCGACATCGACGTCGCCGCCCTTCTGGCCCTCGGCGAACAGCACGACCTTCAGTTCGGTGTTGGTGTTGCCGGTCAGCGTCTTCAGTTCGCGCCGGTGCGCGAGCTGGCCGTTCCAGCTCACCTGCAGCACGAGCTTGCGGTTCTGCGGGTCGCCGCTCGGCAGCACCCGGATCTCGACGGAGTGGCGGGCGCTGGCGTCGAAGCCAGGGACCGTGAGCCCCAGCTGTTCGACGACGTCCTGGCCGTTCTCGCGGCCATCGAGCACCTTCAACCAGGCCTTGCCTTCGCGCAGGCCGACGCGGACCTGGCACTCGACGCCGCCGTTGCCCTTCTGGATCTCGAGGCCGAGGCCGACGAAGTCCTCCAGCTTGCCGTGGGTCTTGCCGAGCTGCAGCGTGGTGCTGGCAGCGAGGAAGTTCTTGCCGCGCCGGGCGCCGCCAACCCGTTCGATCTGGACCTTGCCGCCCTGGCGCGAGAACTTGCCGCGGAACAGCAGCTGGCCGTCGTTGACCCGGGCGCCGAGCGGGCCATCGCTGTCGCCGTTCCACGTCGCACCGGGTTCGCCACGATCGAAGCTGTCGCCGAGGCTCTCCTTCTGCGCGTGGTCGTCGATCGCTTCCCGCGTCGCTTTCGCCCATTTCGCCAGCGGATCGTCCTTGCCGAGATCCTGTTCCATGCGCATCAGCGCGTTCGCCGCGTCGTCGACGAGACCGCGGCTGTAGTCGACCACCGCGATGGCGCCCTTGCCCCACCACTTGCCCGCGTCGTCGGCGAGGTCGCGGGCGCGCGCGAACGCTTCGCTCGCCGCCTTGCCGCCGCCGGCCGCGAACGCGTGCATGCCCTGCAGCTCGCACAGTTCGATCGATGGGGTCGGCACCAGATCGACGGCGCGGTCGGCGTAGCGCCGCGCGTCGACGAGGCCGGTCACGCGGCCGGACTGCACCGCCGCCATCTCGGCGATCGCGTGCACGAAGTCGTCGCGCAGCCGCAGCGCCTCGGTCAGCGCCTCGGCCGCCGGCCCGCTCTGGCCGGACAGCCGCAGCACGCGACCGCGCAGGTAGTGCGCGTACGGATCGGTCGGATCGGCTTCGAGCGCCCGGTCGACCCACAGCAGCGCCGGCTCGAGCTGGTTGCAGCGCAGGAAGGCCAGCGCCAGACCGGCGGCGGCGCGGTGCCGCAGCCACGGATCCTGCTCGTAGGTGCGCAGCAGCAGATCGTGGGCCTCCTGCAACTGCCCCTGCCGGATCAGGCACGCAGCCTGGCCCAATGCCGTCGCCCCACTGTCGGCAGTGCCGCCCGCGACCCGGAACCCCGCGAGTGCCGCGGCCAGGTCCCCGACCGCGTAGTGCACACAGGCTTCGAGGTACGGCTGCGGGTGTTCCTTCGGCACCAGCGCGAGGCCCTGGCGGGCCCGGTCGATGTCGCCGGCCGCGAGCCGACAACTCGCCACCACCTGGCCGACCCGCACCGCCTCGACCTTGTTCTGCACGCCGCCCGCCGCCTGTTCGGCGCGGTCCGCCGCCCGCCCGGCTTCGTGCGTGCGGCCGCGCTGGCGCAGGAACTCCGCCA
>JBASWX010000022.1:0-17661 GCA_049276695.1 Planctomycetota bacterium
GCCAACATGCGCAACTCGACGAAGAACTCGCCCGCTCGCGGCGGAAGGCAGCACTCCGCCAATCTTTTGACGGGGTCGAGCAGCGGAGAGGCTCACGATCAGGCCGCCTCATTCGCTTGTCTTAGGGCTAGCGGACCTGCCCAAGGTTGGCGAGCTGCTGAACGATGTTGGGACGCTGTACTGGGAGTTCTTCGACCACGTTGTTGAGACACTTCTGCACGCGCCGATCGTCCCGCCGAAGGGTTTCCAACACTCCACGAAGGGATTCGCACCTGGTGGTGTTGCGCCGGGCCAGCCGGCAGAACAGCACCAGCGATGCGTATTCTTCGCGGGCTTGGCTTTCGTCCGCACGCTCACGCGTGGTGGCCTCCTGGCGTTCTGTGGAATGCCGTCGGAGTCAGTCGGGCTGCATCGCCGGACGATCGAGAGCCTTGTCGACATGGAGGTCTTGCTGGATCGCCCCGATTTGGCGATCGCGTACGAAGCCCATGCGACGGAGTCCGATCGCGGCGCGCGCAAGTCGAACCGCTTTCATGTGACGCGCAACCAGATCAATGCCGCGATCAAGGACCCTGACCCGAACTATCCAGTCCACAAGCTCACGCCCCTTCAGCGGGTCTTGCGCGAGCGCGGCCAGTTCGGCTTCCTCGATGCGGGACCGCACGCGGGCATGCTTCACGCCGCCATGGGGTTCAGCGGCGAGGGCAACTTCGGCTTCTTCGATCCGCACAGTTGGCAGACGGTGTTGTTCGCATTCCGGTGCTGCTGGGAGTCCTTCCAGTTGTGCGATGCCCTGGTCCCGAAGTTGATGTGGATCGATGGTGCAACCTGGGATGCGTCCGCAACGAACATTCAGAGTCAGGCTCGTGTGATCGAGAAGGTCATCAATGACCGCAACCACTGGAAGGGGCCGCTTGCGCCGTGGTCGAGCTTCCATCCGTTGCCGTCGAAGCGACCGCCGCTTTGATCGCGGTCACGGACTGGCGGGAATCGGACCTCCCCCGCCGGCGCCCACCTTCCGCCGCCGGCTGTGGTCGCCGCGTCCGGCGCCACCGGACCCGGTTTATGCGGTTTCTTGCGGTGATAAACCGCTCTCTCCACAGGGCGGATTCCGTGGTAACCGCAAGCTCGACCGACGCTTGCGCCTGAATTCGTAGCTGCCGGCGATCGCAAGAAACCGCTGCCGGTGCTATCCTGCAGTCGAGCCTCCTCCAGGGACAAGTCCAAGCCCGGCTCTCGACACGAGTTAGCCCTTGGACAACCCTTCTCCTCCTCCACAACGCGACGGCCAGGGCCGGTTCCAGCCGGGTTGCTCACCCGGCCCGGGTCGCCCGCGAACCCGTTCGAGCATGCTGCAGCGAACGGCCGAGGAAGCGGTGTCGCCAGAGCTCGTCAACGCGTTGATCAGGCGTGCGGCGATGGCGGGGCTCGAAGGCAACCACGCCGCAACCAAGTTGGTGCTCGACCGCGTGTGCGGCAGGTCGCCCCAGGCGCAGCCCGAAGCCGAGCCCACCAACCTCGAACTGCCCAAGCTCAGGTCGGCAGCGAACTGCAGCGCTGCGATCGACGCGATCATCGCGGGCATGTCCGACGGCACGATCGACTTGGCGACCGCGAAGGCGCTGCTCGATGCTGTGGAGCGTCGGCGCAAGTCGATCGAGACCGAGGAGCACGAGGAGCGGCTCACCGAGATGGAGAAGGCGATCGAGACCGTCCACCTGCCGCGCAACGGCGCGGGGAGGCACTGACGTGCGCAACCAGAAGAAGCGGATCGAACAGCTCGAGGCGCGGCTGCGACCAAGCGACGACCGTCGCCTCGACGCGCTGCTCTACCGAATGCTCGCGACGTTCGGCGCGACCGAGGACGAGCAGCGCATCCTGCTTGAGTATGCGGATGCGGTGGAGGCCGGAACCGCGAACAGTGCCCCGCCGATCGTCGGCGCGCTGGTGGGCATCATGGGCGGGCCGATGCAGTAGGGCTCGCGGCGCCGCGACATGAGGAGCGCCCGTAGCAGTCATTCGGGAACGTAGATCAGCCGGCCGTCGGCGAGTCGGTAGGCCACGCCGAGCCGTTCGCCCTGCCCAGCCTGCCGCACACCGGTGTCGACGAATCCTTCGAGCCGCTGCGAATCCCTCGGCACGGCCGCCGCCTTCGCGCGAGTCGCGGTCAGTGTTACCAAGCACGCAACCGTCAGAACCAGGATCGCGTCGAACAGGTTCGGCACGAATGCGATCGGGTCGACATCGTCGCTGGCGAGCAGCGCGTGGGCGCGGCGCCGCTTCATGGCCGGACCTCGCCAGCGGTTTCGAGTAGCTCGTCGACGAGTGCCAGATCCGCCGCGTACCAGTGGCGGCGAACGCTGCCCATCGTCGAGCACAACAGACCGACGAGCAGGCCGCACACGGTTGCGGTGAACGCGACGACGAGCGAACGAGCCAGCGTCGACACGTCGTTGTCAGCGAGCGCGAGTAGCGCTGGCCCCATCGGGATCAGCGTCGCCATCAGTCCGAGCGTCGGCCCCGCGCGAGCAACGAGGTTGAGTCGCGAAACGCGGCGGCTTGCTTCGACTTCGCACTGCGTCGCGACCGCCGCCAGCCACGCGCGGTCGTTGCCGGCACTTCGCGCCTTGGCCGCGAAACGGCCCACCATGCCGGGCAGGTCCGTGCGCACCACTGCTGCCGCGAGCCGCTGCGTACCGGACTGCGCACCCTTCGAGTGGGCAAAGTCGAGGAGCGCCGCGCCGCGGCGGTCGACCAGTTCGCGCAGGAACCCACCCACCATCAAGAGCGCGTAGGCGATCAGGCCCACCAGGGCTGCGACGACCGGCACGAGCAGCACGGACGTAGCCTCGTACAACCAGGACTCCAGCATGTTCATCGGGGACCTCCCGCGCGCAGCACGAAGCCGAGTGCGAGCAGCGCCAACGCGGCGGCGCCGATCGCGACGGCCCCGAGCCCTGCAAAGGCTGCCGGCGGCACGACGACCGGAGCGGCGGTTGGCCGCATCTCGACACCGGAGACCTGGGTTGCCGCGGCCGGGGGTGCCGCAGCCGGTGGAGTCGGCGATGACGCGGCCGACACAGCAGCTTCTGGCACCGGTGCCACCACCGGCGCGTTCGCGTCGACCGCGCGGATCGCCGCCGTTGGCGCCGGCTTCTCGACTGCCGGCGTGCGCGAGTGGTTGGCGACGAACTGCTCGAGCCCCGCATTGTGCGCCGTCAGCAAGCCGCCGGCCTCGCCACTCTGGTTGCGCGATTCGACCAGCACCGTCGCCAGGTCGGCCAGTGTCAGGGGCTTCGCATGCCACAGACCCTTGCGCGCCGCTTCGAGCAGGTTCTCGGCGATGCCCTGCAGCGCCCACGGGTTCTCCTTGGCGAAGAACTCGCGCAGGCCGAGCTTCAGCGTGTCGCGCACGTAAACGTCGGCGAGCTGTTCGAAGGTGCTGTCCGGAATCGCGCCGCTGCGCATGACCTGCCAGCCGAATGCGTTCGATGTGATGACCTTCAACTGGTCGGCACCGGCGTAGCCCTCCTTCATCATGCCCTCGATCCACTTGCGGTTGAGGGCGCGTACGCGGAAGTCGCGCCGCAGCGCGTCCTCGGCGTCGACCAGCGAGGCGCGGTCCATGTCGCGCAGGTCGTTGAGAAGGAAGCGCGGTCGCCGACCGTCGCTCGCGGCCTCGACCGCCATTGCCAGCGAACCACCGTGCATCCACATGTACTTGTCGGTCGTCGGCCCGCGCGTCGTGTCGGCCCAACTGCGCAGCACGTACTGGCTATCGCGCAGGGCACTGCGGAACGCCAGGTCGGCCTCTTCGCCCCAGGCGCCCTCGGTGTAGGCGTGGCACTCCTGGGCGAAGTAGGCATCGGTCAACGCCTTCTTGTCCTGCCAGTCACCCGAGCGCTGCACCAGGTACGAGTACGAAGCGTTGCCACCGCCGGGTGGCAAGCCGAACATCCGCGCCTTTGCCAGCACTGCCGCGCGTTCCGCTGCGATGCCTGCGGCCTTCAGCTCGGCTTCCCGAACGATGGTCGCGGCGCGCACGCGGTTGTCGGCTTCGTCCTGTTCGATCGCGAGCCGCACCGCGCGATCGAGCAACTTGGCGCGATCCGCGAGCATGTCGTTGTAGCGGCTGCCGCCCTGCAGGAAGACGTCGATGCGCGGCCGGCCGAGTTGTTCGCGCGGGATCAACGCGACGTCGATGACACTGCCGCGTTTGTCGCGCACTGGCTCGCAGCCGAGCATCCACAACACCTGCGCCTCCATCACGCCGAAGTCACGGAAGGAGTTCATCGCGCGGATGTTGAACGCGATCTTCGTCGGCCAATCGCCGGTTTCCGCCTTGTGCTTGGCGATCAGCTCGGTGCCGAGCGCCTTGCCGATCTCCCAGGCCTCCTTGGTTGGGATCTCCCTCGGGTCCAGCAAGAACATGTTGCGACCGGTCGGCACCGACTTCGGGTTGCGTTCCGGTGCCTGGCCAGGCCCCGGAGTCACGAATCGCCCGGCAAGACCGAGCAGCAGCCGATCCACTTCGTCGCGCGTGTGCGCCAGACCGCGGTCGACGCCGGCGACCTCGTCGATCGCGTCGATCAGCGGCTGATCGGGCACGTAACCCACGGGCGCGCCTGCACCGCGCAAGGCCTCGGCTAACGGCAAGCCGTCGCGCAGGTGGCGCCGCAGCACTTCCGCGGCGAGATCACGGCCGCGCCCGCGTTCATGGTCACCGGCGAATGGACCGATGCCCGGCACCTTGCCAAGCGCGTCGAGCAGCGCCTGGCCACCGCAGTGCACGAGCCACGGCAGCCGCTTGTCGTCGGCAGGGGCTTGGCCGAGGTGATGCAACATCGTCGGCGTCAGGTCCTCTTCGATCACGTGCAGGTAGCCGCAGACGTCGTCGAGTTGCTGGTCCGTGAGCACCGCATCCGCAGGCATCGCCAGAGACAGGTCCTTGTCGAGCGCGAGCAGGCGCACTTGCGCCGTGACGCCAGCGCGCATCTTCTCACGCAACACGCCGCTCTCGACGCGCGCGAGGCGATGCAGGTCGCGGTGCAAGGCCGCGAGCCCGTCCGACAGTCCCGCTTCTTCGGTCGGCGGCACCAGGTGATCGATCAGCACCGAGTACGCACGGCGCTTGCTCAAGATCGCTTCGCCGAGGTTGTTGATCACCCATGGTGAGAAGTTCGGCAGGTCACCGAGCACGATGTCCGGCCAATCGGTGCCCTTCATGCCGACGCTCTTGCCGGGCAGGAAGAACTCGGAGCCATGCGTGCCGAAGTGCACCAACGCGTGGGCGCCGAAGGCTTGCTCGAGCCACAAGTAGGCAGCCAGATAGCTGTGCGGCGGTGGCACTGCCTTGTCGTGGGTCTGCGACGGATCGTAGGCCTCGCCGCGGAGTGGCTGCGGCATCAGGACGACGTTGCCAAGCCGCAGCATCGGCACGACGATGCACCGCGTCCCGTTGCGTTCGACGACGCAGATGTTGCCCGGCGGCGCGCCCCACCGCGCGACCAGGTCCTTGCGCGCCGCCTCAGGCACTCGCGCGGCCAACCACCGCTCGTAGTCGGCGACCGGGATCAGCGGCACGAGGCCCGTGTCGGCGAGGGCTTCGGCTTCGCCGGGCCCGCTGATGCCGACCACGCGCCCGCTCTTTTCGGCCATCGCGATGAGCTCTTCTTCGCTGGCTGGCACATCGACCCGATACCCGGCCTCGCGCATCGCTGTGAGCACCGCGATCAGGCTCGGCGGCGCATTCAGCATCATGCCGGTCGGGCTGCCGCGCATCAGCGAGCTGCGGCTGGCCTCGCGGTCGTAGTAGATGATCGCGACCTTCTTGTCGGCGTTCGCCACCGCGCGCAGACGCGCGTGCCCGAGGGCCCTGCCGACAACGCGCGCAATGCGGTCGGGGATCGGCGTGAAGTCCTCGGCGCTGCCCCCACCGCGCAGCGTACCGCAGGTCGCGATCGGCTCGATCGCGCCGAGCATCTCCTGCGTCGCGACCTGGAACATGATCTCGCTGCCAGCCATGCCCTGCGGGGACGCCTCCCACTCCGCAATCGACTGCGAGCGGAAGAACATCGAGTGAAGGTGCACGGCGTCGAGCGCGTCGCGGAACTGCACCTTCTCGGTCGAATGGCAGGTGTGGATCACCGCGTGCGGCTTCACCTGCAGCATCAGCCTCTCGTAGGCGTAGCCATCGAGCCCTTCGCCGCCATCGATCGCGACGAACGCGAAGGCCGAGCGCCGGTCAAGTTCGGCGATCAGCGCCTCGACGACGCGTGGCTGCTGCAGCAGGAAGTGCGTGCTGTGCGCGGCGACGACGATGCGGGGAGCGCGGTCGACGTCAACGCCGCGCGCCTTGGCATCGGCAATCAGCTCATCGACCGTCGCGAATGGCGCGTCGCGGCCGGGCCGGCGCAGCACACCCAGTTCGAGCGGCAGCGGTTCGGCGGAGGTGTCCGGTGCGCCGCGGCACAACATGCCGACGAGCCGCAGCAGCTCGCGCAGGTTCTCGGCGCGCGGCGCGCGGTAGAACGCGGACAGTTTCGCGTGGTTCTCGATCAGTTGGTCGCCGCCGAACGCAGCGAGCGCGTTGGCGGCCGACAGCGCGAACGCGCGCAGGCTCGGCCGCGCCGTCTTGCCGGCGCGCAGCGACTCGGCCAGCTGCTTGCCGTCTCGCACGTGCTGCACCACCACGGCGTCGAAACGGCCGAAGTCGGCCGCACCGCGCTCGATCGTCTCGTCGTCGACGTAGTCGCAGACGACGCCCGCCGCGTCCTGGAAGGCGGCGAAGCGGTCGTAGGCACCGCCGTGCAAGCCGACGAACGCCACGCGTGGCCGCACAGGGGGCGCCTGCGCCAACAACGAAACGCCGGCGAGGGCGGCCAGCGCCAGCAGCAGCCTCACCACAGGTAGTGCGCCAGGCCGTTGGACAGCGCGATCTGACCGCTGGGACGCAGGATCACGTCCTGCATGAAGATCTCGATGCCACGCAGCGCCGGCACGTCAGGAGTCGAGATGGGCGTGAACAGCAAGCCGTTCGGCGGCACGAAGCCGAGCGCGGCGACGATCGGATTCGGGTCGACGCGCAGGACCCCGAACGGTGTTGTCGCTTCCGTCTCGGTGAGCGAGAGAGCCGACAGCACGAACGCGCCCGGGTTGCCAGCATTGAAGTGCGTCAGCGGTTGGCCGAGCGCGTGGAACCGCGAGAACTCGGGGAACCGCGCGAACGTGCTCATCGAGCCGGTCGCGGTGTAGACGTAGTAGTGCGTCGACGTCGTCACGTAGCCGATCGACGAGTTGACGTTCACGGCAACGAACGCACCTTGCAATGGCACGCTCTCCCACGCGTTCGCCCACAGGCTGAAGCCGTAGGCGTTGGCCCCGTCCTGGCCGATGCCGACGAGCCGGTGCACACCAAAGGTCGGCGACGGCCCGGTGTTGGTCCGTTCCCAGCGGCAATAGCGCGGATCAAAGACGTCGATGCCGGCGCCGTCGACGATCCCGATGATCGAACCCTGCGCCAGGTTGACGATGTTGCCCGAAGACGCCAACGTCGCAAAGGTGCCCGTGCGCGCCGAGAACGCCTCGAAGCCGCCGGGCACGGTGCGCAGGATGCACTCGTAGTTGGCCCGGGTGTCACTGGCGATCGCTGTTGGCGCCGTCACCCATTCGCCGCGGATCGCACTGTAGGCGAAGTTGTTGCCCGATGGCCCGGTCGCGAACGCCGCGGTGTCGCCGATGGTGATCGTGGTCGGCACGTAGAACGGCGCAGCGGCGACGGTGCCGGTGTAGCCGCTGAAGGCCTGCAGCGTGACGCCATCGTCGATGACTGCGCAACCGCCGAACGAGCCCAGAGCCATCGTGACGCTCGGTGTCGCGACGGTCGGGATCCACGTCAACGTCGAGTCCGATGGCGAGTAGCCCCAAAGGACTCCCGACGGCGTCGTCACGACCGCACAGCTCGGACCGAACTGCGTCAGGGTGCCGGTCGGCCAGAACGTGGGCAGGAACTCCCCGTGCAGTGCGCTGAAGAAGAGCCGATCGGCTCCGTTGTTGGACACCGACGCGAACGCGTCGCGCACGTCGACCGTGGCGCCGAGCGTCGGGAACGGTGCGTTCTGCCAGGTGTTGGTGTAGGCGCTGAAGGCGGCGACGTGGTCCGGCGCCGAGAACATCGCCACCGTGCCGTTGCGCCACGTCGTCACCTGGGTCGCACCGGTACTCGGGGTCGTCACCCAGTTGCCGAAGAACGCGCTGAATGCGCTGATCTGCACGCCGTCGTTGCACGACACCATGTGCGAGCCGATGCCCATCGACGGAGCGGCCGCGGCCGTCAGCGGCTTCCACTCGCCGAAGAAGGCCGACCAGGCCCAAACGCTGGTGCCGTCGACCACGTACGCGGTCCACGACGATGTCGCCGAACCGATGCTCACCGTGGCGCTGCCCGACGTCGGCAACGCGGCGATCTGCGCCGTGATCGTGCTGTAGCCGTAGACCGTCGTCCCGTCCCGGAAGACGGTGTGCTTGTTGGCGAAGCCGATGATGGTCGGCGCCGTCACCGGGTGCACGAGCCAGCGGCGATGCTGGCCGGAGTAGAAGTGGTAGTGCGTTGGGGTTTCGATCAGCACCTGCGAGCCGAGGCCGCGGACGTTCGTGACGTTCGCGGGGCGCGGATACTCGTTCCAATACGAACCATCGTTGTTCTGGGCCAGCAGCGAGGAGACGGCTGCCGCCGTGAAGAGCAGCGTGCGGAACAGGGTGCGTGCGTTCATGCGCCGGCCGGAGGGCAACATGCATGCCGGTGTCGCCGAACCTCCCGCTGCGATCGTGCCGTTCGGCGCGCACCGCAGGGCAAGCCGCGAGGAACTGCGTAGCCAGAGACGGAATCGCTCTCCAACACGCGGCAGGGCCGGCGCCACCACCGGGCAGCAACTGACCATGCGAGTCACATCGATGGTCACTGATCGTCCACACGCCGGGGATGGTGATCGTGCACCTGGATCGAGACCGCTGGCCCAGGCCGCCCTGAACCATGCGAGGATTCGTCAGCACGGTGATCCACACGGCGGTCCATGGGACCAAGCTGCGTGCCGATGCGGGTGCAGCGCAATTCGCCCCCCAGCGAACTGGCACGGAGCCACGCCGTTGAACCACGGCATCGGCGCTCGCTGTGATGAACGTCGCCGCGGCGCGTGCCTTTGATGGACACCTGGTGCCCATCCCCTCTGCCGCCATGGTCAAACCGTGTCCACGCCTCCTGACGTTGCATCCATGCATCCGACAGCCACACTGCTGCGTCGGTCCCGGACGCACATGGCATTCCATCGGCTTACCTGGCGTGTCGGCACGCCGTTGGTGCTGCTCGTCCTCGTCGCGACGTTCGGTCTCGGTGCCGTGATGAGCTGGCAACGCGCGCGCACGGAGACGGAGCGATTCACGCGCGTCGCCACCACCACCGGGCTATTCATCGAGCACTCCAGCTTGCCGACGTCGCAGGAACTGGCGCGCGACCTCGAACGGGTCACCGGCCATCGCACCTTCTTCCGCGCCCGTGGCGAACTCGACCCTGGCCCCGGGCAGTTCGCGCTGCTGCCGCTGATTGCGATCGCCGCCAATCGCGTCGCCGTGCCGCTGGACGGCTACGAAGCGATCGCCGTCCCGATCGTGGACAAGGGCGACTTGGTGATGGTGCGCGAAGTGCACAGCCCGCTGCTCGAACCGCTGATCCTACAGGTCCTGGCCGCTTTCCTGCTGCTTGCCATGATCACCGCATGGCTGGTCGTGCGAGGCCTCGTACGGCCGCTGCGCCACCTGAAGAACCAGTTGCCGCAGATCGAGCAGGCTGGACCCCTTGATCTGCCCGAGGCGCGACGGCACGACGAGATCGGCGACCTCGCGCGCGCCTTCGTGCGCACGCGGCAGGCCCTGCAGGACGAACGCGCGGCGCGCGAACGGGTCGAGAAGCTGGCCGTGCTCGGACGCATGACGGCTGCACTCGCGCACGAAGTGCAGAACCCGATCGCCGCCATCCGCATGCACGCACAGCTGTGGCGCGGCGCCGCTGCCGACGGCACCGCGGCGACGATCGAACACGAGGCGTCGCGCATCGAGAACCTGCTCAACCAGTGGATGTTCTTGACGCGGCCCGAGCCGCCCGCGGTCGCCGACCTCGATGTTGGCGCACTACTTGCACGCGTCGTCGCGATGCATCGTGCCCAAGCCGACCACGCCGCCGTGCGCATCGATCTCGCGGCCGGTCATGAGCTCGTTGTTGCCGCCGACGGCCGGCGCCTCGACCAGGTGTTTCGCAACCTGCTGACCAATGCACTGCAGGCGATGCCGGGCGGCGGCACGTTGTCGATCACCGCAACCCGTGGGCCGGAGCATCTGCGCGTCGTTTTCGCCGACAGCGGCCATGGCTTCTCGGCCGCCGCGCTCGAACGCTTCGCCGAGTACTTCTTCAGCGAGAAGGAGGGCGGCATGGGCATCGGACTCAGCGTCGCCAACGAGATCGTGAAGGCGCACGGCGGCCGACTCGCGGTCGCCAACCGCGACGGCGGCGGCGCGCTCGTCACCGTCGAACTGCCCGCGATCGCAGCCGCGCCAGCAAGTGGGATCGCGGTGCTGCCATGAGCGCGGTGTTGATCATCGAGGACGAAGCGGCACTGGCCACGGCCATTGCGATCCTGGTCCGCCGGCTCGGCCATCAAGCCACCACCGCTGCATCGGCGACGCTCGGATTGCAGCGGCTGCAGCAGGAGCGGCCCGATCTGGTAGTGCTCGACATCGGCCTGCCGGATCTCAACGGGCTGCAGGCACTGCAGCGCATCCGCACGCACGACGCGACCATCCCGGTGCTGATCGTCACCGCGCACGGCAACCTGCAGAACGCGGTCGAAGCCCGCAAGGGCGGTGCCGCTGGCTACCTGGTCAAGCCGCTCGACCTCGCCGAACTCGAACGCACCGTGCGCGCGCTGCTGCACGCGGCGGCGCCGGCGGACGCGTCGCCGTTGCAGCCACTCCCGGACCCGAGCGACATCGCGCCGTTGCTGATCGGCTCGTCGGCAGCGATGCAACCAGCCTTCACCGCGATCGCGCACGCTTGCGCGTCGGACGCTCCGGTGTTGATCACCGGCCCGACCGGCATCGGCAAGTCACTGACGGCGCAGATCGTGCACCTGCACAGCGGTCGTCACCAAGGCCCGTTCGTCACCCTGTCGTGCGCGAGTCTTCCGGAGAGCCTGCTCGAAGCGGAGCTGTTCGGCCACGAGAAGGGCGCGTTCACCGGGGCGCAGCACACGCGTCATGGCCACCTCGATCGGGCTGCCGGCGGCACGTTGTTCCTCGACGAGATCGGCGAAATCCCGCTCGCGGTCCAGGTCAAGCTGCTGCGCTTCGTCGAGGAGAGGACCTTCGCCCGCGTCGGCGGCCGCGAGGACCTGCGCGTCGATCTGCGCATCATCGCCGCGACCAACCAGGACCTGGCGGCGGCGGTCGCCGGCCGGCGTTTCCGCGAGGACCTGCTGTACCGGCTGCGCGTGCTCGAGGTGAAGCTGCCGCCGCTCGCCGACCGCGCCACCGACATCCCCGGGCTCGCCGCCTACCTGCTCGCCGGCATCGCCCGCGGCCGCAGCCTGACGCTGGCCCGGGAGGTCGTGCATGCGCTGCAGCGGCACGAGTGGCCGGGCAACGTGCGCGAACTGCGCAACGTGCTCGAACGCGCCGCCGCGGTCTGCCAGGGCAACGTGATCCTGCCGACCCACCTGCCGCCGGAGCTGCGGTTGCCGGAGCCGACGCAAACGCCGGCCAGTTTCCCCGCGCTCGATGCGGCGCTGCAGACCTGGCTGGACGACCGGCTGCGTCACGAGCACGACTACGCCAGCCTGCTCGACGAACTCGAGAGCCGCGTGCTCGGCCTGCTGCTGCCGCGCTACGGCCACAAGCCGACGCACCTCGCGCGGGCGCTGAACATCCACCGCGCCACGCTGCGCAAGCGGCTGCGTGAACGCAACGACACCGACGACCCCGACGACGCCAAGACCGAACGACCATGAAAGCGACCCGCGCCCTGTTCCCGTTCCTCGTTCCCCTGCTGCTCGCGCCGGCTCGCGCGCAGGAGCCGACCTGGTCGGCGGCCCAGCAGAAGGCCGCAGGGTTCCTGATGCAGCAGCAGAAGGACGGCGTGTTCAGCGTGAAGATGGGCGAACGTCGCTTCCCCGACCCCGGCTTCACCGCGCTGGCGCTGGCGGCGCTGCAGAGCAAGCCGGCGAAGCTGCGCAGCGAGACCGAGCAGCGCACCCTCGACGCCGGACTGAAGTGGCTGGCCGCCGGCCAGAACGAAGACGGCTCGTTCGGCCAGCGAGTGCAGAATTATACGACCTGCGCGGCAGTGATGGCGCTGACGCGGTGGGCCGACGAGGCCCGGAAGCCGGTGCTGGCGAAGGCGCAGCGCTACGTGCTCGGCATCCAGAACTGCGAGGCGACCGGCAGTTCGCCGACGGATCTCGAGTACGGCGGCGTCGGCTACGGCAGCAAGGGCGAACGCAGCGACCTCAGCAACGTGCAGTTCGCGATCCAGGCACTGCGCGACAGCGGGCTCGCGACCGATCATGATGCGTTCCAGCGCGCCCTGGTGTTCCTGCAGCGCACCCAGAACCTGGCGTCGGTCAACGACCAGTCCGGCAAGCTGAAGATCAAGGGCGAGGGCAGTGAGCCCGCGACACTGAAGGTCGGCGACGACGGCGGCGCGGTGTACTACCCTGGCGAGTCGCCGGCCGGTTACGTGGCGCTGCCCGACGGCTCGCGCACACCGCGTAGCTACGGATCGATGACCTACGCGCTGCTGAAGACCTACACGCTGTGCGGACTCAAGGGCGACGACCCGCGGGTGCAGGCCGCGGTGAAGTGGCTCGGCGCCAACTGGACCGTGACCGAGAACCCCGGCTCCGACCCCAAGCTCGGCGAGCCGGCCAAGTACCAGGGCCTCTACTACTACTACATGCTGCTGGCGCAGGCGCTCGACGCTGCCGGCATCGCCCGCGTCAACACGCAGCGCGACGGCAAGCCGGTCGAGGTCGACTGGAAGAAGGACGTGCGCCAGCAGGTCGAGTCGCTGCAGCGGCCGGACGGCTCGTGGCTCAACGACAGGAATGGGCGTTGGTACGAGGACCTCGACATTCTCTGCACCTGCTACGCACTGCTTGCCCTTGATCACTGCTGAGTGGTTGGTTCCGGGCCACAGGACCACGAGCCTTCGGGCATGCCGTCCTGGGGCGGGAACACCACCGCCGACTGGCGACGCAAGCTGACCGGAGACCACGGTCGGCCCGCTGGGCGGTGATGTCGGAGTGCCGCCGAGGGGCTCCAGCGGGGCGCCGATAACCGCAAGCATCTGGCCTCGGGCAGCAACCGACGCCGGCGGGGCGCCCGTTGGTGCAGGGTCCGCCGTTTCGATACTCTGCCTTCCGCGCGCAGCCGGTCAGCTCGCGCCTTTAGGTGCTTCCAAGTGGCGGAAACGAACGATCCGGCGGCGACGCCGTCGGAACCCCAGGCGGCGTCTGGAACCCTTCGACCGGTTGTCGAGTCGAACGAGACGTTGCCGCCATGCGTGGTCAGCTCGCTGCGAGCCGCCGACAACCTCTACGGGGTTGTGTTGACGCTGGCGTTCCCGGATCTCAACGCCCCTGTCGACACCATCGATGCGGCCGCCGACCGCGTTCATGAGGCGCTCCACTGGTCGTACCAGATCGAGGACGAGCACCGCGCCGTGATGCGGCTCTTTCCGCCGCGGGAGACGGGCGTCGAAGTCACGGTTCCTCGTGCGAAACTGGTGGAGGTTGGGAGGCATCACGACGCCAGGGGCTGCCCAACCGTCTACCTTCAGCCGGAGACTCCCAAGTGCGCCGCGGGCAGCGTTACGCGGAGACCGATGCGGATGAACGTCGCGTCGGACGTGCTGGAGCCGGTTCCCGCCAGGTTCGCGGACTCGCTGGCCGCAGCGTTCCCGTTTCGAGGACTCAACGGATACGAGCCCAGCCGGACGGTGATGTCAGACTGGATCGCCAACGAATGGAAGCGGGACGGCTGGCCCACCATCAGGACGCAGTTGCTCCAGGCGCGACTTGTCGTTCGCGCCAAGTGCCTCGGGCTCGTCGGTTGGATCCGCGAGCACGTCGCCGAGATGCGGGCGGCGACGCATCCGTCCATCAAGTGGAAGGAGCGCGGCAAGAGCAACGGGCAGATCGTCGAGGTGACGATGGCCGGTGCCACGAGGCCGGTCGGCCTCAGCAACTCGGAGTACCTGTTCCTGACCCGCCTCGCCGGCGGCACAGCAACCGCATCGCGCAGGCTGAAGAACTTGCTGATCAGCAAGCTGCCCGAGATCGCACCGTACATCGTGTCGCAGGGTGCCGCCGGCAAGGAAACGCGCTACGTGCTGCCGCCGGAGTTGCGCGAGCTGGTCCGCGTCAGCCAGCGGCACTGATCGCCGCAACAAGATCTGGCGGCGCATCGCCGTACGAGTGCACCGCAGGTCTCTGCGCCGCCAGCACCTATGGCCACGTGCGCGCGTAACAGGAACCGTACAGCGGCAGTGACCGCGACGTCGACGCGCGTAGGAGCCAGCAACGAACATGGCTCCACTCCCTGTCGCATCTGCTGCTGATCAAGCACACGAAGATCGTCTCGTTCCCTGGCTGACGCCCAGCCAGATCGCGACCGCTCTGGCGCTGACACCGCGCACCGTCCGGCGACTGATCCGATCCGGACAGATCGGCGCCGTCGCGACACCGGGCAGTCGCGGCCGCCTTCGGGTTTCGCGCGAAGCCCTAGATGAGTTCCTGAGGCGGGCCGCGGTCAGCACGCCGGGACCAACGACCACCGAGGTGCAGTAGTGCGTGCCGTCGCATTCGGGGGCGTGGCACCATCGGCCTCGGGGACGATCGCAACAGTCCGAACGCAGGTGCTCGCCGGGCGCCGGATTCTTCGGATTCCTGGCCCGGCGTGGAACCAACCGTGGAACGCAGCAATGGCGCGGGTTGGCAAGCCGAGGGGATGCCACAGGGTTCGCTCGCCGTCTTTCCGGTTTCGGAAGATTCACGTCCATGGCCGTGCACCGCGGGGCTGTAGCCCCGCCGGCGCCGGATCGAACCGCACGACGTGGCGCATGGCGACGACACCGAACTACCCGATCGATCCCGCGGCCGAACAGCTGCTGCACACCAGCCCCATCCCAGGACTGCTGACCGGCGTGCAGGACTTCGCCCGCCGCCCGCAAGGTGAGGCGGTGCCGGCATGAAAGCTCGACCGGACACAGGGTCGCGAAGGAGGGGCGCCGACCGGGCGGCTCGCCGTCGCATGCTGCGCGCTCGCTTCTACGTCCACGGCGTGGTCGTGCAGGCAGCGTGCTACGTCGGATGGCCCGTCGACCAAGACGCCGCCATCGTCGCGCTGGTGATGACGCTGCGGCGCGCCGGCATCGACTCGGATCTCATTGGTCAGGTGGTCTGCGCCACTCGCCGGAGCGAGGCGTGGCCGGCCCTCACGAACATCGGCGGCCGGCCGTCGATCACCGACCGCACCGCGCACGCCGGACTCAACTACAGCGACGGCGGCGCGGAGCCTGACGCAATCGAACTCGTGCTCGCGATGAGGAGGCGATCGTGATGCTTGAGACGCGAGCAGACTGGCGTCGCGTCACGAAGGCGCAACCGTGCCCGGTCTGCGGGCACGATTCGTGGTGCACCGTCTCGCCCGACGGGACCATCGTACGCTGCAAGCGCTCCAAGTCCGACGAGTTGGCCAGCGGCGCCGACGGCGACGCCTGGCTGCACCGCATCGACGGCAGCAGCCCGCGCGCCGTGCCGTTGCCGAAGCCGGTGCCCACGTCGGACCCCAAGTGGCGCGCGATGGCCGACGGCTTCTCGGCCGCGATCACCGAGGGTCAGGTCAACTTGCTCGCCTCGACGCTGCACGTCGCCGCGACTGCGCTGCGCGACCTCGGTATCGGCCACGACGATCGGTGCTTCACGTTCCCGATGTTCGACGCAGCCGGCACGGTCTGCGGCATTCGCCTGCGCCCGCGACGGGGAAAGAAGTTCTGCGTCAAGGGGTCGCGCCTCGGGATCTTCCGCCGGCTACGGCCCGACGACGGCCTGCTGCTGATCACTGAAGGGGAATCCGACGCGGCGGCCGCGCTCACGCTCGGGTTCGACGCTGTCGGCGTGCCAGGGCAAGGGCAGCGACTCGACGTCGCGGCAGCGTACGCTCGTGACCGGGACGTCGTCGTAGTCGCGGACAACGACGAGGTGGGCGAGGCCGGCGCCAAGAAGCTGGTGGCCGCGCTGCAGCAGACGGCGAAGTCGGTGCGGCTCGTGCGCCCGCCTGCCGAGCACAAGGACCTCAGGCTCTGGCTCATCGCTGGCGCAAGCCGCGCGGACATCGAGGCGGCGATCGCGGCTGCAGAGCCATGCCCGCCCGCTGACCCCGAAGACATGCCCCAGGTGCCGATTCGACTCGGCCACCGCTACCCCGACGCCACCGGGCAACTGGTCATCTGCCCGAAGATGACGATGCCCACGGCCGAGGCCTTCGTGCGCGAGTTCCACACCCACGAGGACGGCCGCACGCTGCACAACTATGCCGGCTCGCTGTGGCAGTGGGTCGGCAACCGATGGGTAGAGATCGAGCAGGACGCGGTCAAGCACACGCTGCAGCCGTGGCTGCACGCGGCGCTGCGGCCCGTCTACAACGAGGGCAAGAAGAAGCTCGAGCTGATCGCCTTCTTGTCGAACCCGACCACGGTCAGAGCGGCGCTGGAGTCCGTGTCCACGTTCGTGCACTTGCCGGCCACGACGTCGGTGCCGTCCTGGCTCGGCACCAAGCCTGCGCCGTACCCACTCGCCGAGCTGCTGCCGTGCAAGACGAAGACGCTGCACATTCCGACCTGCAGCACGCTGCTGCCGTCGCCGCTGCTGTTTGCGTTCAACGCGCTGGACTTCGACTACAACCCGCTCGCGCCGGACCCGGTGCGGTGGTGCGCGTTCCTGCGCGAGGTGTTCTGCGACGACGACGAACAGATCCGCACGCTGCAGGAGTGGTTCGGGTACTGCCTCACCGCTGACACCCGCCAACACAAGATCCTGTTGGTGATCGGACCACGGCGCTCGGGCAAGGGCACGATCGCGCGCGTGCTCGAGCACCTCGTTGGCGCCGCGAATGTCGTCGGTCCGACGGTCAGCTCGCTCGCCGGCCAGTTCGGCCTGCAACCGCTGCTCGGCAAGACGCTCGCAATCGTCAGCGATGCACGGTTCGTTGGCGAGCACATCGCGACCGTCACCGAGCGAGTGCTCTGCATCTCGGGCGAAGACGCCGTCTGCGTCGACAGGAAGCACATCACCAGCATGAACCTGCGGCTGCCGGTCAGGTTCATGTTCCTGACCAACGAGATGCCGCGGTTGTCGGACGCCTCGACGGCGCTGGCCGGCCGGTTCCTCGTTCTGCGGCTGACGCGCTCGTTCTACGGCCAGGAGAACCCGAATCTGACTCATTTTCGACAGTTTGCCGGACAGCCCCCAGGGATCTCGCGGGTTTGGCGGCCGCGCCGGGATCGTTGGCACTACACGACCGCCTCGGCGGTTGAATGCGCGGGCCCGAGAGCGGTGA
>JBASWX010000023.1:0-12408 GCA_049276695.1 Planctomycetota bacterium
CGCGGCGATCGAGCAGGCGATCGCTGGACGCGACACGCTGGGCGGCATCGTCGAGGTCGCGGCGCTGCACGTGCCGGCTGGCCTGGGCAGCTACGCGCAGGCCGATCGCCGTCTCGACGCGCGGCTCGCCGGCGCGCTGATGAGCATCCCAGCGGTCAAGGGCGTCGAGTTCGGCCTCGGTTTCGCGGCGACGGAACGGAGCGGCACCGCGGCCCAGGATGCGATCGTGCCGGCCGGCGACACGCTGACGCGACCGAGCAACCGCGCCGGCGGTCTCGAAGGTGGCATCACCAACGGCGCGCCGCTGCTCGCCCGGATCGCCGTGAAGCCGATCGCGACGACGCTGATGCCGCAACATTCGGTCGACCTCGCCACCGGCCTGCCGGCCGAGACCCGCTACGAACGCAGCGACTGGTGCCAGGTGCCGCGCGCCGTTCCGATCGCCGAGGCGATGCTCGCCATCGTGCTCGCCGACGCGCTGCTCGAGACGCTGGGCGGCGATTCGCTGGCCGACCTGCACCCGCGCTTCCAGTCGCTGCGGCAGCCGCGCACCTCGCAGCTGCCGATGCTCGGCACGCCGCAGACGTTCTGGCCCTGAAGCGAGGCGCTCGAGCCGCCGGACCGGGAACGGTTGCCACCGTCGCCGCAGGCCACCCGACCGGCCCGGCCGGGCCCAACGAGGCCCACTACCGCCGGAGCCGCTCGCTTCCTAAGGTTGCGGCCTGCGCACGGTTGCCCGCCCGTACGCCCGCTCCGATGTCCTTCCCGACCGTGCGTCCGCTCCCCGCATTCGGCCTGCTCGGCCTGCTGGCCCTGACTTCGCCGCGGGCCAGCGCGCAGAACCCGCCTGGCTACGACGACGCCCTGGCGCGGTACCAGGAGTGCAGCCAACGGGTGCCGTTCCGCCATCACCTCGAAGGCCGGCAGCGCCTCGCCGAGACGCGGGCCGTGGCGGCCCTGACGCTGCTGGCCAACGACTACGCCAGGCCGCGGCTGTTCCCCGAGGAGTCGCGCTACACGCTCGCCCACCTGATCGGCAAGAACTTCGACCGGACCGAGTTCGTCGAACCGCTCGCCGCCCTGCGCACGGCCCACCAGCAACCGGTGGACACCTGGCTCTGGGTCAACACGCTGCGCATCCACACCGACCGCGTCGGCGACAGCGAGGCGGTCACGCTGGCCCAGGAAGGCAAGAACGCGCTGCAGCGGGCCGCCGCGATCGCCGCCGTCGGCGCCTCCCGCTCGGCGAACCTGAAGGCCGTGGTCGTGCCGACCTGCGTGAACTTCCCGCCGAAGACCAAGGAGGCCGACCGCATGGTGCTGCTCGGCGCGATGTCGGGTGCGCTGTGGGACAACCGTTCGCGCGTCAACGACGCCGCGTATCGCGAGGCGCTGACCGCCTACATCGACCTGCTCGGCGACGACGTCGGGCTGTCGCACACCGCGAAGGTGCAGATGGCGCGCCACCTGCAATGGATCCTGAAGGGGCCGGCGCTGTTCGTGAACAAGGAGCCGTGGCTCGAGCTGATGCAGCGTGGCGACGTCAAGAGGCCAGGACCGGCGCACACGGTCGTCGCCCCGCGGTTCTTCGGCGTCGAGACCGAGGGCGAGCGCATCTGCTACGTGGTCGACATGTCCGACTCGATGTGCAAGGAGATCACGCCGGAGAGCAAGCCGGCGACGGGCCCGACGACCGGGCCGAAGGTGAAGAAGAAGCGCGAGCTGATGGACGAGTCCGACCTGCCCTGGCACAAGATCAACACCCGCTGGGATCTCGCGCGCGAACAGCTGCGCATCTCGCTGTTCCGCCTGACGCCCGACAAGCACTTCAGCATCGTCTGGTTCGGCACCGAGTCCGGGACGCTCGACTCGTGCAAGGGCATGATCAAGGCGACCAGGCCCAACGTCGACCGCGTGATCGCCGAGCTCGACTCGATCCAGGCGATCCCCAAGGGCCGGCTCGACGCCGAGCAGGCGGAGATCGCCCCGGACGGCAAGCTGCGCGGTCGCACGAACGTGCACTCCGGTCTGCGCCGGGCCTATGGACTCGCCGGTCGCGGCTTCGTCGAGTCGTGTGCCTATGTCGACCCAGAAGCGCTCACCGAGGGCTGCGACACGATCTTCCTGCTGTCCGATGGCGCCCCGTCCTGGGACGACTTCGCCGCCGAGGACAAGGACTACGGCGAAG
This sequence comes from Planctomycetota bacterium, assembly GCA_049276695.1. GTDB lineage: Bacteria > Planctomycetota > UBA1135 > UBA1135 > UBA2386 > UBA2386. The sequence continues at coordinate 2,189 of JBASWX010000023.1, forward strand.
ACAACGTGATCGTCGACATCGAGTACAAGAAGCCGGCGCCGCGCCAGCCGCGCATCAACTACCACGGGCCCTACGTGCACGACCAATGGCTGGTCGCGGACGTCCAGCGGATGAACGCGTTCCGCCGCATTCGCCTGCACTGCATCGGACTCGGCGAAGCGAACATGGAGCTGCTGCGGCGCCTGGCCGAGATGGGCCACGGCGAGGTCTACGCCGTCGGCAACAAGAAGAGGGAAGAGCTGACGGGCGGGAAGGAAGATCCCAAGAAGAAGTGACGCTGCCGGCAACCGACCCTCACGGCCTTCGATCCGCACCAGTGCGAAGGGTGGTTGGCGATGTCCGCCCTGCCGGCCGACCAGCGCCCCGCGCGTCGGGAAGCGGCCCCTGACCGCGCGCGCAGCGTCGGGTATCGTCCTGCAGCCCAAGCTCCCCTGACACTCGCCAGTTCGCGCATGCACCTCCCGATCCTCGCGCCGCGCCGCGGCGCCGCGTTCCTCCTTCTCGCTGCCCTCGCCACCGACGCCATCGCGCAAACGACCGTGGTCGTGCCCTGCGCCGCCGACAACACGCTCTACCAGGACGTGACCGGCAGCTTGAGCAACGGTTCCGGCATCGGCCTGTTCGTCGGGCTCACCGGCACCGGCGGCATCCGCCGCGCGGTGCTGCGCTTCAACGTCGGCGCCGCGTTGCCGCCGAACGCCGTCGTGATCTCCGCGACGCTGTCGATGAACGTCGCCCAATCGACCGTCTTCCTGCCGATGAACGTGACCGCCCACCGGGTGCTCGCGTCGTGGGGCGAAGGCACGTCGATCGCGAGCGGCAACGGCGGCGGCGGCGGACCCGCAGCCGCCAACGACGCGACCTGGCTGCACCGCTTCTACCCGGGCACGCCGTGGGCCACGGTCGGCGGCGACTTCGCCGCGGTGCCCTCGTTCGTGCTCTCGATGCCGGGCTTCGGGCCGTTCAGCTCGACGCCATCGGCAGCGATGGCCGCGGACGTGCAGTCGTGGCTGAGCAACCCGGCGCTCAACTTCGGCTGGCTGCTGAAGACCGACGAGCTGCTGGCGTCGACCGCACACCGCATCGATTCGCGCGAGAGCCCCGGCCCGAAGCCGACGCTGTCGGTCACCTACCTGGTGCCGGGCCAGAACGGTGCCTACGGCACCGGCTGCCCGATCGGCGCGGGCAACTTCGGCGCCGCGTGGGTCGGTGCGCCGACCGGCGGCAACACCGTGCAGATCAACAAGACCAATGCCCAGCCGGGCAGCGTCGGCGCCGACTACTTCGCGCTCGCCGTCGATCCGCTCGGCCTGCCGCTGCAGCCTGGTTGCACCGTCTACCTGCCGCTGTTGCAGATCATCCCGGGCGGCATCTTCCTGACCAATCCAGGTGGCAACGGCAGCAACTCGTTCGTGATCCCGAACGGCTTCCCCGGCTACCTGATCGCGTGCCAGTCCGCGGTGCTCGACCTCAGCCCGCTCGGCTTCTCGGTCAGCAACGCCGCGCTCACCGTGCTGCAGTGACCGCGGCCGAGCGGCGCGCGCTCACGGCAGCGTGACGACGATCGTCGCCGGTTCGCTGTCGAACCGGCGCACCGCGAGCGGGGCATAGCCATCCGCCTGGCGCACGTCGAACTCGGTGGCCTGGCTGACCGGCACCGCCGCGAAACCCTGCGGATCGGCCTGCGCGATGCCGCGGCGCGTACCGCTGACCGAAGCCGCGACGAACACGCCGGCGACCGGATCGCCACGCTCGTCGACCACGCGCACCCGCACCTCGCCCGCGGCCTGCAGCTGCAGGTCGACGTCGACGGAGGCATCGGCGATCGTGATCTGCGACGACTTGCCGACCGCACCTCGGAACGCGAACGGCCGCACGTCGTACGGACCCGGCGCGAGACCGCCGACGTGGAATTCGCCGCCCGCGCCGGTCTCGGTGACGCGACACAGCCCGGCGCCGGCCACTTCCACCGGCACGCTCGCAACCGGTGCGCCGGTGGCATCACGCACGATGCCGCGGATGGCGAGTGCTGGCGTCGCGACCAGGTCGGGCAACGGCAAGGCCCCGCGCGCCCGTTCACTGACCACCTCGCTCTGGCCGAGGAAGCCGTTGCGCCCGGTGCCGCCGTCGGGATCGTGCACCAGCAGCAGGGCGCTCGGCGTCGGCAGCGGCAGCACGAACCGGCCGAGGTCGTCGGTGCGGGCCCACAGGTCGCTGCCCACCGCCGTCACGTAGGCGCCGGCCAGCGGGCGGCCATCGCCGGTGCGCACCGTGCCTTCGCCGCGCAACGCCGGCACCGGCGGCAATGGTGCTGGCGACTGGTCCCACGGCGCCGACGGCACGAGCTGCACGACCAACGCGTCGGGCGAACCCTGCCAGGCCCGCACCCACACCGGTCGCTTGTCCTCGGCGCGCACCAGCACGTCGGCGGGAGCCTCCGGCTCGATCTCGAGCAGGAACGAACCGTCGCCGTCGCTGCGCACCGGCGGCCGCTGCATCGGCACGATCTCGGCGCCGACGACCAGGAAGCCGAGTTCGTCGAACACGCGGCCCTTGCGCAGCATCGTCGCTGGAGCGCGCGGTGGAGCCGGTTGCCGCACGACCACGGGCTCGTCGCGCCGCGCCAACGGCACTGCCGGCGCGGGTTCCACGGTCTTCGCGCCGAGCCGCAGTTCGCCGCTCGCCACGAACACCGCGACGACGGCGAACGTCCAGACCACCACGATGGTGGACGGTCGGCGGAGCAGGTCGCGCACCATGTTCGCGACTATAGGGACTGCCCGCGCCCGTCCAGCGGCCACCGCCGGGAAAACCGTCTCAGCGGCAAAGGCGCGGCAGCGCCACGTCGAGCACCGACCGCATGCCGGGTGCTGCGGCCACCACGCCGTGCAGGTTGTTCACCATGATCGCCGGCGTCGCCTGGTCTCCCGGGATCCCGCCGGGGAACTTCACGTGGATCGGCGGCGTGCTCTCGAGCACGATCTCGTCGCGCGGATCGGGGGCACCGACGTACATCGACAAGTCGAGGTGCAGCACCGGCCGCTTGCCGATGTAGCCGTAGCCGTGGTTGCGGATGCCCGCGACCTGCCCTTCCTTGACCGTAAGGAACGGCGTCTTGTGGTCCTCGGCGGCGAGCACCGGTTCGACGGTCTGCTCGATCTTGTCGACCTTGAAGTCCAATGCGTGCGCCAGCAGCGCCACCGACTCGCGCATGCCAATGTGCCCGAACTTGCCGGTCGCGAGCTGCTTGTTGAACTCGCGCTTGGTCAGCCCGGCGCCGACCTTCTTCTGCAGCGGCAACCGGCGCGTGCCGGCGTCGACGACGCGCGTGCACTTCACCGCCTGCACGTCGAACGTCACCGCCGACGCCACCACTGCGACGAAGTCCATCGCGTAGCCCGGATTGACGCCGGTGCCGAGGAACGACACGCCACCCGCCTTCGCCGCCGCGTCGAGTTCCTTGGCCAGGGCTCCGTGCTGGAAGTCCGGCACCAGCAGCTCCTCGGTCGACGACACGACGTCGACGCCGCACTTCGCCGCCAGCAGCAGCTGGTCCTTGATCATCGGCAGGAAGCTCGACGTGCAGTGCAGCAGCACGTCCGGCTGCAGCCGCCGCAGTTCCTTCTCGGCGTCGCCGGCGACGACGATCCCGGTCGGCTTGCCGAGCTCGAGCAGTTCGCCGAGGTCCTTGCCGACCTTGGCCGGATCGATGTCGATCGCACCGACCAGCTGGACGGTGGTCTTCTGCAGGGCGAGGCGGGCGGCGGCGAGGCCGATCGGGCCCAGGCCAAAGGAAACGACGCGGACGGCTGCGGGCATGGCGGGAGAGGGGTCCTCGGGACGAGGGGGCGGATGCTAGCGAGGGCGGCCTGCCGGAACACCTGGACGGAAGGCGTCACCGCCGAAACCACCGGCAGCACGTCTACCTCGCCATGCGGCCGACCCTTGCCACCGCGTGCATCGAGGATCGCTGCGGACGGACCGGCCAGAGTCCTTGTCCGCTGGCAGCCGGGACATCTGGCAATCGACCGGTGCCTCGCGTTCGTGCGGTAACTACACTCCGCGACCGGACCGAGCCCCGGACGGGAAGCATGCCACTGCCGACCATCTTCGACCTCTGCACTCCTCGCGATGACGTGAAGCAGGGCCGAGCGCGCGACGAAGAGTTCGCCGCGGACCTGACCAAGGTCGTGATGGGCAAAGCCGTGCCTGAGTACGGCGATCCGGCGATCTTCTTCCGGAATACCCACCCGACACGAGGCCTCAAGACCTTGTTGGAGACCGTGTGCCGACGCCTCAGCGGTGTCGGCGGCGAACTCAACTCGGTGCTGCGTCTCGACACGCAGTTCGGTGGTGGCAAGACGCACAACCTGATCGCCCTCGTTCACGCGGTGCGCGGCCAGCAGAACATCCCGGATGTGCGGGAGTTCATCGATCCCGCGTTGCTGCCAAGGGGCAAGGTGCGCGTCGCTGCACTCGACGGCGAGAACGCCGACCCCGCCAATGGCCTGCAGCTCGAGTCCGGGATGCGCGCTCACTCCTGGTGGGGTGAGATGGCGTACCGGCTGGCGGGGCCCGATGGCTATCGCCGCGTGCAGCGCAGCGACGAGCAACACATCGCTCCGGGAGCCGAGACGATCGTCGAGCTCTTCGGTGACGAGCCGACGTTGATCCTGATGGACGAAGTGGGCGTCTATCTGCGGAAAGCGGCCCAGGCCTTCCCAGATCGCGTGGGCCAGTTTGCAGCCTTCCTGCAGGCACTGCTCAAGGCCGTCGCCAGCACGCCGCGCGTCGCGCTCGTCTGCACTCTCGCGATCCGTGCTTCCGACCATGAAGCGACGGACGCGTATCAGCGTGAGCAGACCGAGACGCTGCGTGCACTCGAGGAGGCTGAGAGTGTGGCGGCACGCAAGCTGCTTCAGATCGACCCGACCGCCGAAGACGAGACGGTGGCAGTTCTCCGGCGCCGTCTCTTCAGTCGGATCGACGACCAGGCTGCGATGGAGGTACTCGACGCCTACTACCAGGTCTGGGATCGCAACCGCGAAATGCTGCCTAGCCTCGGCACTCAGACCCGTGAGCAGTTCGCGCGCGGCTACCCGTTCCACCCCGAGACGCTGGCCGTCCTGACGAAGAAGGTAGCGAGCCTCAGCAACTTCCAGCGCATTCGCGGCATGGTGCGGTTGCTCGCCCGCACCGTGCACCACCTGTGGAAGGTGCGGCCGGCGGATGCCTTCGCAGTCCATCCACACCACATCGATGTCGGCGAGACGTCGATCCGTAGCGAGTTGACAACCCGTCTGGGTCAACAAGCCTTCCTTCCCGCACTCGACTCGGACATCGCAGCAGTCGAGGGCAAAGAACTGGCGATCGCACAGCGCCTCGATCGGGACGAGTTTGCGGGCATGCCCAACGTGGCGAGCCACGTCGCGCGCACCGCGTTCCTGCACACTCTGGCGTTCGGCGATGCGGCGCAGGGAGCCAAGCCCGAGACGCTCCGCCTCTCGGTGTGCTCGCCCGTGGTCGACCCGAGTCTCGTCGAATCCGCGCGCAAACGCTTCATCCAGGAATCGCTCTACCTCGACGACCGTCCCGGTGCACCGCTGCGTTTCCGGACCGAGCCAAACCTCACCCAGCTCATCCAACGCGCCATCCGCGACGTGGACCCAGACGAGCTGCGCAACCACTTGAACGTCCGCATCAAGGACCTGTTCAAGGGCACGGGCAGCGACCTTGAGATCGTGCCGTTCCCATCGGGCCCGCATGAACTGCCTGACGAGGTCGAAGGGGGTCGTCCCTTCCTTGCAGTCCTCAGCTACGACGCGCACGCCGTGGCCGACCATGCCAACCTGCCCGCCGACCTTCTGCGCATGTGCAAGTTCAAGGGCGTGCGCGACGAGTTCCGCGCCCTGCTCAACAACTTCGTGTTCCTTGCCGCCGACAAGCACGCGGTGCCCGACATGAAGCAGGCCGTGGCGAAGCGGCTGGCACTCATGGCAATCCAATCCTCGGACCAGTTCCAGCAGCTCCCGGACTACCAGCAGGAGAAGGTCAAAGAGGAGCTGCGCAAGTCGGAGAGCACGGTCGCCCTGGCCGTCCTGCAATGCTACCGCCACATCTACTACCCCAGCCCGCGCGGCGTCGGCGACGTCAAACTCGCCCACACCTCGGTCGAGATTCCGAGCGCTTCCGATACGCCCGGCAACGGCCAGGTCTTCGTCAAGCGTGCGCTGCGCGAGCAGAAGAAGCTGCTCGTCCACGGCGACACGCCGGATGCTCCGACTTTCGTGCGCGATCAGACCCCGCTCCGGACCCGCGGCGAGAGCAGCACCGGCGAATTGCGCATGGAGTACCGGCGCGCGCCAGGCCTTTCGCTCCTACTCGACGATTCGCCGCTGACGCAGTGCATCCAGGCGGGGATCGATGGCGGGCAGTTCATCTACCGAGAAGGCGACAAGGTCTGGGGGAAGGGTGACCCGCGGCCCTCGATCCGCATCGCCGATTCCGCCTTCGTCGCGACCGTCGAGTTCGCCAAGAAGCAGGGGCTTTGGCCACGCGTTCCCAAACCGGAACCAGGCCAGGCACCAACACCGCCCGTACCGACGCGCACGGACCCGACGTCAGGCGGCCCTCAGGGGCCAACCGCGGGCGCGGCGCCGACCCAACAGCAGACCTTCCAGATCGAAGGCATGCTCGCCACGGCGGTGAAGCAGCTGTTCGAGAAGGCTCGCCAGGCCAAGGTTCGCGCCTTCCGTTGGGTGTCGGTCAGGGTGTTCGATCTACCGGGACTCAAGAACCTGCACGCCGCGCTGGCAACCTACCGGGACGGCAACCTGGTCGTGGACTTCGAGTTCGAGGTACGTGACGACGATGTCGAGGCGTTCCGCATCCAGTTCAAGGGCTCGTACGCTCGCGGATCGAAGGTGAGGGCAAGCCTCGAAGCACTGCTGAATGCCGCCAAGGAAGTGGACGTGCGCGCGACCTACCGACTCGTGTTCGAGCCGGCACTGGCAACCTCCACTGAGAAGGAGGATGCTCTGGGCAACCTGTTGACCAGGAACGGCAGCGGCGAGGCGTTCGTCGAGGCCGAGGCGGCGGCACAAGGAGGTGGCTGATGGGCGTCGAACGCGCGAGTGAGCTGGCGGTGGTCAGGCCGGTCTACGAGTGTCGCGTGCAGGGCACCGGATCCGGCGAGATGGCGATCGAGCTCTGGCAGCTGCCAACACCCAGTACGCCCCGTCTCACGGCGCCGGAACTCACCGCATCGCTGCACGGCCGCGTGTTGGAGATCGTCGAAGCTCGCGTGCTGCGCCGCCTGCGCGATCTCGGCTTGCGCCTCACCGGCGTGCGAAGGCACGAACACCAGACGATGCGCCTGGACGAAGACACGGCACTGTCGCTCGCCCTGCTGTTCCGTGTGCTCGCGCCAATGCGCAGCCTCGATCGCATCCGGATCGTGGCGGATGGGATCGACCGCATGCGCCGCGAGGAAGCCGGCTATTGGCTCGGCATGGCGATGCACCGGCGCAATCCGCGGCGAGTCCTCGCCGCGCTGCGCGTCCTACTGACTTCGCTGTGAGGTGACGGCATGGATGCCCGTGAGTGCGCTCCCCAGGAACTGCTCGGCGAACTGAACGAGCACGAGCAGAAGAACGCCCCTCCCCGCCTCTACCTGCGCGGCGATGCGAGCCTTCTGACCGGCGGCCATAGGATCTCCGTCGTCGGTACCCGTGAGCCGACGGCGGAAGGAGTTGGCCGAACGAAGGCGCTCGTCGACGTACTTGTCGCCCGCGACATCATCGTGGTGAGCGGTCTCGCGAAGGGTATCGACACGATTGCCCACAGCCATGCCATCGCGCGTGGTGGGCGCACGATCGCCGTGCTGGGCAACCCGCTCAACGTGTTCTTCCCGAGCGAGAACCGAGCACTCCAGGAGGAGATCGGTCGGCATCACCTTCTCGTCTCGCAGTTCGCATCCGGCAGCAAGGGTGGTGCGGGCAACTTCCCGCGGCGCAACCGCACAATGGCGCTTCTGTCGGAAGCCACGATCATCATCGAGGCTGGGGAAGGCAGCGGAACGCTGCACCAGGGGTGGGAAGCGATCCGACTCGGCAGGCCGTTGTTCCTGCTGGAGTCGCTCGTGCAGCGGTCGGACCTCACATGGCCAGCGGAGATGATCGAGTACGGGGCCGAGATCCTGACACGTGAGAAGCTCGACGCCGTGCTCGAGGAGATCCCGTGGCGGAGCTTCGGTGAGCTTCCTTTCTGAACTGCGGTTCGCCTCGGCGCTGGTCTACACGAAGAACGGATCGTCAACCGTGGCGGAGAAGTCACGGAGGATGCGGGACAGTATCAAGCGCGGCGACCCCGTGATCCTGGTCGAGGCCGCCAAGCGGCTCGCTGCCTGGCTGCCGGCCGACGTGCGGGACGAGTTCCTGGGCCCCGACGTGATCCTGATCCCCGCGCCGGGAAGCACCGTCCTCGGGAGGCCGCCTCCACCGCCTCGCGGTCAAGCCGCTGCCTTGCCGCTTTGGATACCACTCAACATCTGCCGAGCCATGCGTGAGCAAGGGCTGGGCGCTGAAGTGTGGGAGGGGCTGCGCCGGACGAAATCCGTTCCGAAGTCGGCGTTCGCCGGCCGCGGCGAGCGGCCGACGCTCCAGCTGCACTACGAGACGATGGCGTGCACGGGCCGGTTGTTCGCTGGCCGGGTCACGATCGTCGACGACTTCGTGACCAAGGGTCGGACGCTGCTGGCAGCGGCGACGCGCGTGAGTGAGGCTCTGCCCCAGGCGGAGGTGCGGGCCTTCGCGCTGGTTCGCACGATGAACTTCGTTCAGGACATTGAGAAGCTCGTCGACCCGTGCGTCGGCGCGATCCGCTGCGTCGGCGAGGATGCTGTCCGGGAACCGTGAAGCCAGCGTCCTCGCGGTCACTGCCAAGTGTCATGGTCGCCGAACACCGCGGTTGCTACCCTGCTCCTGCACCTGAGGGCACCGATGCCGAAGCTGTTCCTGAGTTCCGTCGTGAAGGGCATGGAGGCGATGCGCGACGCCGCGGAGTTCGCGTGCGCCGGCCTCCAGCTGGACTGCCTCCGTTCGGAAGAGCTACCTGCTGCTCCAACGGCACCGCAGGGATCCTGCCTACGACTAGTTCGCGAGGCGGATGCGGTGATCCTGTTGCTCGGAGCGCGCTACGGCGACCGCCAACCGTCTGGTGTTTCGGCAACGGAAGAGGAGTTCGACGAAGCGATGCGGCTTGGCCGCCCGGTCTTCCCCTTCGTGACCGCAGCCGACCTGGAACCCGATCAGTTGCGGTTCCGGCAGAAGGTCGAGGGGAACTGGAAGGAGGGGCTAACTCGAGTGGTGTGCAGCAATCCGGCAGAGCTGCAGCGGGATGTAACGCGAGCGCTGCGCAACTGGACCGCCGGTCCTCGGCCCGAGCAGGTAGACGAAATCGTCAAGACCAACCTGACGAGAGTCGTACCGACAGTCTCTCGACACTCGTTCGCGCCGGGTGGCCCATGGATGGCAGTGTCTTGGGCCCCGAATCATGCCTTGCACATGGCGGACGACATGGCCTTTCAGGCACTTCCGCGCTTGGCAAGTGATCTCGTGGTTGCGGGCGACCATCGGCTCGCAGATCGCCGACCACAGCTGCTCGAGGAGCAAGATGGGGTGATGCTGGTTGTGCTCGACGACGGCAGGACTGCGTCTCTGTCGGCGTGGCTCGGTGTGGATGCCTCGATCGCAGTGGGTGCGGAGATTCCGCGCGGGTCATCGGCGACCGGTCACAGCCATGACATGAACGCGATGATGCATGCGACGATGTTCCTGCGACCACAGGTTGCGAGGGAGACGCTGGGCAAGCTTCTGGCCTTCGTTCGGACTCTGGTCGAGCACATGGATCCGACTCGCGTCGCCCTGTCGGGCCGCCTCCAGTGCAGCCTTTCACGCATGGGAATGTGCCATCTCGCGGATCCAGTTGGCCTCGGGCAATCTGTACCCATTCCATTGGCTTCCTTAGGTGGCGACCACGATCGTGCCGTGCTCTGGCCAAAGGCACCGGAGGTCGTAGTGCGTCCCCACCTAGGCCTAAGACAAGCGAATGAGGCGGCCTGATCGTGAGCCTCTCCGCTGCTCGACCCCGTCAAAAGATTGGCGGAGTGCTGCCTTCCGCCGCGAGCGGGCGAGTTCTTCGTCGAGTTGCGCATGTTGGCG
>JBASWX010000024.1:0-2676 GCA_049276695.1 Planctomycetota bacterium
TGCGGCGCCGGTGCCGCCGACGGCGGCGCGCCGCCCGCGTGGATCGCAGCCGACGTCGACCGACCGGGGTTCGGCGCTTCGCCGCCGCCCCAGATCGTCACGCCGAGGATCAGGAAGATCACGAGACACAACACGTAGAGGCCGTACTTCTCGAGCTGGCCCATCACACCCTCCGGAGCGGAGAAACCGCGAACAGGGACAAGGACGTCGTGGAGCGACGGCGCGCGTTCATCGCGACACCGCCGCGGATTGCAGGGAAGAGAACGTGCCGGCGCGGTCGGTGCGCGCGGCGTTGCCGATCAGGCCGACCGCAGCGAGGCAGAACATCAGGCTGGTGCCGCCGGTGCTGACGAACGGCAGGTCGATGCCCTTCGCGGGCGCCCAGCCGCTCACCACCAGCAGGTTGGCCGCCGCCTGGAAGCAGACCATCAGCGCGTAGCCAGTGACCAGGTACCGCAGGAACGGGTCGCGCACCTTGCAGACGAGGCGGTAGCACACCGCGCCGAAGATCGTGAACGCGACCAGCACCGCGAGCGAGCCGACGTAGCCGAGTTCCTCGGCGACGATCGCGAACACGAAGTCGTTGTGCGCCTCGGGCACGTAGTTCATCTTCATCCAGCCCTGGCCGAGCCCGCGCCCGAGCAGGCCGCCGGATCCGACTGCGATCAGGCCGAGCCCGACCTGCGAGTCGGCGCGCGTGTTCAGGAAGCCGGTGACGCGGTTGCGCACGTATTCGTGCTGCATCGCCATCGCCGACAGCCCGACGAAGCCCACCAGCGCGACCGGCACGAACCACAGGAAGCGCACGCCGGCGATCAGTGCCAGCGTGCTGGCGATGCCCAGCACGATCAGCGCGTTGCCGTTGTCCGGCTGCAGCGCCAAGGCACCGACCAGCAGCAGCGTGATGCCCATCGCCGGCAGGAAGCCGGTCCGGAACGCGGCGACGCCGTCGCCGGCGCGCGCCAGCAGCGACGACACCGCCAGCACCAGGAAGAAGCGCGCCGGCTCGACTGGCTGGAAGTTGAAGCTGCCGAAGTGCAGCCAGCGGTGCGCACCCTTGATGTCGCGCGACAGCACGTGCGGCAGCAGGCAGCACACCGTGGCGACGAAGAACGCCGGCAGCGCGATGCGCCGGATCCACGCCATCGGCAGCAGCGCCGCGAGCAGGAACGCAACCAGCCCCGCGAGCACCTTGCTGCCCTGTTCCTGCATCACGCGCAGCGGGCCGACGTCGACCTGCGCGCCGCGCACCGACACCGCCATCACCAGGCCCAGGCAGCACAGCGTCACCGTGACCAGCATCAGCCAGTCGAGTTCGCGCAGGTGCAAACCGCGCGCGCGGTCGGGGCCTTGGGCGGGCATCGCCGACATCAGCGCACCTTGAACAGCGCGAGGCTGCACATCGCCAGCAGCGCCGAGACGACCCACGTGCGCACGACGAGGCGGGTCTCCGGCATGCCGCCGAACTGGAAGTGGTGGTGCAGCGGCGCGCAGCGGAAGATGCGCTTGCCGCGCAGCTTGAACGACGCGACCTGCAGGATCACCGACAGCGCTTCGACCACGAACACGCCGCCGACGACGAACAGCACCAGCTCGGTGCGCGACACCAGCGCCGCGTAACCGAGCGCGCCGCCGAGCCCGAGACTGCCGACGTCGCCCATGAAGACCAACGCCGGCGCGGCGTTGAACCACAGGAAGCCGAGTGCGCCGCCGAGCAGCGCCGCCATCAGCACCGTCATCTCGCCGGCGCCGGCGACGTGCGGGACCAGCAGGTACTGCGCCCAGTCGACGCGGCCGACCGCGTAGGTGATCGCCGCATACGCGATCGCCGCCATCGCGACGCAGCCGGTCGCGAGGCCATCGAGGCCATCGGTGAGGTTGACCGCGTTCGCCGAACCGGTCAGCACCAGCGCCGCGACCAGCACGAACGGCACGCCGAGCCACGCGGTCAGGTCGAGCGCGAAGTCCTTGGCGAACGGCACGTACAGCTGCGGGCCGCCCTGTTCCTGCTGCAGCCCCGCCGGCCACAGCAGCCATACCGCGACCAGCACGGCGAGCAGCGTCAGCGCACCCTGTTTCTGCCGCTTGCTGATGCCGCGGCGCTTGCCGTCGTGCAGCTTGACCCAGTCGTCCCAGAAGCCGACCGCGGCGAAGCCGGCGACCAGCACCAGGCCGGGCAGCGAGAACCGGTTCGGTCCGTCGAAGTGCAGCCACAGCGCCGCGGCGACCAGGATCGAACCGACCACGAACAGGCCGCCCATCGTCGGCGTACCCTGCTTGTGCGCGTGCATCGCTTCGAGCCGCGCCGAGCCGGTGCCGTCGATGCGCTCGCCGATGCCGAGGCTGGACAACCACGCGATCACCCGCGGTCCGAGCACGACCGCGAGCAGGAATGCCGTGATGACCGCCCCCGCGGCGCGCACGGAGATGTAGCCGAGCAGCCGGCACAGGTCCTCCGACAGCAACCAGGGGGCAAGCCAGTGGATCATCTCAGCCGTGCTCCGCCGCGGCGTCGCTGCCGTCGGTCGCAGTGGGGCCCAGTTCGGCGAGCAGGCGGTCGACCAGGCGGTCGAGCGCGACCTTGCGCGAAGCCTTGCACAGCACGCGGTCGCCGGCGCGCAACAGCCCGCGCAGCAGCGCGAGTGCGGCCGGCACGTCGGCAACGCGGTGCACGGC
>JBASWX010000025.1:0-15593 GCA_049276695.1 Planctomycetota bacterium
GGCGAGGACACGTTGGTGGCGGAGGGGCCGGCGGCGGCGCGGCCATGGTTCGCGATGGCGATCGGGGCGCTCGACGCGCCGACGTCGCTGCAACGCGCGATCACCGGCTACTGCGACGCGGCTGCCGACAACGACACCGCTCGCATGGCGGCGATCGCCGCGGTGGTGCGGCGGCTCGGTCCACCCGAACGCTTGCAAGCGGTGTTCGCCGACTGAAGCGCGCGCGGCACCGCCACCCTGACCATTGCCAAGGCGGTGCTCGGTCGGCTAGCACTTCGAGCATGAGCAAGATCAAGGTCAAGAACCCCGTCGTCGAGATGGATGGCGACGAGATGACGCGCATCCTGTGGAAGTTCATCAAGGAGAAGCTGATCCTTCCGTACCTCGACGTCGACCTGAAGTACTTCGATCTCGGCATCGAGCACCGCGACGCGACCAGCGATCAGGTCACGATCGACTCGGCGAACGCGACGAAGAAGTACGGCGTCGCCGTCAAGTGCGCGACGATCACGCCCGACGAAGCGCGCGTCGCCGAGTTCAAGCTGAAGGAGATGTGGAAGTCGCCGAACGGCACGATCCGCAACATCGTCGGCGGCACGATCTTCCGCGAACCGATCATCTGCAGGAACGTGCCGCGCCTGGTGCCGGGCTGGACCAGACCAATCGTGATCGGCCGCCACGCCTTCGGCGACCAGTACCGTGCCACCGACTTCGTGGTGCCCGGCGCCGGCACGCTGACCATCACGTTCGCCGGCAAGGACGGCAAGAAGATCGAGCACAAGGTGTTCGACTTCCCGGGCGGCGGCGTCGCGCTGGCGATGTACAACCTCGACGAGCAGATCGTCGGCTTCGCCCGCAGCTCGTTCAACTACGGCCTCGAGCGTGGCTGGCCGGTCTACCTCTCGACCAAGAACACGATCCTCAAGAAGTACGACGGGCGGTTCAAAGACCTGTTCCAGAAGGTCTTCGAGGAGGAGTTCGCGGCGAAGTTCAAGGCGAAGAACATCACCTACGAGCACCGCCTGATCGACGACATGGTCGCCTCGGCGCTGAAGTGGGAAGGCGGCTTCGTCTGGGCGTGCAAGAACTACGACGGCGACGTGCAGTCGGACACCGTCGCGCAGGGCTTCGGTTCGCTCGGCCTGATGACGTCGGTGCTGATGACCCCGGACGGCAAGACGATCGAAGCCGAGGCCGCGCACGGCACGGTGACGCGCCACTACCGCGAGCACCAGAAGGGCAGGCCGACGTCGACCAACCCGATAGCGTCGATCTTCGCGTGGACGCAGGGCCTGAAGTTCCGCGGCAAGTTCGACGGCACCCCGGACGTGGTCGCGTTCGCCGACGCGCTGGAGCGCGTGTGCGTCGCGACCGTCGAGTCCGGCAAGATGACCAAGGACCTCGCGGTGCTGATCAGCCCGCAGCAGCCGTGGCTGACCACGCAGCAGTTCCTCGAGGCGCTCGACGCCGGCCTGCAGCAGCAGCTGCGCCGCTGACCGGCGTCGACGCGAGCGTCACAGCCCCAGCGTCTCGAGCACGCCGTTCGACGTGACGATGCCCGCCGGGTTGACGCCGCTGACGAACGCGGCGCTCTGGCCGGTGATCTGCGCGCCCATCAGCGCCGGGTTGTTCGGGATCGCCATCGCGTAGGTTGCCTGCTGCGCGACCGGGAAGATCACGTACATCACGTCGAGGCCCGCGTACTGGAAGCAGCCGGTCAGGCCGAGGCCGGACAGGTCGATGCCCGGGTTGACCTGCGTGAGGCTGAGGATCTGCAGGCCGAGCAGGCTCGACGCCGGGAACTGTGTGGTCGTGAACGTCAGCGTCGAGCCGAGCGTCGGCAGCGTGCTCGCCAGCGCCAGCGGCACGCTGTTGTCGGCGCTGGTCCGGAACGTGCCCGGCAGCGTCGCCGAGATGTCGCGGCTGCCGAGGTCGGTGTTCGGTGCTGTGGCGGCGTAGCCGACGAGCCACTCATTGCCCGAAGCGACCATCGTCTGCCACACGTAGGTGACGTTGCCGGTGGCGCGGTCGAACTGCAGCTGCCAGGTGTTCGCCGCGGTCGTGCCGAAGCTGTAGACGCCCTCCCAGGTCACGTACGAGACCGTGCCGGCCTGATGGAACTTCACGGTGCCGGAGCCGGCCGCAGCCGGGTTGAAGTCGTGCCAGCAGCCCCAGCGCGGTTGCGTTCCCGCGAGCCAGGCCGCCGCGGTCGGCGTGAAGGCCGTGCCGTTGCCGGCCGCGACCGACACGAAGCCGTTCGAGCACACTTCCAGCGTGCCCGTGGTGCCGCCGATGTACGGGAAGCTGCCGGCCAGCGTGACGCTCGCCGCCGAGTCGTCGGTCAGCGCCAGCGTCGTCGCGCCGGTCGGGGCCACGTACGTGCCGCCCGGCTGGGCGATGTAGAAGCTGCCGGACTTGACCAGCCGCATGCCGCTGTTGCCGAGGTCGAAGCCGACGTTGGTGAACAGTTCGTAGAACGCCTTCGACGACGCGCCGCAGCCGGTGCCGAACGGCGTCGTCGCGGCCGGGGTGCCGGACGGGCCGGTCACGTTGAGGCTGAACGCGCCGGTGGCAGCGTTGAAGCCGCCGAGGCGCAGCCGGTAGGTGCCCGGCGTGACCGCGACCGAAATCGACGACTGCAGCCCGCACGAGTCGTCGTTGCAGGCGACGCTGGTCAGCGCCCCGCACGAGCCCGAGAACAGCTGCAGTGCGGTGTCCCAGGTCGCGGTGCCGCAGGTGGTGATCGTCAGCGTGCCGGCCGCACCGGCGAGGTAGGTGAACCACACGTCGTTGCCGCCCGAGGCGCACGGCCACGCCGGCGTCGATGTCGTCGCGCCGACGCTCGTGTACGGACCATTGACGCCGTTGACGATGGCGATCGCGCCCGCGCACTCGTTGTTCGGCAGCGACGGCTGGTTCGGGTACGGCAGCGAGTGCTGGTTGCACGCCCAGATCAGGTCCGGCGAGTGCGGCGTGCCGTTGGCGAGGTTGCCGTCGTTGTCGTCGGCGAGGAACACCTCGAGCACGGCGCCCTGCTGGTCGATCGCATCGGCGGCGATGCTGCCGACGACGATGTCGTCGGTGATCGCGATCGCGCTCGGCCGGTTGCCGAGCGTCGTCGCCAGGCGGTCGCGCAGCTTCCACGCGAACCCCATGAACGACTGCCCCTGCGTGTGCACTGCGCCGCTGGCCGGGTACTGCGTCGTGTTGTTGCCGTTGCGCAGCGGCACACCGGCGGTCTGGAAACCGCTGCCGAGCAGCGGACTGTCGACCAGGTACATGCCGCAGATGTCGGACAACGCCTCGCTGAGGCCGTTGATCTGCGAGATGCCGCCGTAGCGGTCATCGAGGCCGTGGCCCCATTCGTGCGCGATGATCGTCGCGTTCGCCGTGTTGCTGCAGCCGCCGCCGGCATTGTAGAAGTTGATCGTGTTGCCGGTGTAGTAGGCGTTGCAGGTGCTGGCGATGTTGACCGTGACGCCGACGCTGTCGGCGGTCGCCAGCTGCGGGGAGTTGCCGAGGATCGTGCGCGCCCACTCGTTGACGCGGTCGACCCAGTACGTGGTCGTCGTGTGCGCCGCCTGGTTGGTTGTCGCCGCCGCTGTGAGCAGCGTGACTGTCGTCGCGACTCCGGGATTGACGGTGAACGACGTGCTCGGTGCGGAAGCACCGCTGATCGCGGCGTGATGGCGGCCGTCGAGGTTGCCGACCGGGATCGTGACCGCTGCGGCGATGTTGATCGTGAACTGGCCGTTGTTGTCCGTGGTGACGTTGCCGATGCCAGGGACGCTGAGCACCAGGCCAGGCAGCGGCACGTTGACCAGCGGATCGAACGCATCGATGCCGGTGCGCGTCCAACCGCGCACCGTCACCGTCGTCAGCACCGGCAGCGCTGCGGGTGACGCTGCCGATGACGCTGACGCCGCCGACTCGGCAACAGCAGGAGTGCCGTGCCCGCAGCCGAAGCCGCATTCGTGCTTGTCGGAAGCGAAGTGCAGCACGCGACCGTTCGCGGCGTCGACGTACCAGCGCCCGACCGGCCCGCGGCCGTCGGCGCCGACGTTGCTGATCGCGACCTCCCACGCCAGCACCGGCACCTGCGGTGTGGTCGCGGTGATGTCACCCCAGATCACCAGCCGCGGCGCGGCGACGGCCGCAGGCTGCGCGACACCGGTCGGTACTCCGCCGAGCGCTTGCCACGCGATCGCGTTCGCGGTCTCGGCGGTCAGTGCCGGCACCGTCGCGAAGTTCGCGGGGATCGGCCACGCGGTGCTGCCGAGCATCGGCACCCGACCGACCATGTGCACGCGCACGTCGGCGCGACCGCCGATCACCGGCAGGCCGCGGAAGAACTGGTCGAACACGAGCACCCAGGTGCGGCCCATGCGGCTGCCGATCACCTCGCGGAACTCGGACGTGCCGAGGCCGAGCAGCTCCGCCTGCTGCTGCAGCAGCAGGTTGGCGTGACGCCGGGCTTCGTCGAGCGAGTTCTCGCGCCAGCCACCCAGCGGCAGGCCGCTGCCCCAGATCGCCTTCGGCGTGCCGGTTGCGGCGCACCACTCGACTCGCCATTCGCCGCCGGCCTGCTCGAGCAGGCGTTGCCAGGCGGGCCCCTGATAGAACGCAGCCAGTTGCCGGCCGGCGGGTGAGTCGTCTTTCTGGGCGAGCAGGGGAAGGGCCAGCAGCACGCTGGCGAGAGCGGCGGGAACGGTGCGCATGGGGGATCGACGAGGCCGGCGTGGGGCCGCCAGGACCTGGGGTGGATACGAGAGGACAACGCGGCCCGGGATCACCGGGTCGGGTGGCAGGACGACCGACACTAGACGTTCGCCCTGGCCGGAATGTGCCCCCGGACCGAAGATCGTCGCGACCGGCGCCTCGCCTCGTATCGCGGAGCGATCTACATTGGCCGCGCCTCGTTCCCATGCGCGATTCGTTGGTCACTGCCGATCTGGTCCGGGCCGCCCAAGCCGGTGACAAGGCCGCGTTGGAGCAGCTGTTCGCCCGCTACTACGACCGCGTCCGTCGCGTCGTCGGCATCCGGATGGGGCCCCGCGTGCGGTCGTGGACCGACTCGGTCGACATCATGACGCGCACGATGCTGAAGGCGGCCGAGAAGCTCGGCACCTTCGAGATGCGCGACGACACCGCGCTGCTGAAGTGGCTGCTCACGATCGCCGAGGGCATGGTCCGTGACGCGGTCGACGAACGGAACGCGGCGCGCCGCAATCCGGACCGCGAGACCGAAGCCAACTCGACCGTCAAGGTGCCGACGCCATCGGTCGGCAGCCTGCTGGCGCGCGACGAGGACGGCGCGATGGTCGACCGCGCCATCGCCGCACTCAGCGATTCGGACCGCGACCTGCTGGTGCGCCACTACTTCCTCGGCCAGTCCTGGCAGCAGATTGGCGCCGAGACGGGGGACGTCGGCGAAGCGGCGGTGCGGCGCCGGGCTTCCATCGCCCGCGCCCGCCTCGCCATCGAGCTCCAGCGCCTGCGTCGCTCCCCGCCGCCGGAGGAACGCACGGCGCATTGAACACTCGGATTTGATCACGCCGCCCGGCGGCGTCCCCTGCCAGTTCGTTAGCCTGCCCGCAGAGAAGGCCGTGAACGACAAACCCGACCCACCCACGCAGCCGAGCCCGATCGAGCAGCAGCTGGTCGAGTTCCTCGATGCCAAGGCCGCCGGCAAGGATCCGGACCCCGCCGACTACGCCGGCCAGCTCGACACCGACGACCTGCGGGCGATGTTCTTCGACGCGGTCGCGCAGGTCGACTACGCCGACCGCCACCTGCCGGTGCCGATCGAGCCGCTGACGGTGCTGGCCGGTCGCTACGAACTGCAGGCGCCGATCGGCAGCGGCGGCATGGGCCAGGTGTGGCGCGCGCGCGACCGCAAGCTCGGCAACGAGGTCGCGGTCAAGGTGCTCAACCTGCTGGCGCGCGCGTCGCTGGACGTCGATCAGCTGGTCGAACGGGAAGGACGGCTGCTGGCCAAGCTCGCGCATCCCGGCGTCGTGCGCGTCGTCGACTCCGGCCGCGACGGTGATCACCGCTTCCTGGTGATGGACCTGATTGGCGGTTCCTCGCTCGACGACGTGATCGACGACCTGCGGACGCGGCAGAGTGGCGGCCGGTCCCTGACCGGCGCCGACCTGCTCGAACTGCTCGGGCCACCGGCACCCGGTCGCAAGGCCATCGTCGCCGCCAGCGATCCGTGGCCGGTCGCCGCCACCAAGGTGTTCGTCGAATTGCTGCGCACGCTCGAAGCGACGCACGGCGTCGGCGTCGTGCACCGCGACCTCAAGCCCGGCAACGTGCGGCTGATCGGCGGCGGCGAGCCGGTGCTGCTCGACTTCGGCATGGGCTTCGTCGACGGCGGTGCTGCCGGCAAGCTGACTGGCGGCATGTTCGGCACCGCGCCCTACGCCGCGCCCGAGCAGTGGGATGGCGTCGAGCGCGTCGGCGTGCACACCGACATCTACCAGGCCGGCGTCGTGTTCTACGAACTGCTGACGCTGCAGCGTTGCTTCGACGAGGAGACGCCGGTCGACACGATGCGGGCGATCCGCGATGGCCGCTTCAAGAAGCCGCGCATGTGCGCGTCGGGCATCGATGCACGGCTCGAAGCCTGCGTGCTGTGCGCGATGGACGTTCAGCCGCGCCGGCGTTACGCGTCGGCCGCGAAGTTCCGCGCCGATCTCGAACGCTTCCTCGCCGGCGAACTGCCCGAAGCGGCGGCGGCGTTGCGCACGCTGTCGTGGCGGCTGCGTTCGTTCGGGCGGCGGCACCGGATCGGTCTTGGCCTGGTCGCAGCGGCGTGCATCGGGGCGCTGACGATGCTGTTGTGGCACGAGGGGCGGCCACGCCTCGATGTGAAGAAGCAGGCTGCGACGCTCGTGCTCCAGCTGGAGGCGCCGGCGACGGTGCTGGCATTCCGCGCCGCGCGCGACGAGAAGGGCGATCGCCTGTTCGCGCCGGTGCAGCTGCGCAGCGGCAGCGGCAAGCCCTGGCGGTTCTCGCAGCCACTGACCGCCGGAACCAACGCGATCGCGATAGAGGACCTCGGCGATCCCGCGCGCGTCGCGGCGAGCTGGGTGAACACCCTGTTCCTCGACGATGGCGATGAGGCCGGCCGTGCCAAGTTCGATCGCATCGAGCACGCGCTGAAGCAGGCCAGCCACATCGTCGAACGGCGCAACGGCGAGTGGCTCAACGAGACGGAGTTCTTCGGCCTGTTCGAGGCGGCGCGCGGCGCACCTGGCAGCGTGGCGTTGCCAGCTGCCAGCCTGCATGAAGTCGGCACCTGGGAGCTGGGCACTCTGCGCGCCGTGGTGGTCGACGGCTGATCGAGGAGTGGTTCCATGAACATGTCGATCCGGATCACTCGGCTCTTCACGTTGCTGCCACTCGCGCTGCTGGCGCCCGGGCTGTGGGCGCAGGCATCGTCGCTGGTTCCCCCCCGCACGCTGGCGCTGCTCGTCGGGATCGCCGACTACGCGTTGCCCGCGGATGGCGAGGCCCTTGGACCGCTGAAAGGTCCTGAGAACGACGTCGCGCGTGCCGCGCGCCTGCTCGTCGACCGCTTCGGCTTCGATCCTGCTGGCATCGTGATCCTGAAGGGCAAGGAGGCGACGCACGAGGCGATCGTGACAACGTTCCACCGCCACCTGATCGCCCAGGCGGGACCCGCGACGCGGGTGGTCTTCTGGTTCTCCGGGCACGGCTCCCGCATTCCCGACGTCTCCGGGCACGACAGTGCCCCGCGGGCGCGGGACGACGGCGCGTTCGACGACACGCTGATCGCCTGGAACAGCCGCGAGGGCGTTGCGGCGGGCAGCCACGATCTCGCCGACGACGAACTGTTCTCGCTGTTGTCGGAGCTGCGCAGCAGGGACGTCGTGGTCGTGACCGATTGCTGCCACTCGGGCGGCGTGCTGCGCGGCCAGCGGCAACCCGGCGTGCGCGAAGTCGACGCTGGTACCGTGCCGTTGAATCGGGAGCGCGTGCTGAAGTTCTGGCCGAAGGGCGTCGAACTCGCCGACGACCAGAAGGAAGCGGATTTGCCGTCGGTCGTGCACCTCGCGGCGTGTTCGGCACTCGAGGAGGCCGGCGAGATCGAAACGCCATCCGGCACCTACGGCACGTTGACCTGGTTCCTCGCCCAGGTGTTGGGGGAAGTCGACTCCGGCGCGTCGTGGGAGCAGGTCGGCGCGATGGTGCGCGCTCGCGTTGCCGGCCGCGGCACCCGACCGGCGCAGGTGGTTGCCGTCACCGGCGCGGTGAACCGTGCCGTGTTCGGCGGCATTGGCCGGCCCGTGGCGCCGGGGTTCCAGGTCGATCCCATCGGTGGGCCCGCTTCGAAGAGGTTGCTGATCGGCGGCGGCATGCTGCACGGGTTCGGGCTGTCGGCTGAATTCGACCTGGTCGACCTCGACGGCAAGAAGCTCGGAACCGCCAAGGTGACGACGGTGAGCGCCGCGACGAGCAACGCGGAATGGCAGGGCACCGACGTGCCGCCGGCCGTGGCGATGCGCGCGCGGCCGACGGCGTTCGGCACGCAGCAGGCGCAGATCCGGCTGCTGTGCGGCGCCGGCGTCGATCCGGCCCTGGTCGCCGGCCTCGACATCGCGCAGGCGGTCACTGATCCGGCCCACGCCGACTTTGCCGTGGCCCGGAACGGCGAGACGCTGCACTTGCGCGATCCGTCCGGGGCGTTCGTGCGCGACCTCGGCAAGGACGCCGCCGACGTACACACCGGCCTGCGGCGGGAGCACTTCTTCCGCTCGTTGTGGAACGGCATCGCCGAGACCGGCCGCTTCGGACTGCGCGTCACCGTCGAGCCCGCGACCGAGGCCGACAGCCAACGTCTCGGCAAGCCGCTGGCGCTCGTGCGCCGCACCGGCGACGCTGGTTCGGCCGCGGCGCTGGTGGGAGCCAACGTCCTCGACAGCAAGCGGGAAGCCAGCGGTGGGCTGTTGCGCCTGCGCGTCAGGAACACCAGCGACGCCGACTTGCACCTCGCGATCGTCTCCGTCACCGAGCTGCGCGAAGTCAACGTCGTGTACGGCAAGGACGACCAGAACCTGCTCGCCGCCGGCAAGGAGTACACGAAGTGCGTGTGGGTCGGCACCGATCCCGGGTGGAAGCACGATCGCCCGATGATCGACCGCTACGTGATCGTGGCGACCGACCGCTTCGCCGACTTCAAGCCGTTCGAACAACCGGCCGAGCGCGTGCGGACTCGTGGTGGCGAGGAAGGGGCAGGCCTGCCGCCGTTCCTGCGTGAAGCGATCGGTGGCGCCCGCACGCGCGGCGACGAGGCGACGGCTCGAGCGTGGGGCATCACCTTCTGCGACCTGCAGCTGATGTCGAGCCACTGCTTCGGCGTGACGATGGCGCAGCAGGAACTGGCGGCGGGCCGCCATCAGGCGGCGGTGCCGCACCTGCTCGCCGCCGCCGCTGCCGCCGGTTCCGATGGCGAGAAGAAGCTGGTCGCCGACCTGCTGGAGCGGGCGAATCAGGGCCTGCTCGCCGCGGCGAAGCGGGCTCAGGACGGTCTGCAGCCGTTGCGTCCGGCGCCGCCTGGCGGCAGGTGAGGATCAGCGCTTCGTTGCGCGGGCGCGCTCGCCAGCCTCTTCCTCGTCGTCGTCGTCCGCTCCCGGCGTGATCGCCCACTCGGGATACGGCGCCCGGGAGCCGCGCATCGCGCGCCACAGGATCCGGTTCAGCACGTCTTCCGGGGCACGGTCGATCTCGCGGAAGTTCAACGTCGCCGACACTTCGGCATCGGCGCGCAGCGCGGGATCGGCGATGGCGACCGGGGCCGGGTTCATCTGGTCGAGCGGCACGTTTGCGGGCAGCGCGCGGAACGGCGTCAGGTCGGCGGTCTCGTGGAAGCAGTCGGACATCGGCGTGGCGCTGGCGTCGAACACGTTCAGCGGCGGCATGCCGAGGATCTGCCCGATCGTGCGCAGCACGCTGGTCGTGTTGTACTGCGTCGACACCGTGACAGAGCGGCGCGCGAACGGGCTGGCGACGTAGCAGGTGGTGCGGTAGCCGCTGACGTGGTCCCAGCCGGCCTGCGGATCGTCCTCGATGCCGAAGATCGCCATCTCCGGCCAGAACCGCGAGCGCGACAGCGCCTCGACGATGCGGCCGAAGGCGAGGTCGTTGTCGGCGACGCACGCTGCCGGCGTCGGACAG
Organism: Planctomycetota bacterium; assembly: GCA_049276695.1. GTDB lineage: Bacteria > Planctomycetota > UBA1135 > UBA1135 > UBA2386 > UBA2386. The sequence continues at coordinate 10,207 of JBASWX010000025.1, forward strand.
CCCTTGCTGGTGCCGCTGGTGTGGTCGTTCGGCAGGCAGATCAGCACCAGTTGCGGGAACTCGCCCTTCGCTTCGAAGGCGGCGAGCTCGCGCAGGAAGAAGTCGGCGCGGAACTGGTCGGGCACCGACATCTCCCAGCCTACGTAGCCGGAGGGGGAGTACGGGTTCAGCGACGGCACGCTCGGTTCGCACGCGAACACGACATCGTCGGTGCGGTCGCGCCACGCGCGGTAGCAGGCGGTGAAGTCCGGCTCACCCTTCTTGTCGGGATCGCGCCAGCGCACCTTCGGGCCGCAGAACTCGCCGTAGTTGCGCAGCGTGATGCCGCGCGCGATCGCGTGGTCCCACAGGAAGCCTGCCGGCGAGTAGGACAGCGCGTCCATCTCGTTCTCGCCCATGCCGTCGGGGTAGCTGCGCGCCCAGCCGGCGAAGCTCTTCTCCAGGTAGTCGGTCGCGAACGCGGCGGTGCTCCACTGGTGGCCGTCGGCCGACAGGATGCCGGAGCAGTAGGTGTTGTCGAGCAGCACGAACTGTCGCGCCAGCGCGTGTTGGTTGGGGGTGAAGGGTTCGCCGAAGATGCACAGCTCGGGATCGCCGTTGCCGGTCGGCACGTCGCCGAGCACCTGGTCGTAGGTGCGGTTCTCCTTGATCACGTAGACGACGTGGCGGATGCGGCTCGGCTCGCCGATGCGTTCGGGGATCGCACGCGGCGGCTGGTCGGGACGCGGCGGCAGCAGCGCGTGCTCGATTGCTTCGCGCCGCAGATTGGCGTCGACCTGGGCCGAGAGAGCGGGCAGTTCGGCGTCGTCGGGCAGTGGCACCAGCGACAGCGAGCCGTGGTGCTGGTGGCTGTTGAACTCGGGGATCCCGGTGCTCTTGCGCGGCCGGCCGAAGCCGAGGCCCTTCACGTTGACGACGGCGAGTCGTGAGCGCGCGGCGTCGAACAGCATCGCCGCCGGATACCAGCCGACCGGCACGAAGCCGAGCAGTCTGCTGTCGCCGCGGTCCTCGGGGTCGAAGGTGAACACCGCGATCGCGTTCATCGTGCCGTTGGCGACGAACAGCCGCTTGCCGTCGGCGGCGAAGCACAGCGCGTTGGGCGAGGCCTGCAGCAGGTCGCTCGGCTTGCTGCGCGCCCACAGGGTCTCGGCCAGCTTGCCGTCGCGGTCGAGCACCGAGACCGTGTCGCTGCCGGCGTTGGCGCAGGCGATCCAATCGCCGTCCAGCGACACCGCGAGGTCGCTGGCGTGCAGGCCGGTCAGCGTCTCGCGCAGGAGGCGGCCCGTGTCGAGATCGAACACGCTGACCGAACCCTCACTGGCGATGTGGCGGACGGGATCGACGCGCACCGTGGTGCCGCGGCCCGCGGGTCCGGTCAGGTCGCCGGCATCGGGCCGCCGCCCGCCCTGGTTGCTGACGAACGCGCGCTTGCCGACCAGCACGACGTCGAACGGGGCCACGCCGACGTCGAACGTGCGCAGCACGGCACCGGTCTTCGCGTCGAGTTCGAGCAGCCGGTTCGACAGGTTGCCGCACACGTAGAGGCGCGCGCCGTCCGGGGACAGCGCGAGTCCGCTCGGGATCTCGGCTTCGCGCCGCGGCGCGTTCGCCGGCGGCAGCGGCAGCGTGTGCGACGGCCGCACCGTGCCACCCTCGTCGACCGCGAACACCTTCAGCGAGCCGCGCACGTTGGCGAGCCAGATCGTGCGGCCGTCGGCGGCGACGACGAGCCCGGTGTAGCTGACCTGCCCGTCCTTGTCGGGTTGCAGTTCCTTGGCGTTCGGGTCGAGGCCGGCGGCGGTGACCTGCTTGTCGTTGGGCAGCGGCACGCGCTGCAGTTCGGCGCCGGTCGCGGCGGCGAGCACGACCAGTTCGCTGGTCTTGCCGGCGGTGTAGAGGAAGCGGCCGTCCGGCGAAGCAGCGATCACCTGCGGGCGCAGCCCCGGCAGGTCGACGAACGTGCCGCGCGGCGTCAGCGTCTGGTTGACCGGCGTCACCATGCGGCCGGTGGTGCTGCGGCCGACCAGTTCGTGAGTACCGCGCGGTGGGCCGGCGTCAGGGGCCGAGCAGGCGACGGCGAGGAACGCGGACAACGGGAAGGCGGAGACTCGCATGCGGAATGTTCAGCGCGCGCGGAACATGCGCGACCACTTGCTGACGCGGACGTGCAATCCTGGTTCGTTGACGGCGGCGGCGGCGCGCAGCATGCCGCGGCCGTCGACGAACAGCACCCACGGATCGTTGCCGGTGAATGGCGCCCCGACGACGTGTTCGAGCAGCGGCATCGGGTCGGGGCGAAGGTCGGCGATCGCTGCCAGCGCCTTCGCCCGCTCCTCGGCCGGCATGGCCTTCGGCACTGCCAGCACCCAGGCTTGCGGATGTTCGTGCGTGGTGACCAGCATCTTGGCGAGGTGCGGCAGCGCGCGCGGCAGCAGGTCCATCGGCGAACCGTCGCTGACCGCCGGCAGCCACAGCACCAGCGTGCCGTCCGGTCCGGTGGGGATGCCGCGGACCGGCAGCAGCAGCAGGTCGTCGCGCGTGCCGCCCGGTTGCCGATCGAGCGCCAGGCCCTGCGTCACCTCGGCGAGATCGCCCTCGATGCGCTGCACGGTCGGCAACTGCACGCGGATGGCGCCCATGCTCATAGCGAAGCCGACGTGCCCTTCGATCGGCGAGCCGTCGTGCACCGCGTAGCGCATGCGCACTTCGCCGTTGATCTCGACCAGCACGCGCGGACCACGCACGTGCAACGCGAAGTCGAACCACGGCGCGTCCGGCGACACTTCGATGGAGTTCGTCGCGCCCGGGTCGGGCAGCTTGCCGTCGCCGTCGCGCTCCCACAGCCCGTGCAGTTCGAAGGTCACGTTGCCGGAACGTTCGTTCACCTCGGTGCGTCCGGTCGCGTAGTCGAAGTCGCCGGAACTGAAGTGCAGCCGTAGATCGCGGTCGCGGCGAACGTGGCCGAACACGATCGCCCCCGACACGTACGAGGTCGTCAGGTACACGCGGCCGCGCAGCACGTACTGGCCCGGTGCCTGCCACCCGACGGTGTGCACGAAGGCATGGCGCTGGTGCGAAGCGCGGTCGAGCGAGCCGGTGCCGTCGCGCGGCCGTTCGCGACCGACGTGCAGGTCGCCGTCCGGGCTCGCGTACCACAGCCCGGCGACGCGCCGTTCGTCGTAGCCGGTCAGGCTGGTCTCGGTGAAGCCGTGCCCGCCGAGGTGGCGCGGCAACGACGGCGGCGCGCCGGCAGACGCGTTGGTCAGCCGGGCGAGGCCGAACAGGCCACCGATGCGCGCATGGTCTTCGACCAATGCCGCACTGGCGGCGGGCGAATCGGCAGCGAGCGCCTGCGTGCGGGCAGCCAACGCCTCGAGCAGCGCCTTGCTGCGCGGCACCACCGAGAGCAGCAGTGCCGGTTCGGGGGCGGCGATCTCCGGGAAGTGCCGCTGCGCGATCGCCGCGAACGCCGCCGCTGCGTCCTGGGCCTTGCCAGTGCGCAGCGCGGCCAGCACCGCGTTCGCAGTCTCCGGTCGCCAGCCGTCGACCGTCGTCGACCACAGGCCCGCCGCAATCGTCGCGTCGCCGTCGCCGACTTCGTGCAGCAGCAGCGTCGCCGCGAAGGCGTGGTCCTGGCCGAAGAACGGCTCGGCGCGCGTGCGTGCCCACGACCACGTCGGTTCGTCCATCACCAGCTGGCCGTAGTCGTCGCCACCGAGGTCGCCGTACTTTTCGATCCAGCGGTGCTCCGGCTTCTTGTGCTCGGGCCAATCGTAGCAGCCCTTCAGGAAGCGTTCCCAGTCGACCCAGAACTCGTCGAACGTCGCCGGTCGCCCCTGTTTGCCGTCGCAGAACGTCGACGCGAAGTACGCCAACGGATCGCGTTGCCCACCACGCGCGTTCTTCTCGTAGCTCGGCAGCGCGTCGCGGTAGCGCGGCTTGTCGGGCGGGAAGCTGCGCAGGAACACGTACAGCGAGTAGCCCGCCGGGTAGTTGTCGCGGTAGTCGGTGACCTGGCCGGCGAGCAGCTTGCCGAACTCCTCCTGGCGGCCGTAGCCCTTGTAGTACGTGGTCGCGGCTGCCCCGCGATCGAGATACAGCTCGACGAACTCCTTCGCCGCCATCCTGCCGTAGTGCTGGCCAGTCCACTGCGCGTGGCCTTCGCCGTACCACGCGCCGAGGAACGGTCGCAGTACGCCGTCGAACCGGTGCGTCAGTTCGTGCGTCAGCGTGCGGCCCAACGCCGGGATGTTGCCCCACGCGAAGCGCACCGTGGTGCGGTCGCCGGCCTGGAAGCCGCCGGCCCACCAGTACGGCGCGCCTTCGGTCTCGAGATCGCTCGCCTCGGGGGCGATGCGCACGAGGCCGGGCCGCTGCAGGAACGGGTCGCTACCGTAGTGGCCGACCAGCCGCGCGTGGTGCAGTTCGATCGTCTTCGCGGTCTGCAGCAGCGTGTCGTGGCCGCAGGTCGTCTCGAGGCGGTAGCGACCGCTGGTGCTGAGCGCGATGCCGGGACTCTTCCAGTCGCGATGCGTGGCGGTGAAGCGCACGGCATCCTCCGGCGACATCGCCTCGAGTTCGGCGATCGACCACACCCTCTGGTTGGCGACGTCGGCGCTCGCGTACTCGTCGAGCACCTGTTGCGCGTCGTCGGCGTGCCGGCCCAGATCCGGCGGGCGCGGGCCCTGCAAGTCGCCGAACGCGGCCTGGCGCCGCAGGCCGACGAGGATGCGGGCGGCGCGGATGCGGCGGTCGGCCAGCGTCGCAGGATCGTTCGGCGTGCCGGTGGTGGGGCCCGCGCCGACCTTGCCCTGCAACAGCCGCGCGAGACCCTGGAACACGATCTCGTAGTCGGGTTGGAACGCGTCCTGGATCCGGCCGACCGCGGGCGCCACTGCGGCGAGCGGCTGCGGCGCCCCGTGCCCGACTTCGAGCAGTACCTCCGACGCCCAGCGCACGAGCACCGCCCGCGCCATGTTCTGCTTCGCTGCCGGCTTGTTGCGGTCGACGAAGCGCGCCAGCTCGGCGATCGCCGACGCCCGCACTTCCGCGAGCACGGTGCCGGGCTTCAGCGACGCTTCGAACGGATTCGGCACCGTGAACTGCTTCCGCCACGCGGGGTCGATCCTGACGCGGCCGTTCGCGTCGGCCGCGGCGCGCGCGAAGCGTTCGGCCCACAACGGCGCCAGGTCCTTGTCGTCGCGGAGCGCCAGCGCCAGCGCGAACAGCAGCAACGGCGACGACGGATGGAACTCGAGCGCCGCGTACAGGTGCCGCCGCGCTGCGGCGAAGTCGCCGGCCTTCAGCGCGTCGTGCGCGGTGGTCCATCGCACGTGCGCGCCGCCGCTGTCGGCGAGTGTCGTCTCGAGCGCCGTGTCGCGCGGCAT
>JBASWX010000026.1:0-2847 GCA_049276695.1 Planctomycetota bacterium
CAGCCGGGCCAGCACGCGGACCGCGAGGTCCGGCGACGCGCCGCCACCGACGGCGTCCTCGAGCAGCGCGTCGAGCCGACGCGCGCGCACTTCCTGTTCCAGGTTCTTCAAGGCACCTGCCTCCGGATGCAGTGTTCGAGCCACGCTCGCGTGCGCGCGAGCAGCGTCTTGACGCCGTTCGGCTGCATGCCGAGCAACTCGGCTGTGCGGCCGCGACCTTCGCCCTGCCCGTAGGCGAGCTGCACCGCGTGGGCGGCACGACCGCGCAGTCGGCCGATGCACGCGCGGGCCGCCGCGACCAGCTCCGCCCCGTCGTCGACGACCTCTTCCTCCCACAGTTGCAGCGCCAGCGCCGAGACCGCCGCCTCGGACCGGCGTTCCCCGCGACGGTGGTCGAGCCACAGATAGCGCGCGGTGCGCCGCAGGAACGTAGCGAGGGCCGGCGCGGGCAGCGCCAGCTTGCCCTTCTGCCACGCGACGACGAACGCCTCCTGCGTCAGGTCGTCGGCGACGTCGCGCGAAGCACCGAGGCTGCGCACGAACCGGAACAGGCCATCGACGTGGGCGCGAACGACCGTGGCAGCGGGACCGCCCTCGTCGGGCGCGGCCGCCGTCACCGCCGTGCGGCGCACCGGCGCCGTCCCTTCCAGCACCTGCATCGCTTGCATGCCGCCTACCCGTTCGGATCGGCCAGGAGTATCCAGCCGCGCCGAAAAAGTCGCCGTCGCGCGCCGCCGTTCACAGCACGAAGGCGTTGCGGCAGCCCTTCGGCAGCGCCTCGAGGCACATCGCTTGCAACCGCTTGCGCAGCGCCTTGTCCTCCGCCGACGTGAACACGTACAGCCTCCACATGCGTGGGTAGCTCTCGGCGAGGTCGCGCAACCTGGGAATCTGTTCGGCGAACGAATCGAGCGGCAGCGTGCGGTCGCCGGCCCCAGGGAAGCGCACCAGCGTCTTCACTTCCTTCAGCTGCATGCGCCGCGCCGGGCAGTACAGGATCACGTCGAGGTCCTGGCCGAACGCGTGCTTCGCCTCGCGTTCGAGCCGCTCTTCCCAGGCGAAGCGCGCCTCGGGCTCGCCCGCCGTGAAGTAGGTCGCGAGCAGTTCCTCCTGCACTCCCTGGTTCAGGTAGTACGGCAGCACCAGCACGCGCTTGGGCAGCGCGCGGCGCCGATAGCGGGCGACGAAGCGACGCAGGCGCGCGGTCGCCTTCGTGTCACCGAGTTCCACTTCCCCGAGCCGGAACACCAGCGACTCGTCGCCGAGCTGCTGCAGGTCGGCGGCGGTCAGCGCCTTGCCCACCATCGCCAGCTCGACCATGCGCGACAGCAAGGCACCGGCGGCGATCTTCGCGTGGTGGTAGTAGACGCGCTCGCTGAAGTGGAAGCGGCACTCGAGCACGCGCATCAGCTCGGACACGATGTCCTCGCGCAGCATGCCGTTCTTCTCGCAGTCGACGAACATGCGGCCGTCGCCGCGCGCGAGCCGGAAGTAGTCGACGACGCGCCGGTCGTAGTGCAGCGTGAGCCCGGTGTAGTGCGCGTCGCGCCGCAGGTAGTCGAGCAGGTCGGCGTCGATGGTGTCGCTGACCACCTGCCGCCAGAACGGCGGCACCGCGCGGCCTTCGCCGGTCAGGATCGCCAGCACGTCGTCGCGCAGGCCCTGGCGGTGCAGTTCGGCGCCGAGTTCGGTGTCGCCGAGCACGGTCCGGAAGCGGTCGGCGCCGTCGTGCCGCGGCAACAGACCGGTCTGGTCCTCGAGGTTGTGGCCGTAGGGAATGTGCGTGACGTCGTGCAGCAGCGCGGCGACCCGCAGCAGGCGCCGTTCGTCGGCGGTCACCGGCAGGCAGTCGGCGTCGCGTTCGGCATGGCGCGCACACGCGGTCAGCAGCTGGTCGCAGACGTGCAGCGTGCCGAGCGAGTGCTCGAAGCGCGTGTGGGTCGCACCCGGATAGACCAGCGACGCGCTGCCGAGCTGCTTGATGCCGCGCAGGCGCTGGAACTGCTCCGTGTCGACGAGGCGCAGTTCGTCGCGCGACAGTTCGATGTCGCCGTGCACCGGATCGCGCAGCGTGGTCACGCCGCGCGACCGTAGCACCGTGGGCAGGCGGGCGGAAGAAAAGTGGGGATCGGACCCGTAAGCCAGGTCCGATCCCCCCACCACACACCGAAGCCACACGAGGATGCCGGACGACCGTTCGCCCGGCACGTCGCAACATACCCCACGCGGCCGGGGTCGGCCGGCGACGGAACGCGCGCAGCGGCTGGTGGCGAGCACGCCGCGGTGGCATCGCTGGCTGCGGCGTCCCGCGGCGGGACATCCCCGACCGGTGCGCTGTCGCGAACTACGGCAGCTTCGGCGCCGCCAGTTCAAGTGTGCCGGTGACCATCGCGTCGCGCACGCGTTCGCGACCACGTTCCTCGCCGCCGGCGAACGTCACCAGCTCGACATCGAAGCGGCCGGCGTACGGCAGCGACACGCGGAACACGCCATCGGCCGGCAGTGCCTCGGTGATGCCGCCGGCGAGGTCGGTCTCGGCGAACCACGGCACGCCGGCGCGCGGCGGCGCCACCTTCAGTTCCGGTTCGCCGCCCCGCCAGGCCGGCAGCACGATCGGCTGACCGGCCGGCAGCGTGCTCCACACCAGATCGCGGCCGGCGCAACCGGATGCGCGCAGCTTCACCACCGCCCCCGCGCCATCGCTGGCACCGAGCAGGAACGCGCCGGCGTCGTCGGTGACCGCTGCGAACGTGCCGGCGACATCGAGGTGCGGCGGCACGAAGCGCTGCGCGTTGCCCGCCGCCAGCTCGAACGGCCGCGCGGCGCCCCACACGGAGACCCCGACCC
>JBASWX010000027.1:0-6945 GCA_049276695.1 Planctomycetota bacterium
GACGAAGCTCTCGAGCAGCGCCTGGCCGTGGTCGAACGCCTGGTGCAACAGATGCGCAGCGAGCAGCTGGCGATCGGACCGCTGCCGTCGGACCTCGGCGGTGTCGTGCGCGCGCTCGCCGACAAGAACCTGTACGGCCATGGGATCGCGCCCGAACTGCGCCAGCGTCGCATGGACCTGCGGCGTCGCCTGCTCGAACTCGCACCGACCGACCCGCAAGCCGCGCAAGTGCTGCTGGACCTCGCTGACGATCAGCTGCTGGCCAACGGACCGAATGCCGCAATCGCGCTGCTCGACGAGTTCGGCACCCGCACCGGCACCGCACCGGCGCAGCTCGCCCGCGCCTACGCCAACTACCATGGCCAGGCCGGCAACCACGAGCGCGCGCGCGAACTCTACGACTCGCTGTCGCGCGACGCCGCGGCGACGGAGGCGGAGCGCGCGAGTGCCCGCTTCTGGCATGCGTACTCGTTCTACAACCAGCAGCGTTACCCCGAGGCCGCGCGCGGCTTCCAGGCCCTGATCGATCAGTACGGCGACGAACCTCCCGTGGCCGTGCGCGACACCGTCAGCGGCGCGCGCAACTACTTGAAGATCTGCCGCGACGCGAAGTGACGCGCTGGCTCAGTAGCGGTTGACCTCGACCGCCCAGGTCATCTCCTTCTTCCACACCTCGTTGCCGCGGCGGTCGAACTCGCGCACGCGCTGGTTCTCGGCGACCAGCGTGTTGCCGTTCGGCAGGCGGTCGGCGTCGCTCGGCGAACTCAGCCCCTGCAGTTCGAACACCACCTTGCCGTCGCGGTCGAGTTCGAGCACCGAGCCCTTGTTGCGCAGCGTCACCAGCGTGTTGCCGTTGGGCAGGCGGTCGGCGTCGTGCGCGTTCGGCAGGCCCTTGGCCTCCCACACCACCTCGCCGTCGGGGCTGACCTCGAGCACGCGGTCCTTCAGCACGTCGGCGATCAGCGTGTTGCCGTTGGGCAGGCGGTCGCAGTCGAACGGCCGGATGTCCTTCGCGTACTGCCACGCGATCTTGCCGTCCTTGTCGACCTCGATGACGCGGCTGGCGAAGGTGTCGGCGATCAGCGTGTTGCCGTTGGGCAGGCGGTCGGCGTCGTAGGGGTTCTTGAGGTCCTCGAACACCCACACCTGCTTGCCCTTGCGGTCCACTTCCTGGACGCGGCTGACCGAGAACTCGGTGATCAGCAGGTTGCCGTTGTCGAGGCACTCGGCGTCCCAGGCGCCGAAGACCTCCTCCATCGTGAACACCACGCGGCCCTGGTCGTCGACTTCGACGATCTTGTTGTCGCTGTAGTCGGCGATCAGCGTGAAGCCCCACATCGCGCCGCCGCCGACGCCGAGCTCGACGTGCATCACAGCCGTCCACGGGATCACCGCGGCCCCGAGCAGCGGCACGCTCAGCGCCACGTGCTCGGACGAAGCGTCGGCGATGAAGCCGATCAGCCGTTCGCCGCTGACCAGGTCGAAGCGTGCGTAGATGGTCGGATCGGGCTCGGTCGTGCGCGGGCGCGTGAACAGCACGCCGGCGACAGCCTGCAGTGCCTGCGGGTGGTCCTTGCCCTGGGCGTCGCGCACGACCAGCGTCGTCGGGTCGGCGCTGACCAGGCGGCCATCGCTGAACGACGCGTCGCGCAGGCGCACGCGGTCGTGCTCGATCGAAGCGCCGACCAGCCGGTCGAGGGTCGGATCGAAGGCGATGCCCTGCACGTCGGTGCGCGGCAGCAGCAGGTCGCCGAACAACGCCGAACGCAGACGCACCACCTTCTCGTCGATCGCCAGCACCGCACCCTGCACCAGGCTGCCCTGGTTCAGGAACAGCCGCGCGTGCGGCGTGATCGCCAGCTGGTGGTCGGGGAAGTCGAGCGTGTCGCAGTCGCCGGCCGACAGTTCGGCGATCGCAATGCCGTCGAACGATCCGGCGACGGTGAGCGAGTCGCCGAAGAAGCGGCCCAGCGCGCCTTCGACCTGCGTGCGGTCGGGCAGCGTGAAGCGCGCCTTCTGCGGCCGTGACGGGGCCGGCACGCTGGTCTTGGCGCCGGTCGCGATCACCGGGTCGGCGTGCTTGCCGAGCTCGGCGAGCAGCTCCTTGGCGAGTGCGTCGCTGCGCGTGTGCAGCGCGCGCACGATCGCCATCGCCTCGGTGCGCGTGATCGTGACGCCGGCGAACGGTCCCTCGGTCGCGACCGTACCCGACAGCAATTGCCGGCACAGCGCCGCCGCCTTCGCCGAGTTCATGCGCCCGAGTGCGGCGACCGCGGCCTGGCGGTGCAGGCCGTTCTTCCAGCCGACCATCTGCGCCACCGCGTCGGCCTCGTCGTCGCCACCGAGCTTGCCCATCGCGCGGATCGCGCCGTCGGCGATCGACGACTCGGTGTGGCCGAGCGCGCTGCGCAGCGCGCGCAGCAGCCGCGGGTCGCCGTCGAGGTAGAGCGCAGTGGTGATCAGGCCGCGCAGCAGGCGCCGTTCGCGATCCTCCGCCTCGGTGCCCTTCGCCTTCAGCGCATCCAGGATGCGGGCGCAGCGGATGCTCTGTTCGAGCACCTCGTACTTCTCACGCTTCTGCTCGATCACCGGGTAGGCCTTGCTGCCGATCTCGATCAGCGTGCGCTCGGCGCTCTCGCGCACCTGCCAGCGCGCGTCGCCGAGTTCGTCGAGCAGGCGGTCGATCTTGAGGCGGTATTCGCGGTGGTCGCCGTGGATGCGGGCGACCAGCGGCGTGAACGCGTGCTGCCGTTCGGCCAGCAGCTTGCCCGCCTGCTGCAGCCGCGCCTGCACGGTGTCGGTCTGGAAGCCGGCACTGGCCGCGACCAGCTGGTCGTCGTTCCATTCCTGCGCGAGAGTGGGGGCAGCGAGGGTGGTGGCGAGCAGGGCGGCAGCGAGCTTGCTGTTCATCGGGGTCGCAGAGTCTAGACCGCAGGGAAGACGGATGACGACGGGGGTCGGTTCAGGGGTGCACGTCCGAGGCAGGGGGCGGACGTTGGCGTTCAGCTCCGCATGTCGTCGTAGGCAAGCAGGGCGACGCAGAACGGCGCAACCTCCTCCGACTTCCGCACGCGATCCCAGGCAGCGAATGCAGCGACAGCCTGATTGACGAGACCAAGGGCTTGTTGTCGGGAGAACGCCGCCGAGGGGTCGTAGTCCGCTTCGTGCCGCGCCTGCTGGAGGTCCGCGAAGGTCGTCGCCACTCGCGTCAGGTCGGGGGAGATGGTTGGTGTGGGCAGCGAGTCGCGCAGCGGGTCCTTCACGGCCTGATTGGCGAACGCCTTGCAGGCCATCACCATGGCCTTGTGCTTGAAGGCGCGAGCCAACGCGTGCCGCAGTGGTTCACGCGCGCCGCCGGCCAGGAAGGCACAGGCGTCATGGACGAGCAAATGGAACAACGCGTAGTAGGAAGTTCCGATGGCACGCCGCAGACTCGCCTGCCGAGGCTTCTTCGGCTCTCGCTTTGCCAGATGCCGGGCTTGTTCGAGCAGGTCGCGATGCAGGCTCACGCCGCATCCTCGCTGGCGCCCCGGAACCTGACATAGACCCAGGAAGGCGCGGGCTTCGCCATGTTGCGGACTGCGGCGCGCACCGACTCGCGAATCTGATCGCGATTGGGCTCCGACAGGTCGGCGTCGTCGAGCGTGACCCAGACCCAGATGGCCGGCTCCCCGAGGTTGTCCTCACCATCCTTGATGCGCCACGCCCTGACCTTTGCCGGCAGGCCACGCAGGGCTTCGAGCTTCTTGCGGATCTGGGCGACTGTCGTCATGGCGGCCGATGGTGGATGGAGTCCCCGAGTCTATCAGTTCCCTGAACGCCGCACCGGCCGGACTACTCCGGAGCCCCCACCATCATCCTGGCGTCCGCGACATGGAATCGCGCCACCGCGAGTTCGTAGGAAGTGCGGCGCCCGCTGTCGAACAGCGACTCGGTCTCGGCGAGCATCGCCGCCATCCGCGCAAGGTGCTGGCCCATCGCCTCACCTCGGGGAACGCCGGCAGCGCAGGCTGACTCCGCCAGTCGTAGCGACCAGGTCGCACACTGCTCTTCCTCCGGGCACGGCGGTGAAGAGAACCGGAGGCGTTCCAACTGTTCACAGACCGCCTTGGCTGTTTCGTGCCTCGCGGTTGCCACCTCGGTGGACGGCGTCTCGGAGGGCGTCGTCAACCCGGCGCAGGCCATTGCCGTAAGACACGCTGCGAGACCGGTTGCCCGGAAGAGCCGTCGTGTAGCTGGAGCCATGCCGGCAAGTCTGACGGGTCGCGCGGCAGCGTGGTCCCGGATTCGGGGCCCGCGACCGGCGGATCGAACCGGCCGCTGCCGACTGGAAGTTCGGCGGCCGGGAATGGGTCGGGGGGCCTCGCCGTCGATCGAGCCGAAACGTAGAGTCCTCGCTGATCCCTTCTGTGCGGCCGTCGTTGCAACCGGTCGCGCCACGCCTCGACCCCCGGCGTGGCTTGGTCGTTGATGGAACGAGTTCTGTGCCGCCGCCGCCGTCGTCCAAAGTCCCGGTGATCGCTCTGCTCGCTGCCGCGACCCTGGTCGCCGCGCGGGCTTCGGCGCAGCAGGTCAGGCCGGTGGCGCCGGTCGGCGCGATCGCGCCCGCGGCCACCACCGCTGCCGGTGCAACTGCGCCCCAGGGTGACGACGACGTCGGCGTTGCGGTCGACATGTTCGAGAACCCGCAGCTCGACCGCTACCTGCGCGCGGCCCAGCGCTTCCTCGATCGCGAGGACTACGACGGCGCGGTGCGGCTGCTGCAGGAAGTGATCGAGGGCAGGATCAGCGAGGTCGTGGCGACCGGGCCCGAGGAGGAACAGCCGAAGCCGGACGCGACGCCGGCGGCGCCGGTACCCGCCGAGACGCCGAAGGTGGAGCAGCGGGAAGAAGCGGTGCAGCGGTTGCTCGCCAACCGCGCGCAGCCGGGCAAGCCCGCGGGGCCGGTCGAGCCGCCGCCCGACGCGCGCAACGCGGTGTTCAGCCACGACGGCCGGCTGTACCGGCCGGTCAGCCGCCTGTGCCACGAGATGCTGGCGCGCATGCCGGCGGTCGGCATCGAGATCTACCGCGCGACGCACGAGGTCGCGGCCGAGGAACTGCTGCAGGCGGCGCTGCGCGACGGCTCGTTGTCGGCGCTCGAGCGCGTCGTCAACCACTACTTCGTCACGCTGCCGGGCGGCAAGGCGATGGCTCTGCTCGCCGACCGGCTGATGCACGAAGGCCGGTACCGCGCCGCCGTGCTGGTGCTCGGCGACCTGCTGAGTACCTACCCGGCGGAGCTGCGCAAACGCCTTGCCATCAGCGAGGTCTGGTGCCAGTTCAAGGCGGCGCTGTGCTTGCGGCTCGCCGGCGAGCAGGGGGCGGCGCACGAAGCGGTGGCGGCGATGGCGACGAAGTACGCGGCCGATTCGCTGCGCGTGCTGGGCGAACTGCACGCGGTGAAGGACCTGCCGGCCGACGAATTGTTCGCGCGCGACGTCGCCGCGGTGCTCGCTGCGGGAACGGCGGCGGATCCGGCCGATTGGCTCGCCGATCCGGCCAATGCGCTGGTCCCGCTGTGGCAGTTCCGGTTCCGCAACCCGGAGCCGTACAAGGATCCGAAGGCGTCGAACAACAACGAGCGCAACATCGTCTTCTTCAACGAGGGCGTGGTGACGTCGACGATGCCGCACGCGAGCCGCTACGGGCCGGCGACGTGGGTCGCGTTCCGGGCCGATGGCGTCAGCGGCCGGCCCGAGGCGCTGTTCCTCGAGCACTTCCGGCTGCGCACCAGCGATGCGACGACCGGCGTGCTGCTGGCGCAGGGCGACGGCAACGACGAACCGCCGGTGGCGCGCGAGGGGCATCCGCGCATCCGGATCGCCGCCAGCGACCATGCCCTGCTGCGCCCGGTCGACGACGGCGAACGCCGCTACGTGGTGACCGGCCATCCACGCGCGACCACGACCAGCGTCGACGCGATGAAGACCAGCGTGCTGGTCGCCTACGAACGGGCAGCGCGCGAGAACGGCACGCAGAACCGGGTGTGGTCGTCCGACCAGTGGCTCGATGGCGACGGTGGGCTGCGCGACGTGACCTTCCTCGCCGCGCCGACCGTGTTCGGCGAACGGCTGCTGCTGCCGGCGCTGCGGCGCGGCAAGTACACGCTCGAGTGTGTCGACCGGCGCAGCGGCCGCCCGGCCTGGCACGTGCCGCTGCACGCCGGCGGTTCGCCGTTCTTCAAGGCGCCCGGTTGCCCGGTGGTGGTGCAGGCCGGCGTCGCGTGGGTCGCGACCAACGCCGGCTGCGTCGCCGCGGTGGACGCATTCACCGGCGACCTGCGGTGGATCCGTCGCTACGAACGCACCGACCCGCGCCGCAAGGCGACCCGGAGCAAGCGCACGACGCGCAACGACGACTTCGGGATGCGGGCGCAGTTCGGCGGCGAGGAACTGCCGGGCTTCCTGCCCAACGACCTGATCGTCGTCGACGGCCTGGTCGTGGTCGCCGCGTGCGACAGCGACATGCTGTTGTGCCTGGATGGGGCCACCGGGCAGCCGCAGTGGATGTTCGACGCGACGACGCGCTACGCGCCGTACGGCCGGCTGCGCACGCTGGTGGGGCGCAGTGGCGACGACCTGTTCGCGACCAGCGACACGCACCTGGTCGCGATCGGGCTGGCCGGCGGCCTGGTGAAGTGGGCGCGCGAACTGCCGGCGTGGAACGGGCCGAAGAACTCGATGCGCGGCCGCGGCGCGGTCACCGGGCGCCTGGTGGTGATCCCCGGCGAACGCGAACTGATCGTGTACGGCACCGACGGCACGCTGCTGCGGCGGGCTCCGGTGCCCGCGTTCGATCCGAGCCGCGACCCGCTCGCGGGTTCGGCCAACGTCGTCGTCGACGGCGCCCGGCTGGCGCTCGGTTACCAGGGTGGCGTCGAGGTGTTCAGCGCCCGCCCGGCCC
>JBASWX010000028.1:0-2579 GCA_049276695.1 Planctomycetota bacterium
CAACGCGGTCGTCGCCGCGGCGGTCGCCGCCGCCGGGCTGCTCGTGTGGATGCCGTCGTTCGATGCGACGTTCCCGGTGCCGGGCAAGAAGCACCTGCAGATGACCAGGTCGCAGGGCATCGCGCTGGACGGGCCGCACGAGTTCTCGCGCTGGAGCCCGAACAGCCGCATCGACGTGATCAAGAGCCCGCTGCCGATGTGGCTCGTGTACGGCGTCGGCCAGAACGACGCGCCGTTCGTGCTCGATCCGAAGAACCGGCAGAAGCTCGGCGAGCAGAAGTGGATCATGCAGGACGGCGACGCCGGCACCTTCGTGTTCGACTTCACCAACGCCGAGCTGGGCCGGCAGTACCTCGGCCGCACGCTGTACGCGCTGGCGGCGACGGTGAAGCAGGGCACGGCGCCGCGCGTGTTCGTGATCGGCGTCGGCGGCGGCCCGGACCTCTGGGCGCACAAGCTCGCCGGCGCTGCCTACATCAAGGGCGTCGAACTGAACCGCGGCGTGCTGGAAGTGCACGAGACCGTGGCGAAGGAGTTCTCACGCGCGCTGCGGGAGGATCCGAACATCGAGCTGGTGTGCGACGAGGGTCGCTCGGCGCTGATGCGCGATCCGGGCCGCTACGACATCGTGCAGATGACCGGCATCGACACCTGGACGTCACTGGCGTCGGGCGCCTACGTGCTGGCCGAGAACTACCTCTACACCGTCGAGGCCGTACGCCAGATGTACGAGCGCCTCGCCGATGGCGGCATCCTGCAGATCACGCGCATGGGTGCTGAGATGGAGAAGCTGCGCCTGCTCGTGAACGTGCAGACGGCGTTCACCACGTTGGGCCTCGGCGACATCGCGCCATCGGTGGCGGTGATCACCGCCCCGATCGACCAGCTGACCACGGTGCTGGTCAAGCGCGGCGCGTTCACCGGCGAGGAGGTGGCGCGGCTCGAAGCGTTCCTGCAGCGCTCCGGGCACCTCGCGACGTACCTGCCGACGCGCAAGCTCGACCAGAACATCGTCGAACGCTTCGTCGCGCTGCCGGTCGCCGACAAGGCGGCGTTCGTGCGCGAGTTCCCGCGCCGCATCACGCCGACCACCGACGACCAGCCGTACTTCTTCAACTTCACGCGCTGGGACACGCCGACCGACGAGGCGAAGAAGCTGTTGGCCGAGGCGACCGAGGTCTCCCAGGGCAACCCGCTGTTCCTGTGGGGGCAGCTCGGCTTCTCGACCATCGTCGCGGTGCTGCTGATCGTGCTGCCGTTGGTGTTCCGCCGTGCCGCGCTGCGCACAGCTCACCTCGGCCGCTTCCTGGTCTACTTCGCCGGCATCGGCATCGGCTTCATCTTCGTCGAGATCGCGCTGATCCAGAAGCTGACGCTGCTGCTCGGGCAGCCGTTGTACTCGATCGTGGTGACGCTGCTGGCGATCCTCATCGGCACCGGCATCGGCAGCTTCCTGTCGGCGCGCTGGCTCGCTGGCGGCATCGGCCGCGCCCGCGCCGTGCCGCTCGGCGTGCTGGTGGCGACCGCGGCGGTCGTGCTGTGCGCGACGCCGATCGTCGATGCGGTGATCGGGCAAGGGCTGTTCGTGCGCGCGTCCGTCGCCGCACTGCTGGTGCTGCCGGTGGCGCTGCTGCTCGGCATGCCGTTCGCTCATGGCATCGGGCTGTTGCAGCGGTACGCGCCGTCGTTCGTGCCGTGGGCGTGGGCGGTCAACGGCTCGGCGACCGTCGTCGGTTCGGTGGTCACCGTGATCGTGTCGATGAACTTCGGCTTCTCGTTCGTGCTGCTGGCGGCGGCCGTGATCTACGGCATCGCGTTCTTCGCCGTCGACAAACTGGCGCGCTGAACGCCCCCTCACCGGCCGGGTCCGCTACTCTTCGGACCCATGTTCCCGCGCCCGGTGGCCGCTCGCGCGCTGCTCGCCTGCGTTCCCCTGCTCGCACCGGCCTTGGCCCAGGCGCCGCCTGGCTACAAGACGTACGAGAACAAGCTGCAGGCGGTCACCTTCTTCTACCCGGTCGCCTACGAGGAAGTGCCGCTGCCGCCGACCGAGCAGGTGACGGTCGCGCGCTTCGTGATGCAGAAGAAGCCGGAGGAACTGGCCAAGGTCGACGACCGTCAGTTCGACGCGGCGAAGCCGCAGCTCGCGGTGTTCCACTTCGCGCTGCCGGCGCCGACCACCGGAGCGGGCGAAGCGGGCGGGTCGGGCAACGGCGAGTCGGCCGGCGACAAGCCGGTGACGCTGCGTGAAGCGATGGAGGCGCAGAGCCGGGTCGCTTCGTGGGCGGAGTTCTGTGAGCGCCTCGGGCCCTGGCGACTCGAGGAAGACACCAGGAAGCCGGGCTGCTTCCAGATGCGGTACACCGGCCAGTGGAACGGCCGCTTCACGTCGCCGGCGGGTTACCTGATCAAGAAGCAGGAAGGCAGCACGGTGTTCGGGGTGTGGGGCGTGAGTCTGACTCTTTTTCGACAGTTGCTGGTTCGGCGCGGTCGGACGCTCCCAGGTGATTCGCGAACTGTGCGTCGCTGGCGCGTGAAATGTAGTGCCAACGATCGAGATTCTCCCGGTGGCTCGACGT
>JBASWX010000029.1:0-10642 GCA_049276695.1 Planctomycetota bacterium
GGTGGCGGCGGCGCGTTCGCGAGCAGCCTGCACGTCGACCACCACGCGCTGTGGATCGACCCCGCCGACAGCAAGCACTGCCTGCTAGGCAACGACGGCGGCCTCGCGGTGACCTGGGACGGCGGCAAGTCGTGGGACCACCTGACCACGCTGCCGATCCTGCAGTTCTACACCGTCGCCGCGGACACCCGGACCCCGTACCGCGTCTACGGCGGCCTGCAGGACAACGGCACCTGGGGCTTCCCGATCCACGGCGCCACCTCGGCCGGCATCCGCGCCACGGAGGCATTCCGGATCGACGGCGGCGACGGCTTCCACGTCTGCATCGACCCGCACGACCCCGACACCGTGTACAGCGAGTCGCAGTTCGGCGGCATGAGCCGGCAGAACCTGCGCACCGGCGAACGCAAGGGCATCAAGCCGAAGGCCCAGAAGGGCGAGCAGGCGCTGCGCTTCAACTGGAGCACGCCGATCCTGCTGTCGCCGCACGCGAGCCACACCGTCTACACGGGAACGCAGCACCTGCACCGGTCGCGCGACCGCGGCGACACCTGGACGACGATCAGCCCCGACCTGACGACCAACGACGCCGAGAAGAAGAAGGGCAACGTGCCGCACTGCACGATCACGACGATCGCCGAGTCGGGCAAGGCCGAGGGCCTCTTGTGGGTCGGCACCGACGACGGCAAGGTGTGGCGCAGCAAGGACGGCGGCGCGCGCTGGACCGACCTCACCGACCGCTTCCCGCTCGGCGTGCAGGGCCTGTGGGTCTCCCGCCTCGAGGCGTCGCCGCACGCCGCGCCGACTGCGTTCTGCAGCTTCACCGGCTACCGCGAAGACGTGCGCACGCCGTTCGTGTTCCGCACCGACGACGGCGGCGACACCTGGCTGTCGATCGCGCACGACCTGCCGCAGGAACCGGTCAACGTCGTGCGCCAGCACCCGCGCAATGCCAACGTGCTGCTGGTCGGCACCGAGATGGGCGCCTACGTGTCGGTCGACGACGGCGCGCAGTGGTTCGCGTTCGGCAGCGGCCTGCCCCGGGTCGCCGTGCACGACCTGATCGTGCACCAGCGCGAGAGCCACGTGCTGGTCGGCACCCACGGGCGCGGCGTGTTCGCGCTGGACGCGGCGGCGCTCGAGCAGTTGCGGCCCGAACACCTGCAGGCGGCGTTCCGCGCGCTGCCGCCGAGCGACGGCGTGCTGCTGAAGCGCGCGTTCAGCGAAGGCAACGTCGGCGCCCGCGGCTGGACCGCCGGCAATCCGTTCGTCGTGCCGACGTTCCGCTACCTGCTCGCCCAGGACAGCGAGACCAAGGTCACCGTCGAAGTGCTCGACGCCGCCGGCGCCGTCGTCTGGAAGAAGGACGGCCCGACCACCGCCGGCTACCACGAAGTCGCATGGGCGAACGACCGCGGCGGCCGCGGTCCGTTCGGCCAGGGCGGACCTGGCGGGCAGGGCGGCGGCCAGGGTGGCCCCGGTGGCTTCGGCGGCCGCGGGCAGCAGGGTGCCGCCACTCCGCGCCCCGGCACGTTCGCGGTGCGCATCACCCGCGGCGAGCAGTCGTCGGTGCAGGCGTTCACCGTGCACGATCGCCGTGGTCCGGCCGGTGTGCTCGGCAGCTGGCCGGCCGACGAGGGGTTCGCCGGCAGCGAAGAAGAGGAAGCCGCTGGCGGTGGCGAAGCCGAAGGCGCCGGGGCTGCCGTCGCGCCGACGAGCCGCCGCTGACCCGGCCTGCCGGCCGTGCTTGCGGTCCGGCGCAGCGGGCCGGCCGACGCCGGGGCTTTCACCGCACTCTCCCGCGGCTATCGTGCGGCCTTCGTCCCTTCAACCCTGTCAAGTTCCCAACCATGCGTCAACTTCTCCTCCCACTGGCCATGCTCGCCGCGGCACCATTCGCCACCGCGCAGAACTGCTTCGACGGTGACTTCGGCACCCGTCTCCAGACCGGTCTCGGTGACTGGTGGTCGCCCATCCAGGCGATCGGCTTCCCGTTCCCGATCGGCGCCACCACGTACACCGACTTGTACGTCACCGACCACTGCTTCGTCGCGCTGTCGAACGCCGGCGTTCCGGGCGCCCCGGGCATCGCCACGGCCTACACGCCGACGACCGCGAACCTGGTCGCGGCCAACGCCAAGGTCTGTTGCCTCTACGCCGACATCATCGGCAGCGGTCCCGTCGGCAACGGCGGCGAAGTGTGGATCAAGAGCACGGCCGCCAAGTGCGTCGTGACCTGGCTCAACATGCAGAACTTCGGCATCGCGACGCCGCGCTTCAGCATGCAGCTGGTGCTGTACCCGAACGGCGACTTCCGGACGGTCTGGGGCCCCGGCTGCACCAACGTGTCGACCTTCGGCGTGCCCTCGGACAACGGCATCGTCGGTTGTTCCCCCGGTGGCGGCGCGATCGCCCCCGCTTCGGTCGACATCTCGGCCGGCGGCGCCACCGCCGACAACACGACCTACGAACTGTGGACCACGCCGAACAGCTTCGACCTCGCGAACAACTCGGCGTTCTTCGCCCGCATCAACCCCGGCTACGCCTACGTGCCGCTCGGCGCGCCGGCGAACTGTGGTTCGCTCGTCAACAACGGCACCGGCTGCAATGGCAACTCGATGAGCGGAGTCTACGTCGGTGGCACCACGACCACGACGAACGTCATCCCGTCGGTCGGCAACACCGGTCTGACGCTGCGGCTCACCGGCCTGGGTGCGGCGCTCGCCGCGTTCGTGGGGTTCGGCACCGCGGCGCTCCCTGGCATCCCGATCCCCTTCATGCCTGGCTGCAACGCGTACACCAGCTTGGACATCGGCCTGTTCGGGGCCGGGCCAGTGGCCGGCGGCCAGTCCGACTTCCCGTTGGCGATCCCGCCGAGCCCGAGCCTCACCGGCGCCTTCCTGGCGACCCAGGGCGTCAGCCTGGCCCTCGCCGGCCTGAGCGCGACCAACGGCGTCAACGTCACGATCGGCGCCGGCAACTGAGCTGAC
The DNA here is from genome assembly GCA_049276695.1 of Planctomycetota bacterium. Lineage (GTDB taxonomy): Bacteria > Planctomycetota > UBA1135 > UBA1135 > UBA2386 > UBA2386. The sequence continues at coordinate 2,991 of JBASWX010000029.1, forward strand.
GGCACGGTCTGAGTGAAGAAGCCGCGGCGGCCGCTCGCACGAGTGGCCGCCGCGGTGCGTTTCCGGGCCGCTATCCGGTCACGAACTCGTCGAAGCCGCCTGCTGATTCGAGATCGACGTCGCCGAGCAGCACCGACTGGATCTCGGCCAGCAGGTGGATGCGCAGCAGCGCTTCCTGCTGCTTGGGTGTCGCCTTGGCGAAGCCGTCGGCTTCCATGGCCTCGGCGGTCAGTTCGGCGAGTTCGAACAACGCCAGCCGGGCGGCGTTGAGCGCGGCGATCCAGGCGTTGGCGTGCGGATCGGGCAGCAGGAACAGCTTGTTGTCCGACTCCGGCATCGCCCGCAGGCCGGCCAGATCGCGGCGCACCAACTGCGCCCGCGACAGGAACAGCCGCTCCAGTTCGGGCACCGCGTGCTCGCGCCAGTGTTCCTCGGCCTCGGCATCGTCGCAGGTCTCGGGCAAGAGCCGCTTCCGGACCCGTGCGTCGGCGCTCTCCAGCAGCATCGGCACTCCCTTCAGCGTCTCGACGCTGGATGGCGTCAGGTCACCGAAGACGAAGCCCTCGTCGACGCGGGCGACCCACATCACGTCCTCCCGCGGCCGCGCCGGCGCAGATGCCTAGGCATCGACGACCTCGAGCGTGGTCAGCAGGTGGTGGGCCTGCAGCTTCTGCGCGTACATCTCGGCCTGCTCGCGGGCGCCGGTCCACACCACCGAGCGCCCGGTCTGGTGGACCTCCATCATCAGCTTGTGCGCCTTGTCCTGGCCGTAGCCGAAGACCTGGATGAACACCTTGGTGACGTAGGTCATCAGCGTGACCGGGTCGTCGTGCACGATCACGTTCCACGGTGGTGCCAGGGCCGTCTTGGGCTTCGTCTTCTCTTCGGTGTGGGTCTTCGTCGCGCCGCGCGGCAGCATCGTGCCCGCCACTGTAACCTGGACGCCAGCTTCCGGAAGCACAGGCCCAACGCGCGCTGCTACAGCGGCACCAGTTCGAGCCGGTTGGCGCCGAACAACGGCACCAGCAGCCGACGGCGCGTCGCGTCCCAGCCGCAATCGGCCGGCTGCTCCAGGCGCAACGGCAGCGCCGTGCAACCCCCGGTGACGTCGAAGCGCACGATGCCCTGGCCAGCCCACGACGTCGCGTACCAGGCCGCGGCTTCGCCCGCCTGCTTCGCTTCGACGCGCACCAGGCCATCGAGCTGTGCGCTCGGCGCCTTGCCGAGGTCGGTGCGCACGCCGCGGTAGTCGACCTGGTAGAAGGAGCCATCGCGCCAGGAGACGACGTAGACGCCGCCGTCGCGCGCGACCAGCCCGTTCGGCTGGCCGAGTTCCGGGCCGCGGATCAGTGCGGTCACCGCGCCGTCCTTGCCGACGCGCCAGATCGCATCGGTCCCGGTCGGTTGGAACTGCGCGTCGAGCCCGCTGTCGGTGCAGTACACCGCGCCGGCGGGACCGGCACTGACATCGTTCAGGAACGTCGCTCCGGGGATCGCGACTTCGCCCAGCGGCGCCCCGGAACTGCGATCGAAGCGCCGCAGCACGTCGATGTCGGCGACCCACAGCACGTCGTCGACCAGCGCCAGCCCCTTCGGCGCGTGCAGCGTGACGCCGTTGGTGCCGCTGGCGATCCAGTACCGCTGCAGCGAGCCGTCCGGATCGACGCGCGCGATCGAGCCCTTGCCGTCCTTGGCCAGCGGCGCGCCATCGATGTTGCTGACCAGGTAGACGTCGGCGACCGGATCGTGCAGCGCCGACTCCGGCGTGGCGAAGCCGGGAGGCTCGCCGCTGCACGCGGCCAGCACCAGGGCGCCGACCCCGAGCGTGTTCCGCATCACCAGGACTCCTTCTGGCCACCGAGCTTCAGGATCGTGCGCCACTCGTCGGCGGTGACCGGCTGCACCGACAGCCGGCTGCCGCGGGCGAGCAGCACCATGGCGGCCAGTGCCGGCTCCTGCTTGCAGCGTTCGCGCGTCACCGGTTCCCGCATTGCGCCGACGCACTCGATGTCGACCTGGAACCAGGTGGGATCCTGCGGGTCGCTGTCCGGGTCGTAGTACTCGCTCTTCGGCTCGAAGGCGGTCGGGTCGGGGTAGCCGGCCTTCACGACCCTCGCGATGCCGGCGATCGCCGTCGGCTCGGCGCTGCTGTGGTAGAAGAGCACGCCGTCGCCGACAGCGATCTCGTCGCGCAGCAGGTTGCGCGCCTGGTAGTTGCGCACGCCGCCCCAAGTCGTGCGGCGGTCTTTCACGAACTGGTCGAAGCCGTACGTCGTCGGCTCGGACTTGAACAACCAGTAGCGACGCGGTCGGGTCTTCGGCTCGGCGGCACTGCGGGAACGCGGACTCGGCATCGCCGCGCGACGATACGGACGCGCCGCGGGCGTCGCTACTGCCAGAGCCGCCGCAGTTCGCTGGACAACCGGTTGCTGACCTCGAACGCGACCGGGCCGCGGTCGCCGCCCTGCAGCAACAGCACCTGCTCGGCGCCGCGGTCCCAGATGCGCAGCTTCGCCAGGACGTCGTCGTTGGTGCGCCCGAGCACGATGCCCCAGTCCGGTTCGTCGAAGGCCTTGCCGCGCGCATCGACCGCCTTGACGCCGACCAGGTCGCGCAGTTCGTCCTGGACGAACTCGCCGACCTCCTTGCGCGCGCCCGGCGTGCCGGCCAGCACCCATTGGCCGCCCTCGATCTGGAACCGGCGCTGGTCGCCGGTCTTCTTCAGCAGGTCGATGCGGTCGACGGCGGCCGACTGCAGCAGGATGCGCAGCGAGCAGTAGACGAGCCACGGCCGCGCCAGCACTTCGACCTGGCCTTTCGGCACCAGCGTCACGGTGTCCGGCTCGTCGGCGCGGCTGGCGAACACCAGCGTCTCGTCGCCGCGCTTGCAGTCACCGCCGAGCCACAGCACGGTCGCCTTGCCGCCGGAAGCACCCCGCGCCGTCACCGTCAACCGGCCTGGGCCCAGCCCATAGCGCGGGTCCTCGGCGCGCGGCCGCTTGCTGCCGGCATCGTCGACGAACTCGCGCGCCACCAGGTTCTGCAGCGCGTGCGCCGCCTCGTTGCACGGCGTCGGCGCGGCCGCGAACTCGACCGGCTCGACCATGCGCCAGTCCCGGTTGTCGCCCTCGCGGACGAGGCGCAACCGGTCGCCGCGGCCCTGGCCCGGATCGACCACCAGTTCGACCAGGTCGGCGAAGGTGCCCTGGCCCATCGGCACCAGGATGCGGGCGCGCAGGTTCTCGGCCGCGTTCTCGAAGATCGCCATCACCTGCTGGTTGTCACTCGAGAAGCCGACGCCGCGGCCCGGCAACTGCCCGAACAGCTGGCCCAGTTCCTGCCACAGCCGGCAGTGTTCCTCGCCGTGCGCGCCGCGCACCGTGATCTCGTACTCCGGCGGGCGATCCGGAAACTTGACGACGCCCGCCTTGAAGTCGTCGACGCGCAGGCTCAGCAGCGCGGTGACGAAGCGCTGCGCCGCGACCGGATCGGCGCGGCCCTGGATCGGCGCCAGCAGCCGCCACTGGTCGCCTTCCAGCCGCAGGTGCAGCGTCTCGCGCTTGCCGCTGGCGAGCTTCTGGTCGACCACGACCTCGGTCGCGTGCGCGAAGGCGTTGCGCCACACGGCGCGCTCGCGCAGGTCGTCGAGGCCGACCCGCATGCTCTCGAGCAGGCCGTCGCCGCCTTCCCAGATGACGCCGTGGCTGCGCAGGAAGCGGGTATTGCCGAGCGGGCCTTGTCCGCCGACTTCGAGGTCGAGGCGGGCCTTGTCGGCGAACTCGATGCCGAGCACCAGTTCGGGCGGCGCGAGCCCCGCCTTCTCGCGGCCGGCGTCGTCGTCGGCGATCGGCGCCCGACGCATCTGCGCGCTGTCCCAGGCGTCGCAGATCTGCTTGAGGAACGCCGCCGACGCCAGGTCGACGATCGGCTCCTGGATCTGGAAGCGGCCGTCGGGCCCGCGCCCGACCTCGATCGGCGGCCGACCCTTCCACTGCCAGCGCAGCAGCGACGCCGTCGCCAGCGAGCGGCCTTCGAGCACCGGACTGGTCGCGACGACCTTGGTCGGCGGCTTCTCGTCGGTGAACCACAGCACGGCGCCGAGCCCGGCGGCGAGCAGCACGAGCACGACGATCGCACGCAGTCCCATCATTGCCTCCGCCGCACCAAGAACACGACCGCGCCGAGCACCAGGAACAGGCCCGGCACGCCGAACACCAGCAGGTTGCCGATGCGGTTCATCTGCTGCGGCTGCAGGTTGAGCTGCTTCGCCTCGTAGCCCGGCGTCTTGAGGTCGAGCAGCACGCGCCGTTCGGCGAGCCAGTTGCAGATGTTGAGCGCGAGGTCGCCGAACTGTGGCATGGCCATCGCATTGCAGAACAGGCCGGAGACCAGAACGGCCTGTCCGGGTCGAACCGGGTCACCAGACCCATCGGCCGCAGCGGCCGCCGGAGGTACCTCGCAGACCATGCCGACCAGGAAGTCCCGCAGCCGGACCTGCGGCGCCCGGAAGCTGGGGTAGCCATCGGGTCCGGGGAGGGCCAGCCAGCCCTGATCGCCGGTCCGCAGCAGTTCGGTGCGGACGATCGCGGTCGGCGCACCGGCCCGCTCGCGCAGCTCGCGCGCCGCCGCCACTTCCATCGGCCGACCGCTGCGCGCGAACCGGGTCGTCGTCGGGTGCGCGCTGTTGATGCGCAGCTGCAGCTTGGCGACCGCGGGGTCGCCGTCCAGGCCCCGTCCGCCTGTGCGATTGCCGACGTCGGCGATCAGATGGAACACCGGTTGGGCGCTGAGTTCGTAGCCAAGCAGTTCGCCGAGCCGGCCGCCATCAGGGTTCCAGTCGGGCAGCTGCGCCCACGAGTAGTTGACGAACAGCCGGCCGCCCCGCTGCAGGTACGCGAACAGACTGTCGGCCAGCGCGTCGGGGAACTCACGGCGCGGCTCGAGCACGATCACGACCGCGGCATCCTTCGGCACCGCCGGTTGCGCGGCGGCGTCCCAGCGCCGCACTTCGAAGCCGGCGAGCCCCAGTGCCGCCAGGAACGGGCCGTAGCCGGCGCCGATGTCGCCGACCTGCAGGTCGGGCGAGCAGCCCGGCAGCAGGTAGGCAACCGGGGTGCCCTCGACCAGCAAGCTCTTCATCGCCGAGCTGATCTGCTCCTCGCCGACGAACTGCTTCAGCACCGGCAACGCCGACTGGCTCAACCCGGTCTGGCCAGCGTTCGGCTGTTCGATGCGGCCGAGGTCGAGCGGCAGCGACAGCTTCTTGTGGCGAAGCGGCTTGCCGGGCATGCGCACCGCGACGACCAGCACGTCGGTCTCGCTGTCGCGGTAGTCGAACTTCTGTGCCGCTTCGCGCGTCGTCTGCGGGTCGCCGTAGAGGTCGAGCGCGATCACCTTGACGCTCTCGCCGCCGAGGAACTGGTAGCGCACCAGCAAGAGCCGCGTCATCTCGCGCAATTGCCCGCGGATCCGCGCCTCCTGCTGCCGCATCGGGTCCGCAGCCTGCCCATCCATCGGCGGATAGAACAGGTAGAACTCGATCTCGGCCTTCTGGGCCCGCAGCTCGCGCAGCAGTTCCTCGGTCGCCGGGTCGACCGAGTTGATCCGCTGCGGCGTCAGGTCGATCAGCGTCTTCAGCGCCGGGCGCGACGCGACCCAGACCACCAGCACCCACACCGCCAGCGCCAGCACGCCGCCGAGCAGCAGACCCGACCACAACCCCAGCCGCTTGCCGATCACGCAATCCTCCGCGCAGCGAGGCTGATGCAGGTCAGGAACAGGAAGAAGCCGATGCCGCCGAGGTAGAACACGATCTGGCTGGTGTCGATCAGCCCGCGCGCGAACCACTCGCTGAAGTTGCGCATCACGTCGAGCTTGTCGAGCAGTTCGCGCACGTAGTAGTTGTTCGCCGCCGCGCCCAGGTGGCCGGCGATCTGGCTCGGCAGGCGCAGCAGCGCGAAGTCGAACACGATCGCCAGCAGCGCCGCCAGCAGCACGTTGTCGGTCAGGCTGCTGGCGAAGATGCCGAACGCGAGCAGCATGCCGCTGAGCAGGAACATGCCGAGGTAGGCGGCGAACACCGGCCCGAACGACAGGTCGGCGGCGAGGAACGGTTCGTACTCGAGCAGGTGCAGGATCAGCACGCTCGGCAGCCACAGCAGCGCGTAGAACACGGTCGCCGCCGCCCACTTGCCGAGCACCACCTCGACGTCGCGCACCGGCGCCGTCAGCAGCGTCTCGATCGAGCCGGTGCGCCGTTCCTCGGCGAAGCTGCGCATCGTCAGGATGCCCGGCACCAGCACCACCATCAGGAACGTGCTGGTCAGGCCGTAGGTCTGCGGCGCCAGCAGTTCCTGGTCGGCGCGGTAGTACGCGAACAACGCCACCAGCGTCGCCAGCTCGTAGCCGCGCCACAGGTAGAACAGCACCGCGATCACCCAGCTCACCGGGCTGACCAGGTGCGACAGCAGCTCCTTGCGGAAGCCGACCAGCGCCGCGTTCATCGCGCGACCTCCGCCGCGGCACGTTCCTCGGCGCGGTCGCTGCCCTCGGTGATCGCGTGGAAGAACACTTCGAGCGTCGGCAGGTCGTGGCGCAGCTCCAGCACGGCGATGCCGGCGGCGAACAGGCGCTCGCCGACGACGGCAATCGGGTCGCCGCCCGGTGCCACCTCGCAAGTGACCCGCAACACCCCGGCACCGGCGCGTTCGACTGCTCCGAGGCGCACCTCCGGCACGGTCGCCAGCACCGCGGCGAGGGCTTGCTGTTCGGCGCGCACGGCGAGTTGCAACCGGCTCGTCGCACCCGCGGCGACGAGTTGCGCCGGTGCGCCGTCGGCCCGCACCCGGCCGCGGTGGATCACGATCACGCGCGAACTCACCTCCTGGACCTCGGCCAGGATGTGGCTCGAGAACAGCACGGTGTGCTCGGCCGCGAGGTCGCGCACGACCTGCTTGATGCGCAGCCGCTGGTTCGGGTCGAGCCCGGACGTCGGTTCGTCGAGGATCAGGATCGGTGGGTTGGCGACCAGCGCGTCGGCGAGCCCGACCCGCTGCCGGTAGCCGTGCGACACGTTGCCGCACAGCTTGCGCGCAACCTCGGTGACGCCGGCTTTGGCCATCGCCCGCTCGACGGCCGCGCGACGTTCCCTGGCCGGCACGCCCTTCAGCGCCGCCCGGTAGCGCAGGTACTCGACGACGCGCAGGTCCGGATAGATCGGCACTTCCTGCGGCAGGTAGCCAATCTTGCGCCGCACTTGCAGCGACGCCGTCGCGACGTCGTGGCCGGCCACTTCGGCGCGCCCCGCGGTCGCCGGTTGGAACCCGGTCAGGATCCGGATCGTGGTGGTCTTGCCCGCGCCGTTCGGCCCGAGGAACCCCACCACTTCGCCGCGCGCGATCTCGAACGACACCGCCTCGACGGCGGTGAACGGGCCGTACTTCTTGGTCAGCTCGACGACGCGGATCATGCGGCGGATGCCCTAGCAGCCTCGCCCGGGCCGGGTAACAGCGGACGACGACACGACCGACGCCCGCTCACCTGGGGAAACCGCCACGCGCGGGAAGGCTAGTCGGTCAGCCGCGAAAGGCCAGCGCGAGGCGGCGCCGAGGGCGCGATGGCGCGGGCCGCTCACTGCGCGCGCGTCGCGGCGT
>JBASWX010000030.1:0-2047 GCA_049276695.1 Planctomycetota bacterium
GACCAGCTCGCGTTCGCCAACGACGGCACGCTGCTGGTCGCCGCGGCGGGCGAGCCCGGACGCAGCGGCCGCGCGATGGTGTTCGACGTCGCCACCGGGACGGCGGTCGGCGCGGTCGGCAACGAACGCGACGTGCCGCTGGCGGTCGCGGTGCACGGCAAGTCCAGGCTGGTGGCGCTCGGTGGCGCCGGCAAGCGCGCGGTCGTGTTGCGCATGGACGGCACGCAGGTCGCGGCCGGCGCCCACGACGACTTCGTGCTGGCGCTGCAGTTCTCGCCCGATGGCACGCTGCTGGCGGCCGCCGACCGCGCCGGTGAGGTGCGGCTGTGGGAGACCAGCGGCGGCGGCCTGGTGGAGACGCTGCGCGGCCACCGCGGCGCGGTGCACGCGCTCGCGTTCGCGAGGAACGGCGCCCGGCTGTTCACCGCCGGCGCCGACGGCACCGTGCGCGCGTTCGATCCGGTCGCCGGCAAGGAGGTGTGGAAGCAGCAGGTACACGACGGCCAGGCCCTGGCCCTGGCGCTCGGCGCTGCTGGCAATCTCGCCAGCTGCGGCAGCGACGGCCGCATCGCCGTGCTCGACGCGGCCGGCAAGGCGCTCGGCAAGTCCCCCGCCGCGGGCGAGTGGCTGTACTGCGTCGCGTTCGGCGACGCCACCACGGTGTGGGCCGGCGACTGGCAGGGCCGGCTGCACCAGTTCGTGCCCGGCAGCAAGGACCAGCGCATGCGTACGCTCGTGCCGCTGGCGGCGCCGCAGTGAGCAAGCCGCCGACCGACATCGACGCGCTGCACCGCGAGTACGGGGTCGCGGTCTACGCCTGGGCCAGCCTGCGGCTCGGCCAGCGCTTGCGGGCGTGGATCACTCCCGAGGACCTGGCGCAGGAGGTGTGGATGCGGGCGATGAAGGGTGCTTCGGCGCGCGATCCCGAGGCCGGCGCGCGCGCGTGGCTGTTCACCATCGCCAAGCACGTGCTGTACGAGGTGCACCGCTCGTTGCAGCGCGAACGCGCCCAGGGTGCTGGTGGCAGCACCTCGCGCCTGTTGGCGCTCGACGGCGTGCCAGCCGAAGTCACCAGCCTGACGCAGCGGCTGGCCCGCGACGAGGCGGTGCGCGGCTTCCTCGACCGCGCCACGACGCTCGACGACGACGACCGCATGCTGCTGATCCACGTCGGCCTCGAAGGCATGCCGCAAGCCGAAGCAGCGACGCGGCTCGGCCTGTCCGCCGACGCCGTCAGCAAGCGATGGCAACGGCTGCGCGACCGGCTGCGCACCTGGCCGTGCGCGCAGCACCTGCTGCAGTGATGGCGCTCCCCCGCGGGCGCGCAAATCAGCGGCCGGCCGGTTGACCGACCAGCCGCGCATGGTGCCGTTCCGCGAACGGCAGTGGCTGCACCGGCCAGGCGCGCAGCGTGCCGTCCTGGCTGCCGGTCACGACCTGGTCGCCGGCGGGGCTCCACGCCGCCGAACGCAGCCCGCCGTGCGCGCCGTGCAGCTCGAGCCGCCGTTCGCGGCGCTGCAGATCCCACAGGCTCAGCGAATCGTCGCGCGAACCGACCAGCAGCAGCCGGCCATCGGGAGCGAAGTGCAGCGCCGACACGATCGCGGTCGGGAACCCGGCACGGCCGACGTCGGCGGGCAGCAGCGTCACCGCGTCGATGAAGGTCCAGTCGCCGACGCCGCTGTGCGCCGTCGCGTAGAACGCGCCGCCGGGGCACGCGGCGAGGTGCACCGAGTACTGCTGGCCCTGCGTGCGCGCCGTCACCCACGTCGGGCGCCAGCCATCGAGATCGAACACCAGCAGCGCGTCGCGACGATTCGCCACCAGCAGGCGCCGGCGCGCCCGGTCGAACGCGAGCGCGCTGGCGTTGCCCTCGATGTCGAGGCCGGGGGTGTCGAGGCCGGGGGTTGCGTCCGGGTCGAGCGTGGCCAACGTCGCGAGCAGCTTGCCGTCGAGGTCGTGCACCAGCACGCGGTGGTCTTCGCCGCCGGTCGCGAACAGCCCGAGTTCGTCGTCGACCACGGCAGTGAGGCAAGCGCGCTCGTGC
>JBASWX010000031.1:0-13825 GCA_049276695.1 Planctomycetota bacterium
ATCCAGGACAACAGCCCGGTCGTGCCGCGCCCGCGTCCGACCGTTCCAGAATCCCCGCGCAACGCGCCGGCGCCGCGCTACTCGCCGCGCGTCGACACTCGCGGCGACACTGGTTCAGACCAGGGCTACCGTCCGCGCGTCATCACGCGCCCGACCCCGCAACCAGTCGCGCCGCGCAGCGCGCCGAGCCCATCGCCGGCCCCGGCGCCGCGCTCCGACGAGTCGTTCCGTTCGCCGATCCGCCCGCAACCGGTCGACACGCGCTACCGCCCGAACCCGTCGTTGCAACCGCGCAGCGGCCGCACCGGCGCCGAGCCAGCCGGCCGCCCGAACGTGGCACCGCGGCCGACGACTTCCCCGACGCCATCGATCGCCCGCCGCTACCAGCCGCGCGACGTCGCCCCGATCTCGCCGACGCGGCGCTCACCAGGCAGCAGCCCGACGAGCACGAACCGTGCGCCGCAGCCTACCACGCGGGCTCCCGTGGCCAAGACGCCGACGCTCGCTCCCCGCACGCTGGCGCCGCGCCTGTCGGTGCCGCGGTCGTCGACCCGCACGTCCACGTCGCGCAGCAGCGCCCAGTGGTACAGGCGGTCGAACTACTCGCATTCCCCAAGCCGCTGGTACCGCGATCACCAACACGCCTTCACGTTCAGCACGCACTGCAGTTCGTTCTCGGTCAGCTTGTCGCTGTGGTACCCGTTCTGGTACTGGCAGCACGGCGTGTGGGACTCCTGCTACCGCGATGCCTTCTGGTCCTCGTGGTCCAACCCGTGGTATGCGTCGAGCTCGTACTGGTGGTACCCGCGATCGATCTACTCCCCGAGCTACCTGTACGTGCCGAGCACGGTGGTCGTGTACGACACCCCGGTCACGCCGCCCGCACCGGCCGCCCCCGAAGTCGTCGTCGCCCGGGCCGCCGAGAAGCCGGCGTCGACCGACAGCCTGGCGGCGGCGCTGGCCGCCAAGTACGTCGAGCTCGGCGACTTCTACTTCAAGGCCGAACGCTTCGCCGAAGCGGCCGAAGCCTACGGCAAGGCCCGTGGCTACGCGCCGGACGACGCCTCGGTGCACTTCGTGTTCGCCGACGCGGTGTTCGCCAACGGCGACTACCACTACGCCGCGTTCCTGATCGCCGAGGGGCTGCGCCTCGACCCGGCGATGGCCGGCGCCGACACCGACAAGCGCACGTTCTACGCCGACGCCAAGGTGTTCGACGCGCAGATGGCGGCACTCGCCAGCTACCTCGAGAAGAACGACTACGACGCCCAGGCCTGGCTGGTGCGCGGCTACAACCTGGCGTTCAGCATGCAGCCCGCCGACGCGATCGCCGCGTTCCGGCGCGTGCTGGCGATCGACGCCGGGAACCGCGCCGCCAGCACCTTCCTCGCCGCGCTGGCGCCCGAAGCACCGAGCGACCGCTGAGGTCCACGAACAGGGCGAGCGCCAAGGCGTCGCCTGCGCCGGGGCCCGGCGCTACGCTGGCGCGCCGAATGCCACGGCGAATCGACACCTACCTGAAGGACCTGATCCCGGAAGAGAAGTTCGCGTTCTACGAGACGGTGCGCGACTTCGGCGACCGCGAGATCGCGCCGCACCTGCTGCACTGGGAACGCGAACACCGCCTGGTGCCGGACGAGACGATCCGCGCGATGGGCGAACTCGGCCTGTTCGGGTTGCCGATCGCCGAGCAGTACGGCGGGCAGGGCGGCGACCACACCGACCTGGTGCTGATGGGCCTCGCGCTCGGCTACCACAGCCAGGCGGTCGCGATCACGCCCGGCGCGGCGATCTCGCTCGGCGCCAAGCCCCTGCAGCTGTGCGGCACCGAAGCCCAGAAGAAGGCGCACCTGCCGGCGTTGGCGAAGGGCGAGCGCATGTTCGTCTTCGGCCTGTCGGAGCCCGGCCGCGGCAGCGACGCCGCCAACCCGCAAGTCACCGCGGTCAAGAAGGGCGAGCGCTGGATCCTGAACGGCGAGAAGTGCTGGTCGACCAACGCGCGCTGGGCGAGCCACGTGATCGTGCACGCGCTGACCGCGCCGAACGGGGCGAACGGCAAGCGCTCGACCTGCTTCATCGTGCCGATGGCGCAGCCCGGCGTCTTCTACCAGGAGATGAAGGGCAAGAAGGTGTGGGAGCAGTCGTCGACCGGCTCGATCATGTTCGAGGGCGTCGAGGTCGCGAACGACGCGATCCTGGGCGCCGAGAACGACGGCTTCAAGGTGATGGTGACGACGCTGAACGGCGGCCGGCTGTTCATCGCCTCGCTGGCGCTGGCGTCGCTGGCGTTCGCGCTCGACAAGGCGCGAGTCTACGCCGAGGAGCGCATCCAGTTCGACGACAAGCCGATCGGCCGCTTCCAGCGCGTGCAGGACGTCATCGTCGACCTCGACATCGCGCTCGAGCGCGGACTCACCTGGCTCTTGCACTGCTGCCGGCTGTACGAGGAAAACCGGCTGTCGCGCGAGCAGGCGGCGAAGGTCAAGGTCGACTGCAGCCGCACCGCCAGCGACCTGGTGGCGATGGCGATGGAGATCTGCGGCGGCGTCGCCTGCTTCGACGAGTTCGGGTTGATCCGCCACCACAACGACCTGTTCGTGACGCGGGTCGGCGAAGGCAGCAACTTCGCGCTGAAGGACCTGATCGTGCGCCCGCTCCGCCAGGGCTGAGCGGGACGCACGCAAGGACCAGCGCCGCGGCGGTCAGTTGGTGATCGTCGTGCCGTTCGACAGCGCGACGCAGCCGGGGCCCGGCACGAACGCGGCAGTCTGCACGGTCAGGAACAGCGTCCCGGGCAGGATGCCGGGCGGCACCGGCAGCGGGAACACCGGCAGCGGACCGGGGGTGACGCCGAGGAAGAACGCGCCGAGGTAGGCGGTCGGCAGCAGCGCCGGCAGGCCAAAGGGTGCGCAGGTCATCGCCGCCGGCAGCGCCGCGAACGGCGGCGGCGCGAAGCCGGAGAACACCAGGAACACGAAGCTCGGCGGCGTCGGCAGCGGCATCGTGGCGATGCCGAAGCCGGGGTTGCCGCCAGGCAAGGCGGGCACCGGGATGGCGCCGACGCAGACTGGCGCGATGCCGATCAGGCCGGGCTGGCCCAGCGGGATGGCCGCGGGCGCGCAGAGCTGCGCGTTGGCGCTGGCGAGGGCGAAGGTGATGGCGAACGCAGTGGTGACGAAGCGTGCGAACATGGGAGGACTCGTGGTGGAAGGGCCCGCGGCGGCCAGCGCGAACCGTTCGCGCCGGGCGACCCGGGCAGTGCGTTCACCGGCAGCCCGCGCCGTGAGCGGACCGGAATCGGGCGAGATGTTTCCGGTCCGGCCGGCTTCCCACGGTGTCACCGTCGATCCATCGCCCGCTGCGGCGAATCCCACCATGACAACCTCGTGCACGCCCGCTTCCTCCGTCTCCCGTCACCCCGGACAGTTCGCCCCGTGCTGCCTGGCGATCGCGTTCGCCCTGGCATGCGCCCCCGCCCAAGGGCTCGTCGACCGCACCGCGCTGATCCTGGTGCCGCCGCTCGGCCCTTCGTACTACCCGGGTGCTGCCTGGGGCGACGTCGACGGCGACGGCTGGGACGATCTCTACGTCACCAACTACTACGGCGCGAACCACCTGTTCCTGAACCGGCCCGCCGGCACCGTGCCGGTCGGCGGTCCGACGCGCCAGCTCGTCGACAGCACCCCGGCCGTACTGATGGACCCCGCCGGCCACGGCGAGGGCTGTGTGTTCGCCGACTTCGACAACGACGGCGACTCCGATCTCTACGTCGTCAACGCCGGCGGCATGCCGAACCGGCTGTTCGCGAACCTCGGCGGCGGCGCCTGGGCGAACGTGTCCGCGGGTTCCGGCGTCGACCATGCCGGCATCGGCGAAGGTTGTGCCACCGCCGACTGGGACGGCGACGGCGATCTCGACCTGTTCCTGCTCAACTACGGAGCGACGAGTGCTGGCGAGCTGAGTCGCTGGTACCGCAACGTCGGCGGCCTGACCTTCGTCGACGCGACGCCCGCGAGCCTGACGCTCGGCCCTGCCCCGGGCGGCGCCTGCGCGTTCGCCGACTACGACGCCGACGGCGACCTCGACCTGTTCGTCGGCAACGACGGCGCCGCCAACCGGCTGTTCCAGAACAACGGCACGCTCGGCTGGGCGAACGTCACCGCGACCGTCGGCGGCGCAGCACTCGCCGACACCGCTGGCGGCTGCTTCGGCGTGCGCTGGCTCGACCACGACCGCGACGGGGACCTCGACCTGTACGTGTCGAACAGCGCGACCTTTTCCGGCAGCTCGGCGACCAACCGGCTGTTCCGCAACGACCCGAGCCCGCTGCTCCCCGGCGCCCGCGTGCTGACGCTGGTGAGCAGCGGCGCCGAGGACACCGGCTCCGGCATGGCGGTCACCGGCGGCGACATCGACCGCGACGGCTACGAGGACCTCGCGATCGCCAACTTCGGCACCAACAAGGTCTACCTCGGCGGCCCGGTCGGCACCCTGGCGCCGGCCTTCGCGCCGCCGCCGCTCGCCTGGTTCGCCGACCCCGTCGGCGACACCTCGTCGTCGGCGACGCGCTGCGACTTCGACCACGACGGCGACCTCGACGTGTTCTTCGGCGGCAGCACGCTGTTCGCATTCGAGAACCGGTCGGTCACCACGCCCGCCGGCCTCGCGGTGGTGCCGCCACGCACCGTCGCGGTGCGCTTCCGCGGCGACCGGATCGCCCCGTTCGAAGTGCCGCGCGACGGCCACGGCACGCGCGCCCGCCTGTTCGTGCGCTCCCCGGTCGTGACCAGCACGCTCGGCGGCACGTTTGGCCGCGCGCTGCAGCAGATCGACGGCGGCTCGGGCTACGCGCAGGACGCACCGGAGTGTTTCTGGGCGGTGCCAGCGCCCTACGACACGCCGATCCTCGATCGCCTGCAGGTCACGTGGGCGAACGGGCGCAGCGAACAGCTGGCCGGTCTGCCGGCGCCGTCGGCGGCGACACCGAACCAGCGCCTCGTGGTGCACTACCCGGCCGGCATCAGCTCCTACGGCGCGCTCGCGGTCACCAGTGTGCCGCTGAACCGCTCGTCGACGAACAACGAGTTCCCGACCGCGCAGGTCGGCGCGGCGAACTTCGCGCTCGCGGCGTCCGGCGTGCCCGATGGCGCGGTCGGCATCCTCGCTGTCGGCTTCGCCCCGACCTCGGTGCCAACGCCGTTCGGCACGCTGCTGGTCGACCCGGTGCTGACGCTGGTCGCGCTCGCCGTCGATGGCATCGTGAAGTGGCCGCTGCCGCTGCCGGCTTCGCCTGCTGCCGCCGGCGCCGTGATCTACGCGCAGTGCTTCGTGTTCGAACCGTCGGGCGCCGTGCGCACATCGCCCGGGCTCGCCGCGGTCGTGCAACCCTGACCATGCGCGGCGGGGCCGCGAGATCAGCGGCCAGTTGCCGGCAGGCGCCGCAGCACTACGTCGCGGAGCGCAGCGGTACGATCGGGCAGTACCAGCCGGAAGTCGGCACCGCCGTTCTGACGGTTGGCGAAGCGTGCGCGGCGCAGCCGGTACGTCTCGACGACGAACTCGCCCTCGACCACGCTCGCAACGGGCTCGCACGCGGTGTAGGCGCCAGCGAGCGTCGCCGTCGCCTCGCACGAATCGAACTCGAGGCGTACGGGCCCCGGCGCGCGCCGCACGACCAGTTCGAACGCGGCGTCGCCGTCGAACTGGAAGTGGTCGCTGACCTGGAAGTACAGGTGCGTGCCGAACCCTGCCGGCACCGGCTGCGGCACGAGGCACCCGTTCTCGATCCGGCACGGACCATCGGCGCAAGCGGCCTCGCGCAACCCCGAACGCGTGCCCGCCGCGAAATCGACGCGAACCTCGTTCTGGCCCTTGGCCTCGCGGCCCCACGACAAGTCCGGCAGCGGCCGCGGCGCCGGCCAGTGCAGCACGATCGGCGTGCCGACGTCGCCGCCGTTGCGCAGCCGTGCGATCCAGGTCGCGGTGAGGTCGAGATACTGGCGGCCGGCCTCGCGCGTCGGGCACAGCTCGGTGCCCTCGTGCATCTCGTTCCAGGTCTCGAGCAGCACCAGTTCGGGCCGGTGTGCGATCGCCCGCTGCCACGAGAACGCGTAGTAGGCGCCGTCCTCGCGTTCGCGCACCGGCGTGGTCCGGCCCGGCACCGGACGGTCGTCGTAGCCCGCTCCGATCTGGGCCACGCCGCGGTGGAGTTGCGGCCCCCACAGTGCCGCTCCCCAGCTCGTCGTCAGATCCTGGCCGCAAGCACCCCACGATGCATCGGCGACGAGGCAGATGGCCTCGCCGGGGAAGCGCTCGCGGAAGCGGGCGCGCAGCACGTTGCCCAGCTGGCTGTCGCGTTTGCCGGCGAACGCGCTGACGTAGAGCACGACCAGCGCTCCGCCGCGGTGCCGCGCCCAGTGCTGCTTCGGGATCGCGGCGAAGTAGTCGGTGACCGTCGTGCAGAACAGTTCGAGACCCGCGGGCGCGGTCAGGTCGGCCTTGCCGCCGGGCGGCGACGCGCCGCGGGTGTCGTTGGCCAGTGTGCTGGTGTCGTAGAACAGGCCGAGCCGAAGCGGCCGCGCAGCACCCTCCTTGGCCAGGCGATCGAGCGCCTCGACCATCGGCGGCAGACCCTGCCGCGAGAACGCGAGGTTGGGCCGGTCGTACGCGCCCGGTGCGCCCCAGTACACCGGCAGTGCCACATCGATCCCGGCGGCCGCCATCGCGACGAAGTTCTCGCGATGCCAGTCGGCCGAGCGGTAACTGACCTGCTTCGGGTCGGGGAAGTGGCGGCAATGCCCTTCCGGCCCCGGCGCTCCCGGCTCGTCGAAGTGCTCGCTCGGCCAGTGGTACCAGTAGAAGTAGTGCGTCACGACGGTGACCGGCGCCGCGCGATCGGCCTGCGCCGGCAGCGCTGCGAGGCAGACGGCGGCGGACAGCACGGCGCGCATGCCGCGCATGCTCCCGCCCGGGGGCCTGGCGGTCCAGCCGGCCGCCGCCACGAGGATTCCGGCAATCGCTGTCCGCCGGCGCGGCGCCCCGCCCATTCCAGATCGGCGCCACGCGGCGCCACCAACACGACCCTCGGAGCCAACCATGAACCCCGCCAACCTGCTGCGTTCCTTCGCCCTGTCCACCGCCGCCGCGCTGTTGCTGCCCGCCACCGGAGTCGCGCAGACCGCGACCATCGTCGGCACCGGCTGCCACGGCATGTCGCTCGTCACCGACGAGCTGCCGGATGTCACGACGGCGCCGTTCAACTTCCAGGTCTCGGGCATCCCGACGGGCTCGATCCTGAACATGATCTGGTGGAGCTTCGCTTCGACCGGCGTCGGGATCGACCTCGGGATGATTGGCGCTCCTGGCTGCCAGACGTTCCTGGCCGGGCCGATGCTCTACGCCATCAATTGGACGCCGGTCGGCACCACCGACACGTTCCCTTCGTCGGCGCCGTGGGTCTACAACACGAACGGCTGGATCAACCTCTACTCGACCTGGCAGGCGGTGTCGTTGGTGCCGGGGATCAACCAGAGCGGGATCGTCACGTCGAACATGGTCGACCTCGTCGGCGGTTGAGCGCTGCGCCGCGTCACTGCGGGTCGCCGAGGTCGTAGGCGGCGGAGACGACGACGTGCACGCGGTAGCTACCGATGTTGTTCTGCCAGTGTTCGTTGTCGTTGACCGCGAAGAACAGGCGGCCCTGCGCCAGTGCACCCTTCGCCTTCGCGCAACTGCCGCCGGCGAGCCAGCGTTCGCCGCCGGCGCCGACGCGGCCGAGCACCGCACCCCAGCGGAAGCCCTCCTGCAGCTTGCGCTTGCCCGGCAGCGTGTCGTGCAGGCCATCGGGCCCGGCCGCCCAACCATCCTCCGCGAACGAGAGCCGCACGAAGCCCTCGGCGTCGCCGCGCAACGCCGAGGAGCCGGTCACCGCGATGCCGGTGTCGAGCCAGCCGATGTAGGTGCAGTGCCGCAGCGCGTGCAGTTCGAAGGTGCGCGCGACCTCGCTGCGCCGCACCGCGAGGCGGCGCACGTTCGCGCCGGGGACCGCGGTCGCGTTGCCGCCTTCGTCCTGCAGCGACAGGTCGGTCGGCTGCCACGAACCGCGCAGCACCGTGCCGTCGACGAGCCGGATCAGGTCGAGCGAGCGGTCCTTGCCGTCGGCGCGGCCCGGCACGAGGCGGGCGAACAGCCGGTAGCGCGGATCGGGTTCGTGCGCGTCGGTGTCGGCGTAGCTGGCCAGCAGCGGCGTCAGCACCGGCAGGCCGATGTCGGTCAGTTCCGCACTCACCGCTTCGTTCGCCTTGAAGTCCTTGCCGGCGAGCGTGAGCAGGCCACGCTCGATCGCCGCCACCTCACTGGCTGACGCGGGCGCCGCGAGGTGCAGCGACAACAGGTCGGCAACGGCGACCACGCGGGGCGCGCCATCGACCAGGAACGACAGCGTCGTCGCCGCCAGCCCGCCCTCGACGTCCTTGCCGTCGCGCGTCCGGATCGACACGGTGCACGGCCCGGCCTTCGGCGCGTCCTGCGCGAAGACGGGTACTGACCAGGCGGCAATGACAGCGAGCCCGACGGAACGGAAGTGGTGCATGGGTTCCTCGCAGCGGACGCCGCATGCTACCTGCGTTCAGATCCCGCCCGCCACCTGCACGACTGCCTTGCAGGTGCGCGCCGCGATCGAGTCGGCCAGCGCTGCGATCGCGTGCTCGAACGCGTAGACCTGGGTGTAGACCTCGACCGGCAGCACGCCGCGCAGCAGCAGCAACTGCGCGTTGTCGTAGTCCTCGTGGCTGCTGCCCATCACGCCCTGCATCGACTGGCCGGAACGGGTGAACGCGGTGGCGCCGAACGCGACGTCGCACGGGTAGGTCGCGATCGTGCAGATCGTGCCCTCGGGCTGCACCGCGAGGCCGGCGGTACTCAGCGACGACGGCGCGCCCGAGCACTCGATCAGCACGTCGACGAGGCCGTCGTCGAAGGTGTCGCCGAAGCGGGTGCCGTCGCGCGCCTCGACGCCGCGCGCCAGCCGCTCGTGCAGCGGAACGTCGGCGCTGACCACGATCGGCACGAAGCCGCGCTGCGCCGCGAGCGCCAGGCGCACGTCGCGGTCGCGCTCGATGCCGGTCACCGCGACGCGAGCTCCGGCCGCGCGCGCCAGTTCGGCGGCCATCAGGCCCATGATGCCGCAGCCCGACACGACGACGTCCATGCCGGGCTGGATGCCACACTTCTTCAGCACGCCCTGCGCGACGACCGACAGCGGCTCGACCAGTGCGGCCTGCAGTGGCGTGATGCCGGGCCGCAGTGGCACGCAGCGGTCGACCTCCATGATCGCGCGGCGGGCGAGTGCGCCATCGCGGTGGAAGCCGATGATGCGCTTGCGGCGGCAGTAGTTCCACCGGCCGCGCCGACAGCCGCGGCAGCGCGGATCGCGGCAGCCGCGCATCGCCAGCGCGCACACCACGTCGCCGACCTTCAGGCCGGCGTGGCCTTCGCTGCCGGGCCCGAACGCGACGATGCGGGCGCTGAACTCGTGGCCGAGCGTGCGCGGGCGCTGCACCCACGCGAAGTTCGACTTGCCGAGGCTCGCGCTGTTGTCGGAGCCGCAGACGCCGGTGAACAGCGGCTCGACCAGCACCTCGCCGGGGCCCGGATCGCCGATCAGCACGTCCTCGAGCGCGAGGTTGCGCGTCGACAGGCCGACCGCGGGATCGATCGTCTCGCTGCCGACGAGGCGCACGGCGGGCACGAGGGCGCTCATGGTCGTTCGCGGTTCATGCTCGGGGAACGTCGACCCACTGCCGGCTCTGCGCCGACTGCAGCACCGCGTCGCAGACGTGCTGCGTCGCCTGCGCCTGGCGGAACGTGGGCGCCGCCGGCTTGCCGGTCGCGATGCCTTCCAGGAAGTCGGCGACCTGGTGCACGAACGAGTGCTCGTAGCCGATCTGCAGACCGGGCACCCACCAGTGGCCCATGTACGGCATGTCGCGGTCGGTGACGTGGATCGACCGCCAGCCGCGCACGATCGAGTCGTCGCGGTGGTCGAAGTACTCGAGCCGGTGCAGGTCGTGCAGATCCCAGCGGATCGACGCGTGCTCGCCGTTGATCTCGAAGGTGTAGAGGGCCTTGTGGCCGCGCGCGTAGCGCGTCGACTCGAAGGTGCCGAGCGAGCCGTTCTGGAAGCGCGCCAGGAACGCGCAGGCGTCGTCGATGCCGACCTTCTCGACCTTGCCGGTCAGGTTGTGCTTGCGCTGCTTGACGAACGTCTCGGTCATGGCCGTCACCGAGTCGAAGCCGCCGTTCAGCCAGATCGCGGTGTCGATGCAGTGCGCGAGCAGGTCGCCGGTGACGCCGCTGCCGGCGACCGCGTGGTCGAGACGCCACAGCCCCGTGCCGCCCTGCGGCAGGTCGGCCGAGATCGTCCAGTCCTGCAGGAACACGGCGCGGTAGTGGAACACCTTGCCGAGCCGCCCGGCATCGATCAGCTGCTTGGCCAACGTGACCGCCGGCACCCGCCGGTAGTTGTACCAGACGATGTTGGGCACCTTGGCGCGCTCGACCGCGGCGACCATGTCGGCGCCCTCGGCCGCCGTGCGCGCCAGCGGCTTCTCGCACAGGATCGCCTTGCCCGCCGCCGCCGCCGCCAGCGCGATCTCGCGGTGGCTGTCGTTCGGCGTGCAGATGTCGACCGCGTCGATGTCCTTGCGCTCGACCAGCCGCCGCCAGTCGGTCTCGGTCGACTCGAAGCCCCACGTGCTCGCGAACGCGGCGAGGCTCGCCGGCGTGCGCGCGCACGCCGCCTTCAGCACCGGCTGCACCGGCAGGTCGAAGAAGTTCGGCGCCTTGCGGTACGCGTTGCTGTGCGCGCGGCCCATGAAGCCGCAGCCGATCACGCCGACGTTCCAGTTCTTCTTGGCCATGGCGATGGTCTCCCTCACGACCAGCCGTGCGCGTCGCGCACTGCCAGCATCGCGCCGAGGATGTCGTTCCAGGTCTGCGCCTTGCCCATCACCGCGTTCGGGAACATGCAGCCGTCCCAGCACAGGTGCTGGATCGCGCGCGTCGGCTGCTTCTTGTCGTCCTTCAGCCAGAAGCCGGCGTGGTGCGTGATGTCGAGCTTGCCGTTCGGCTCCTTCGGCAGGCAGTGGCGGCCGGTCTTGTCGTGGCTGCCCGAGCCGAACACCGTCGCGTCGTTCTGCGCGATGTGCAGGTCGAAGGTCCACGGCCGCAGCGCCGCGGTCAGCTTCGTGTAGGCCTGATCGAGCACCGCCTTGTCCTTCCAGTCGTAGCCCTCGGGCAGCAGGCGATCCTCGGGCGCGTTGTAGCCGAGCGTGAACAGCAGCGTGTGCGCCATGTCGGCCTGGAAGCCGACGACGCCCTTGCGGTCGGTCATCTCGAGCAGCTCGACCATGCGCTTCCAGCTGTGCATGCCGCCCCAGCAGATCTCGCCCTCGGCGGCGAGCCGTTCGCCGTGGTCCTTGGCGATGTCGGCAGCGGCGCGGAACGTCGCCGCGATCACCTTCTGGTGCGCCGCCGGGTTCTTGCTCCAGTCGGCGACGCCGCACGCCGAGTCGATGCGCACGATGCCGTAGCGGCGGATGCCGAGCTCGCGCAGCTTCTTGGCGATCCTGCACGCCTTCTTCACCTGGCCGAGGAACGCCGCGCGCTGCGTGTCGTCCCCCATCGCCGAGCCGCCGCCGGTGCCCGGCCACACCGGCGCCACCAGCGACCCGATCACCAGGCCGCGCTTGCCGACCTTGTCGGCCAGCGCCTTCAGTTCGTCGTCGCTGGCATCGATGCTGGTGTGCGGCGCGCACAGGAAGATGTCGACGCCGTCGAACTTGCGGCCGTCGACCTCGGCCTTCGCCGTGTGGTCGAGCATCGTGTCGAAGTCGATCGGCGGATGGTCGGTGCCGGCTTCCTTGCCGACGAGCCCGGGCCAGGTCGCGTTGTGCAGCTTCGGGAACGCGTGGACGTGCTTCTTCATGGGCGTGATGACGAGGGCGGGCCGCAGGGTACTGCCACCTGCCCGACGTTTCCAACCGCCGCGCCGCCCCTCATCCTCCCGACGTCACGTCGCGATCACTACGTCGTGCAAGACAGGCCTCAGGCTGCAAAGAGGTACTGCTGGCCGTTCTTCCCTGCACTCCATCACCGCACCAGGTCCTGGTGCGCGATGCTGCCGGCGAGCCGCGCCGCGCGTTGGCAGTGCTTCCCATACACCGGATCCTCCGCGGCCAGCGCCGGCCTGGCGTCACCAGGCGTCCGCCACCGGCGATGCTGACGCCGCGCACGATGTTCAGTGGACGATCTCCGCGCACACGACTGCCTCACCGTACTTCACCAGCGCGGTCGACGGCTCCCGACGGCCGGATGCCGCTGGCGTGTGGTCGCGCCACCGCCTCCGGTTCGTTGGCGGTATGGTCGATCATGAGGTCTGCATGCCGCAATCGCTCCGTGTCGCTTCGCTCGCCCTTCTGACGAGTGCCGGGCTCTCGCTTCTCGGCGCCTGCGCGGCTCCCAGCGCCGCTGACCAGGAACTCGCCGCTCTCGCCGCCAAGGCCGAAGCCGGGGATGCGGACGCCGCCTACCGCCATGGATCCCGGTTGCGACGCGCGTCGACCCTGCCGAGCGACCACGCTCTGGGGCTCACGTGGCTGCAACGGGCCGCGGCGCAGGATCATCGCGACGCACTGATCGCGGTCGGCGACATCGCTGCCGAGCGCGGCCTGGTCAAGGACCAGGTGCGGCCCGATCCGGCGGCGGCGCTCGACCACTACCTGCGGGCGGAACGGCTCGGCGCCGAACTGGCGTTCGAGGCCGAGCAGCCCGGCCAGGAAACGTTGCGGGCGGCGTTCTACTGCAACCTGTGGGGCAGCCCGTCCCACCTGCGCAGCAAGATCCATCGCGAGCAGGATCGCGTCGCCGGCGTGACGGCGCCGGAATCGTTCGCCGCGATGCAGCAGCGGCTCCTCGTCGGCGCTGCCACCGACGCCGAGTCCCACCTGCGCCTCAGCTGGCACCCGGAAGGCAGCCGCGAAGTGCGCGACGCCCACTGGCAGCAGGCCCTGGCGATGGCCCATCCGTTGGTCGTGCTGCACGATGCGTGGGGGCGCGCCGAGAAGGAGTTCACGCCGGAGATCCTCGCGGCCTTCGTGCGCGCCGAGCACCGCTTCGCGGAGCTCTACGGGGAGCAGGCGCACCCGCTGTTGCGCCTGCAGCCGAAGTTCTACGAGCGCACCAGCCGTGGTCTCGCGTTCCCCGAGGCGCTGGCGGCCTTGACGAGAGGTTGGGCGAACGGCACCGCGCCGGGTGGTCGCCAGCGCGGGCGGGCCAACTGGTTCCTCGCGCAGACGATCGCCAACGGCTTCCACGCCGACGATGCGTTCATCGACAGCCTGGTGACGAGCGACGACATCGACGGCTCGCGCAGCGCGCCGTTCGCGGCCCTCGAGGCGGCGGCTCTCTACGATGCCGGGCGCAACCCCGGGCTCGCGCTGCAGCTGGCGAAGCGGTTCGCCGCGGCCCATGAGCAGCTGCCGGCGCGCGACGCCAACGTGCCGTACGCAGGACGCCGGACCGAGGAGCTGCTGGCGATCGCCGCGGCGGGAACGGATGCCGCGATCGCCGCCGAGGTCCGCACGCTGGTGGCCGCGTTGCGCGACACGATCCTGCGGAAGGGCGAGGAAGCGCTTCCCGACGCCGCGGCCGAGTCGCTGTTCGCGCGCGCCAAGGCGCTGACCGAGAGCCACCGCGACCTGTACGCGGCGCCCGACCGGGCGGCGACCTCGGCACGCATCGAACGTGGCTGCCAGCAGGCCTACGC
>JBASWX010000032.1:0-6215 GCA_049276695.1 Planctomycetota bacterium
TGAAGGATCCGTACGTGTTCGACTTCCTGGCTCTGACGCACGATGCGCGCGAACGCGAGATCGAGCAGGGGCTGATCGAGCACGTGCAGCAGTTCCTGCTCGAACTGGGCGTCGGGTTCGCCTTCGTGGGGCGGCAGGTGCGGGTCGCAGTCGACGGCGACGACTACTTCCTCGACCTGCTGCTCTACCACCTGAAGCTGCGCTGCTTCGTCGTCGTCGATCTGAAGGCGGGCGCGTTCCGGCCGGAGTACGCGGGCAAGATGAACTTCTACTTGTCGGCCGTCGACGAGCAGATGCGGCATGCGCAGGACGCGCCGAGCATCGGGTTGTTGTTGTGCCGGTCGAAGAAGGAGCTGGTGGTGGAGTACGCGCTGCGCGACGTGAAGAAGCCGATCGGGGTCGCGGAGTGGCAGACGCGGTTGGTGGCTTCGTTGCCGAAGGAGCTGGAGGGGAGCCTGCCGACGGTCGAGGAGATCGAGCGGGAGCTGGGAGGCGGGGAATGAAGTGGACTGCGGAGCCTCTCGGGCGGCTCGTGCAGCCCGGCCGATCGATCTCCTATGGCGTCGTCCAGCCAGGCCAACACGATCCCGACGGGGTCCCGATCGTTCGGGTAACCGACGTGCGTGGAGGGCGAATCGACACTCGTGAGCCACTCAGGGTCGCTCGACGGATCGAAGAGCAGCACGACCGCACCCGGCTGCGCGGTGGCGAACTGCTCATCACCATCGTCGGCACCGTTGGCGAGACGGCAGTCGTCCCGGAGGAAATGGCTGGCTGGAACGTGGCTCGCGCCATCGGTGTCGTTCCGCTGCGTGGGGACATCGGTTCCCGTTGGGCACGCTATGCACTGCTGTCGCCAGCGGCGCAGGGCTTCGTCAAGGACCGGCTCAACACGACTGTGCAGGCAACCCTGAACCTGCGGGACGTCGGGCTCATCCCGATTCCCCTACCACCTCAAGCGGATCGCGAAGCCATCCTCGATGTGCTCGGCTCGCTCGACGACAAGATCGACCTGAACCGGCGAACCTGCGCGACGCTCGAAGCGATCGTCCGTGCGACCTTCAAGTCCTGGTTCGTCGACTTCGATCCGGTCAAGGCCAAGGCCGCGGGCGAGCCAGCCGACTCCATCTGCCGCCGCCTCGGCCTGACCCGCGAAGTGCTCGACCTGTTCGCGTCGCGACTCGACGGCGGAGACGTCGGGCAGATACCGAGCGGTTGGCATTGGGCGACCATGAACGACATCGCTCGGTGCGCGCGCGATGGTGTTGACCCGGCGGAAGTCGATCCCGCGACGCCATACATCGGCCTCGAACACATGCCACGCGGCTCCATCGTGCTCGACGACTGGGGTAGCGCCGAGGGCCTCGAGAGTGGGAAGTTCTCGTTCCAGGAAGGGCAGGTTCTGTTCGGCAAGCTGCGGCCATACTTCAAGAAGGTCGGTGTGGCTCCGGTCTCCGGCATCTGCTCCACGGACATCCTCGTTCTCGATCCCAGGTCGCCGGACGTGTGGGGCCATCTCGTGATGCACGCGTCGAGCACGGACCTGATCGACTATGCGTCTGGATCGTCGGGTGGCACTCGAATGCCGAGGACCAGTTGGGATGACGTATCGCGCTTCCGGCTGCGGCTACCGCCGCTCGAGCTGGCCGCGGCGTTTACTCAGCTCGTCCGGCCGATGGCGACGCTGATTCGCGAAGCCATCCTCGCCAACCGTGCACTGGCAGGGGTGCGTGACAGTCTGCTGCCACGACTGATGACAGGGGACTCGAGTACCTTTCTGAAGGCGCAAGCATGAGCGCGGACGACAAGAACAAGGACCTGCTGCAGCGCGCGCGCGAAGTGCTCGCCGGCGAGTATCGCAGTGCAGGGGCCTTCAACGAGTCCTTCGACGCGGACGAGCCCATTCGAGTGCCAAGTCCGACGGCCGACGTCGGCGAGTACACATTCTCCCGAAGCGAGGCTCTCTTCTGGCTGGACCCGGTTGCTTACGCCGACGAGCGGGCTGCTTGGAACAACAAGACGATTCAGGATCGGCATGGCGACGCCCTCAAGCTCCTGAAAGGGTCTGGCCTGTCGACCGAGTTCGCCCATCTCGTCGAAGCCGTGCAACGCAACCGGATCGTCCCCTTCGTTGGCGCAGGTATGTCGAGGCCGATGGACTTCCCGCTGTGGATCGAAGCCCTGCAGTCGATCAGCGGCCGGCTCCCTGACTTCCAGATCGGTGCGTTCAATGCGGCCCTCGGTGCCAACGACTACCTGACGGCGGCACAGTGCCTGCTCGATCACGACGCGGCCATCGTGGCGAACTACATCAGGACGACGTTCGGACGCTGCGCGCCGCGCGGCCCGGTCACACGACTTCCCGGCTTCAGCCGGGGCTGCATCGTCACGACGAACTTCGATCCGGTCATCGAGCAGGTGTTCAAGGACGCGAACCGACAGCTCGACGCCTACATGCACGGCACCCAGGAGCACAACTTCTTCGCGCGACTGGCGCGAGGCGAGCGCTGCATCCTGAAACTCCATGGCGATGCCGAGTCGCAGCCGACCCACGTGTTCACCAAGGCGCAGTACGAAGCGTCCTACGGAGCGACCACGGACTTCAGCAAGCCGCTGCCGAAGGCGCTGCGGCAGGTGTTCATCGGCCACTCGTTGCTCTTCCTCGGTTGCAGCCTCGAGGCCGATCGCACGCTTTCCTTGTTCGCGGAGGTCAAGAGCGACCACTTCGAAGTGCCGCCCCACTACGCGATCCTGGCGGAACCGAGCGACGTCGGCGCGAAGACTCGAAAGGAAGCGCGGCTGCTGAAGCTGGGGATCCAGCCGTTCTGGTTTCCGGCTGGTAAGTACGAGTACGTGGATCTGCTGCTGGCTCTACTGGTCGACTTCGCTGAGCGGCGGCTTCCACTTCGCCTGCTCGACAAGGGGGCGGTGTGATCACCGAGAAGGAACTCGAGGAGCACGCGCTGACCTGGCTGCAGGACGTCGGTTGGCAGTACGCGTTCGGCCCCGACCTCGCTCCCGACGGCGCGACGCCCGAGCGCACCGACTACCGCCAGGTCCTGCTGCAGTCGCGCCTGCTCGCCGCCCTTCGCCGACTCAACCCAGACGTCCCCGGCACCACCCTCGAAGAAGTCGCCGTCCGTCTCACCCATCCTGAGCACCTTTCGCTCGCGCACGACAACCGCGCCTTCCACACGATGCTGCTCGACGGCGTCCCGACCGAGTTCGAGCGCGATGGTCGACGCGTGTCCGACAAGGTCCGGTTGATCGACTTCGCGCGACCGGCGGCGAACGACTTCCTCGTCTGCAACCAGTTCACGATCACTGGCACGGCCCGACCGCGTCGCCCGGACATCCTCGCGTTCGTGAATGGCATTCCGCTGGTCGACATCGAGCTGAAGAATCCGGCCGACGAAGAGACCGACGTCTGGGAAGCGTGGCGCCAGCTCCAGACCTACAAGGCCGAGATCTCGGACCTGTACCGCAGCAACCTTGCGCTGGTGATCTCCGATGGCGTCAACGCCCGCGTCGGGTCGCTGACTGCGGATCGCGACCGCTTCCAGCCTTGGCGCGCGGTGACCGGCGAGGAGGATCGGCCGCTGGTCGAACTGGAACTCGAGCCGCTGCTGCGTGGGTTCTTCGACCCCGAGCGGTTGCTGCAGTTCCTTCGCCACTTCGTGCTGTTCGAGCAGGGCCGCGACGGACTGGTCAAGAAGATCGCCGGCTACCACCAGTTCCACGCCGTCCGCGAAGCCGTGCGCGCGACCGTGATCGCAGCGTCGAAACCTGCCGGCTCGGCGGTCGAGGTTCGGGAACCGCGCGCCACGTGGGGCAGCAGCGTGCTGCCGGGCTCGCGCAAGGGCGGGATCGTCTGGCACACCCAGGGATCGGGCAAGAGCCTCACCATGGCGTTCTTCGCCGGACTGCTGGTGCAGCGCCCCGAGCTGCAAAACCCGACCATCGTCGTCATCACGGATCGCAACGACCTCGATCGCCAGCTCTTCGACACCTTCGTGCAGGCGACGCCCCTGCTGAAGGAGATGCCGGTGCAAGCCGAGGATCGCGAGCAGCTGCGTAGCTTGCTGGCCGCGCGCACGGCGGGCGGGATCGTGTTCACGACGATCCAGAAGTTCGCGCCGAAGGAGGACGAGGAACGCCTGCCGCGCCTCTGCGAGCGCACCAACGTCGTCGTCATCGCCGACGAGGCTCACCGCAGCCAGTACGGGTTCAAGAGCAGGTTCGACAAAAAGAGGGGCAAGTTCCGCTACGGCCTGGCGATCCACCTTCGCGATGCGTTGCCGATGGCGACGTTCGTCGGCTTCACCGGCACGCCACTGTCCAGCGAGGATCGCGACACTCGCGACGTGTTTGGCGAGTACGTCAGCGTCTACGACGTCCAGCGGGCGGTGGAGGACAAGGCCACGGTCCCGATCTACTACGAGAGCCAACTGGCCAAGATCGACATCAACCGCGCCGAGATCGATGCCATCGAAGCCGAGGCCGAGGAGATCTGGGAGGACGAGGAAGACCTGGCGAAGCGGGAGCGCGGCAGGATCCAGTGGGCGACGCTCGAGTCGCTGGTGGGGGCGCAGCCGCGAGTCGATCAGATCGCCGCGCACCTGGTCATGCACCTGGACGCACGACTCGCGGTGATCGACGGCAAGGCGATGCTCGTTTGCATGAGCCGGGACATCTGCGTGCGCATGTACGAGGCGATCCGGAAGCTGCGGCCGCACTGGCACGATGAGGAGCCGACCCTGGGTGCGATGAAGGTGGTGATGACGGGTTCGGCGAACGACGGCGCAGCGCTGCGCCAGCAGGTCTACACGCCGGCGGTGCGGAAGCAGATCGAGGGGCGGTTCAAGGACCCCGCTGATCCGCTCCGTCTCGTCATCGTGCGCGACATGTGGCTCACCGGGTTCGACGTGCCGTGCCTGCACACGATGTACGTGGACAAGCCAATGCGCGGTCACAACCTGATGCAGGCGATCGCGCGCGTGAACCGCGTGTTCCGCAGCAAGGAGGGTGGGTTGGTCGTCGACTACCTGGGTGTGGCGGCCGAGCTGCGCAAGGCGCTGCGCGCCTACACCGAGAGCCCTGGCCGTGGCGAGCTGACGCGGAGCAACCACGAAGCGCTGCGCGAGCTGCTCGCGCGCCTGGACGCGATCCGCGGCATGTTCCGGGGCTTCGAGTACGCGTCCTACCGGACCTCGGCGCTGCCATTGCTTGCGCCAGCGGCGAACTTCGTGCTCGGGCTGGAGGATGGCCAGAAGCGCTTCTTCGACCTCGTGCTCGCAGTCACGAAGGCGCAGTCGCTGTGTGGCACGCTGGACGAAGCGCTCGCCGTCGCCGAGGAGATCGCGTTCTTCCAGGCGGTGCGCGCCGTCATCGCCAAGGCCGGCACCCCCGAGGCGCGGCTTGGCGAGGCGAACAAGAACCAGATCCTGCGTCAGCTGCTCGACAGCGCCTTGGTCGTGCACGGCGTCGAGAACGTGTTCGTGCTGGCCGGGCTCGGGCGCGCCGACATCAGCGTGCTGAGTGATGCATTTCTCGAGGAGGTGCGCCGGTTGCCGCATCAGAATCTGGCGGCGGAGCTGCTGCAGAAGCTGTTGCGTAACGAGATCGAGTCGAGGGCGCGCACCAACGTCGTGCTCGAACAGCGGTTCGGGGAGCGGTTGCTCGCCATCGTCAACCGGTACCGCAACCGGGCGATCGAGAGTGCGCAGGTCATCAGCGAACTGATCGCGATGGCGAAGGAGTTCCGCGAGGCGAGCGGTCGCGGGGAGCGCGTCGGGCTGCGCGACGACGAACTGGCGTTCTACGACGCGCTCGCCGACAACGCCGAGGTCCGGCGGGTCATGGCGGACGACTTGCTGCGGAAGATCGCACTCGAGCTGACCGAGAAGCTCCGGGCGAGCACGACGGTGGATTGGGGCAAGCGCGAGAGTGTGCGGGCCAGGCTGCGCAACCTGGTGCGCATCACCTTGCGTCGGAACGGCTACCCGCCGGAGGGACAGGAGGCCGCCGTGGATCTGGTCATGCGGCAGGCGGAGCGGTTGTCGGACGCGTGGACGACCCGGTGACCCCGACCGGGCAACTCAGTCCTCGTCGTCGTCGTACGGGCTCGCGTCGCAGGGCATTCCGCCGCGCGATCGCACGCCGGCGTCCTTGGCGTGCACGTAGGTCGGGTCGCCGCGCCGCGGGCTGCGCCCGTT
>JBASWX010000033.1:0-6394 GCA_049276695.1 Planctomycetota bacterium
GCCTGGGCCCGCGCCAGCGCCGCGCCGGCGAGGCCCGCAGCGAGCCCCAGCACTGCAGCGGTGCGGTTCATTCGATGCCGTAGTCCTTCAGCTTCTCCCACAGCACCTTGCGCGAGATGCCGAGCACCGACGCCGCTTTGGTGCGGTGGCCGCCGACGCCGCGCAACACGACCTCGAGATGGGCGCGTTCGGCCTCGACCAGCACCTCACGCAGCGAACGCAGCTGGGTCGGTGGTTCGAGCGCGGCACGGCGGGAGCGGTCGACCGGCAGCAGGTGCTCCTTCTTCAGCACCGAGGCGCCGCCCGACAGCGCGATCGCCTGCGCCATGCGGTTCTCGAGTTCGCGCACGTTGCCGGGCCACGAGTACTCGGACATCGCTTCGAGCACGTCGGTCTTGACCGTGAACGCGCGGCCGCCGCCGAGCTTGTCGATGAAGTGCAGGACCAGCAGCGGCAGGTCGCCGTCGCGTTCGCGCAGCGGCGGCAGCCGGATCGGCACCACGTTGAGCCGGTAGAACAGGTCCTCGCGGAAGCCGCCCTTCTTCACCAGTTCGAGCAGCGGCACCTTGGTCGCAGCGACGACCCGGATGTCGACCTTGACCAGCGTCTCGCCGCCGACGCGCTCGAACTCGCGTTCCTGCAGCACGCGCAGCAGTTTGACCTGCACCGAGGCCGGCATGTCGTCGATGTCGTCGAGCAGGATGGTGCCGCCGTCGGCGACCTCGAAGCGCCCGCGCCGCTGCCGCTGCGCGTCGGTGAACGCGCCCTTCTCGTGGCCGAACAGCTCGGTCTCCAGCAGCGTGTCGGGCAACGCCCCGCACGACAGCGCGACGAACGGCTTGTCGGCGCGGCTGCTCAGCAGGTGGATCGCGCGCGCGATGCGTTCCTTGCCGGTGCCGCTCTCGCCCTCGATCAGCACCGACGCATCGGTCGCCGCGACCGTGCGCACGGTCTTGGTCACCGACTGCATCGCGCGGCTCTGGCCGATCACGCCGGGCAGGCCGTTGCCGTCCCTGCCAGCCAGCTGCTCGCGCAGCCGCTGGTTCTCGCTCAGCAGCGCGCGGAACTTGCCGATGCGGGCCAGCCGGTCGACCACGTGCTCGTTCAGGAACGGCTTCTGGATGTAGTCGTCGGCGCCCAGGCGCATCGCTTCGACCGCGTGCTCGACCGTCGCGTAGGCGGTCATCACCAGCACCTCGGTGTCGGGGCGCGCGCGTTTGGCCGCCGCCAGCAC
Source organism: Planctomycetota bacterium (assembly GCA_049276695.1). Taxonomy (GTDB): domain Bacteria; phylum Planctomycetota; class UBA1135; order UBA1135; family UBA2386; genus UBA2386. Next base: position 1,235 of record JBASWX010000033.1, read on the forward strand.
CTGCAGGCCGTCGGCGCCCGGCAGCCGCACGTCGGTGATCACGACGTCGTAGCTGCGAGCTGCCAGTTCGGCGATCGCTTCCTTGCCCTCGGCGACGTGGCGCACTTCGTGGCCCGCCGCCTCGAGGTCGTCGCGCAGCGTCACCGCGATCGTCTGCTCGTCTTCGACCAGCAGGATGCGCATCGCGGTCATGCTTCGCCCCCGTCGCCGTCGCCGCGCCGGGCATCGCCCGGGCGCCCCCTGCCGCCCGCCGGCCCGGGGTCCCCGCCATCGGCACGCAACTGGGTCTCGGCGAACGACACCACCTGGTCGCCGCCGTTGCGGGTCGCGAACTCCACCGCGGCCTCGGCCTGCGCCAGCAGCGAGTCGAAGAACAGGGTCTTCTGCTCGTCGCAGGCGGTGACACCGACGCTGAGCGTCAACGCCAGCGGCCTGCCGTCGACTGCGACCTCCACCGACCCGAACAGGTCGTGCAGGCGGTCGGCGACGATCCGGGTCTGCGCCAGGTTGGTGTGCGGCATGACCAGCAGGTAGCGGTCGTCGTTGGTGGCCCCGAGCAGGTCGGAACCGCGCGTCTTCTCCCGCACCAGCCTGGCCACCGCCGCCCGCACCGACTGGCGCAGGTCGACGCCGTGCAGGTCGACCAGCTGCGCCAGTCGATCGACTTGCAGGACCAGGACGCCGAGCGCCATGCCGTGCCGGCGGGCGCGCGCGAACTCGTTCCGCATCAAGTGCAGGATCTGCGCCTGCGAGAACAGGGAGCTGCTCAGGAACCCGTCGCCCGACTCGCGCCCTCCCGAAGCACCCTGCGATCCTCCACGGCTGCGGAAACCTGGTCTGGTCATCGCGTTCGAAGTTGGCTGGGCTCGCCGCGACCGGGCGAGCGGACACGCAGAACCTAGCTGTCGGGACGGGTGTCGGCGACAGCGCCGCCTGCCCGCTCCCGAGGAAGCACCCGCAGCACCGGCAGGCCAGGGCAAAAAAATACGGGCCTCAGCCGGTCAGAACTGAGGCCCGTGAAAGCGGGTCAGGCTGCGCAATGGAGAGGGCGGTTAGGGAGGGGGATACTGGTCTCCACCACACAGCCAAGGACCCGTCGGTGTCTGCTGAGTTGGAACCAGCAAGCTGGTTCCTGCCAACCCGAGGGTCAGTCGAGCTGGCGCTTTGCAACCGAACAGTCAGAGAGCGTCCAACGCCGGCGGCCGGAGCCACCGACCCGGTTCTCGTTCGCCGCAGCCAGGCTAGCCGCAGCGCCCGAGCGCCAGGGTGGTGATCTTGCCCAAGACTCCAGATGATTTCAACACCCGCTCCACCGTTTTCCGCGACCGGGCCGTCGGAGCGCGTCCCGTGACCCTCACGGCGACCGCGACGCGCCCCCTAGCCGCGGCACAACCGCACCTTGCCAAGGGAGTTGAGGAACGCGCGGCCGCTGGTCCTTGGTTCTCCACAGGCAGCAAGAGTGCGGTGGACAAGCAGCCAGAGGCGCCGGCGAACCCCAGCGGCGCGGCCGCGAATCCGAGCCTCACCGGCCGCCGAAGGTCTGCTGGAACCAGGTCAGCACGCAGTAGATGTCGAACCCGGTCTTGTACTTCAGCAGCAGCAGGGCGGTGACCAGCACGGTGGCGAACAACACGCCGAAGATGACCTGGGCGCAGAGGCGGGCCAGCAAACCCTTCGCCCGGTGCGCGAGGCCGGGCCCCGGTCGCTCGCGCCCCCCGCGCACGATCCAGTCGCGCTGGGCCGCCAGCCCCTGCTGCACGAGGCGCTGGGGGTCGACCGCTTCGGCGAGGATCGCCTGGGTCACCACCTGCCAGGGGAACTCGCTCGGGCTCGCGTCCAGCGTGCGACGGAGCTGGTCCATGGTCTTCCGCGAGACCGCGCCCGCCAACAGCCGTAGCGAGGTGGCGCTGACGGCGGCTTCCAGATCGGGGGGGGTGGCGGGACCCGGCGGCGTCGCGTCCATGGCCGGAGACCCCCGCCGGTCAGCCGCGCTGCGCCTTGGTGAACTGGCGGTTGCGGCCGCTGACCGCCTTGACCAGCGGGAACGACACCGTCTTGCCGTCGCGCTGCAGCGTGATGATGCCGCGCTTGATGACGCGGGTCGACACGCGCAGCGTCACCACCTGGCCCTCGGGGGTCAGGATGCGGACCGGCTGCAGGTTCGGCTTGAAGGTGCGCTTGCTGCGGCCGGTGACGCGGCGGCCGACGCCGCCGTCCTTCTTGGCGAGACCGCGCCGTTTGACCTGGTGACCAATGCGGGTGCGACGACCGGTGACTGCGCAGACTCGGGACATGGCGGCTCGTTGGGAAAGGGGCGAGCAAGATACCGCCCGGCCGCCCTTTGGCAATAGGGCGCGGCCCCCGGTTCTCCGGCCCCGCGCGCCTGCCCGGCTGCTCAGCGCGGCGGCTGCGCCTGGCCGGCCTTGTAGCGGTTCAGGCGCTCCGTGTACTCCGGGTTGCCCTTGCCGCCCTTCTCGATCGCGGTCTCCTGCAGCGACACCGCCTCGGCGAACCGGCCCACCAGGAACATCGCCAGCGCCGCGGTGTCGAACTCGAAGTAGTCCATGCCCTCCTTCTGTTCGAGCATGCGTTCGGCGAGTGCCGCGGCGAACGGATCGCACCGCCCCATCGTCGGCAACTGGGTCATCAGGTACCAGCAGTCGTTGTTGATCGTCACCCGCGCGTCGGTGTCCCTCAGGTACTCATCGAGCAGCTTCTTGCCGGCCTCACCGTCGTTGGCGCAGCGCGTCGCGACGCCGTAGCGGGCCGCGGTCAACAGCCGCGGCGGCGCCGCCAGCGCCGCCGCGCGTTCCAGCGCCATCGTCGCCAGGTCGCGATGCACCGGGGCATTCGCCGCCGCGGTCAGGATCGCGGCGAATTCGATGCAGTGTTCAGCGGTCGTGGTCACCGCCTTGCGCAGCTTCATCGACTGCCGGCCGACCTCGCGCTCGTCGCCAGCGAGCACCAGCGCGCGCAGGAACGCGAGCTGCAGCGGCACTTCGTTCGGCGTCGCCTTCGCCGCGGCCTGCAGCACCGGCTTGCACGCCGCCGCCAGCCCCGGTCGCCGCGGGTCGCCGCGCAACGCCAGATCGGCGAAGGTCGCGAGCGGGCGCCCTTCCCCCGCCAGCCGTTCGAGGGCCGCCGCCAACACCGCCGCCGCCGCCTTGGCGTCGTTCGCCTTGGTCGCCTGCGCCAGGTACAGCAGACCCTGCGCGAGGCCGTCCCGTGGCGCGTGCGCGACCGCCGCCGCCAGCGGCGCCACCACGTCCGCGGTCGCGTCGTCGAACGAATCGGGCAATTCGTGGCGCAGCGCGAACGCCTGCCGCTCGGGCTCGCCGACTTCGCGCCCGGCCAGCACCGCATCGATCGCGTCGACCAGCCCGGCGTCCGGGCTGCCCAGGAACGCGGCCTTGCCGGCCCGGTCGGCGAGCACGACGTGCCAGCCGCCTTCGAAGTCGGTCAGCCAGCGGCCGGTCGTCGCCTGCTCCTCGTCGACGGCGACGCGGCAACCGGGCCACCGCTCGAGCGGCGCACCCTTGGCGTCGGCGACCACCGCGACCACGACCAGTCCGCGTTCGCCGAAGCGCTGCTGCAGGCCCGCGAAGTAGTCGCCGTCCGACGGCATCGCGCTGGCCCGGTCGGGCCGCGTGTAGAAGGCGAACACCGTGCACTTGGGCGCCGCGTCGGTGCCGATCGCGACGGGCTCACCCTGCGCGAACGCCTGCCACGCGGCCTTCGGCAGTTCGGCGCCGAGGCTGACCTGGCCGAGCGCGGAGCCAGCGAGCACCAGACCCTGCCAGGCCCGACAGAGGAGAACGTTCACGACCATGCCATCGACCTTCGGGCCAGCCATCCTGAGCCCACAGCCATGCTACCCGGCAAGCAGCACCGGAGTGTTGTCGGGACTTGGCGGCGGCCGGCGCGATGCTCAACCGCCGTGCAGTGACCTGAGCACCAGCAACGTCTCGGTTGGATGCTGCACGAAGTCCGTGATTGCATCACGACGCTGTTCGAGCAACTTCGCAATCCGGCTTGTGCCGCCGTTCCCGACCACCAGCCAGATGACCTTGGGTGGTGCCCCCCGCAAGAAGCTCATCTGCCGGAAGTCGTCATCCTTGGTGACGATCGTCAGTCCTTGCGCTGCGGCATGAGCCCACACCGCACCGTCCTGTCCGCCGAGCAAGCCCAAGGTCCGAACGTGCACGCTGTCGGGAAACGGGCTGGCCAGTCGCGCCACCAGCCGGTGGCTGAGATTCTCGTCGAAGAGCAGGCGAACTACGTGGGTCACGCGGCGGGGGGTTCGCTCAAGCGGCGTTCGCGAGCCGCTGCGAACGCGAGCACCGCCCGGATGTGCTCCGGACGAAGGTCGGGAAAGTCAGCGAGGATCTCCGGCTCGGTCATTCCGCCCGCCAGGTACTCGAGGATGTCCACGACCGTGATCCGGGTGCCGCGGATGCATGGCTTGCCGCTGCGAACCCCAGGGCTCAAGGTGATGTGGTCCTCGAACTGCATCGAGCGGCGATGGTATTCCTCGGCGTGGACACCGACCAGTGGCGAACAACCGCCGAAGTCGGCAAGCCGGTCGAACCCCTTGCGCACCCGAAGGCTTCGGGCTTCCGCGGGAGGCACGGGGGCGCCACAATCGCCGCCGGTCGCTCCCCATCTCTCGCGCGCGTTCCATCCATCGCGCCGCCCGGACCTGTCCGGCCGGGCCCGTTCCGACCCCGCCATGAAGCCATCGACCATCCTGTTCTGCGCCGCCCTCGTCGCCGCCTGCGCCAGCACCGGCGAACCGTCGCCGCGCGATGCGGCGCGCCTCGACGAAGCCAGACGCCTGCTCGCCGACCAACCGCTGCAGGCCCTCGACGTCGCCGAAGCGCTGCTGAAGGACAACCCCGGCTGGCGCGACGCGCGGCTGGTCGCTGCCGAGGGTTCGTTGCGGCTGGCGCGGAACGGCGGCAGCCAGACGCAGCTGCACCTGATCGACGCGGCGACCCAGTTCGACAAGGCGCTGTACGGCGTCGACGACGCCGACGCCCCGGCCGCCCTGCTGCTGCTCGCCGAGTGCCGCCATGACCTCGGCGAGTTCGAGACCGCGCGCGAAGCGGCGCTGCGGGCGGCGCGCGGCTACGCGGCGACGCCGGTGCCCGAGTACCGGAC
>JBASWX010000034.1:0-10704 GCA_049276695.1 Planctomycetota bacterium
CCGTGTCTGCTCCGCCACCGTCAGCACGACCGGTTCGATGCCGTGCTCGGGCAGGAACTGACAGAACTTGGCGAAGCGCTGCGTGCCGGCACCGCCCTTCGGCGGGAAGTAGTAGGCGACGATCAGGACGCGCATCAGCGGACCCCGACCCGCTCCCGTGCGGCGGCCAGTTCGCGCGCCGCGCAGCGCGCATCCGGACAGACGTTGGTGTTGCGGGTCAGCCGATCGCGCCGGCGGCGCAAGCGCAGCAGCAGGCGCGACCACCACGACGCCCGCCGTTCGTCCTGCAGCAGCAGCGCCGGCATCGGCAACTGGTGCCCGTACTGCGCTCCCCACTTCGCCAGCAGCCACTGCGCGGCGCGTTCGTACGCCGCGTCAAGCCTGCCGGTCGACAGGTGCACGAGCGGGGCGTCGATCACCATGGTGCGCAGCCGCTGTGCCGCCGCCTGCAGGCACAGGTCGGCGCCGTAGCAGTGGAAGCCCGGCGCGTCGGGCGAGAAGCGCAGCCCCGACGACCGCCGCACCGCGATCAGCACCTCGTCGAGCATCAGCGCCGGGTGCGGCAGCGACGGCCAGTAGCAGTGCCCGTTCGGGTCGACGATGTGGCCACGGAAGCGGCCCGAGCGCTCGCAACCGACGACGCCAGCCAGCGCCACGTCGTCCGGCAGCGCCGCCACCGCCGCGACCAGACGCGGCCACCAGCCCGGCGGGAACAGCACGTCCTGGTGCACGCACACGATCCAGTCCGCGGTCAGCCCATCGAGCCCGTGGTTGAGGCCCTGCGCGGCGTTCCAGCCGTGCGCGTTCGGCTCCACCATCGACCACTGCGGGAACGGCGACGCACTCGCTCGCAGCGACGCCTGGCAGGCGGCGAACTGCGCGCGGTCGTTGACGAGGGTCAGGAGGGCAACGGTGGGCACGTGGCGGCTTCGGCGCGCAGCCGATCGAGGACGTCGGCCAGTTCTGGCGGCAATGGATCGGCGATCGCCAGCACGTCGCCGGTACGCGGGTGCCGCATCTCGATCCGCTGCAAGTGCAGGAACAGGCGCGCCAGACCATACCGCGCGCGGAACACGGCGTTGAGTCTGCCTTTGCCGTGCGTGGTGTCGCCGAGCACGTGCCGGCCGCAGTGGTTGGCGTGCCGCCGGATCTGGTGGTAGCGCCCGCTGTGGATGCGCACCGTCGCCAGCCCACAGCCGCGGAACACTTCGCCGACCGCGAAGTCGGTGCGGGCCTCGCGCGGCTTGTCCTGGTCGTCGTGCAGCGCCCGGTCGCAGGTCCAGGCCGCCGGCAGTTCCTTGTTGCTGCCGGGGTAGCGGACCAGCGCCACGTACTCCTTGTGGGCGGCGGGAGCCGCCAGGCTCGCCTGCAGCGCCGCCGCCGCATCGCGCGAGAACCCGAACAGCAGGATGCCCGAGGTCGCACGGTCCAGGCGATGGAACGGGTACAGGTGCTTGCCGACCTGGTCGCGCACGATCTGCAGCGCCGCCGGCGCATCGGGGTGGTGCTCGTCGCGGTGCACCAGCAACCCACTCGGCTTGCTGACCGCGACGAACTCGGCGTCGAGCAGCAGCACCGGCAGCGGTGCCTGCGTCGATTCCGGGCTCGCTGCCGGTTGTGCTGGCGGTTCGTCGGTCATCGCGGGGCGGCGGATTGGAACGATCGGCGACGAATCCGACAACAAGTGCGCAGCATCGTGATCACCGGCGCGCAGGTGCCGGGGCACAGCCAACGAGCAGGGTGCTACAGTGCTCCGGTGCGTAGCACGCTGGCCCTCGTCCTGCTGCTCGTGTGCGCGTGGCTGATGTGGTCCAGCCTCACGGACCCGCAGGTACCGACGGTCCCCGCGGATCCCGGCAACTCGGCGCTTGAACCGCGCCCCGAGCCAGCGATCGCTGACCTGACTGTGAGCGCCCTCGATGGCACGCGCGAAGCAGTGGACAGTGACGTCGCTCCGCCGCCTGCGGGGACGCCAACCGGCGTGCCGCGGTCGCCGGGGACCCTGGTGCAAGGCCGCGTGCTGCTCGCGAACGGGCAACCGGCAGTCGGCGCCCACGTTTGCGTGGGCACCCGGCCCGGGACCCCGAGGTTTGTCGGTGCCGCGTTCCCTCACGTCGGGACCACGGGAGACGACGGGACCTTCTCGCTCGACGTGCGTTCCCCCGACGACGACCTCTGCGCATGGCTCGTCGGCTACGAGCCAGCGGTCGTTGCGGACGTCGCGCAGCTTCCCGACGTGCTCGCGGGCCGGCCAATCGACGTTCCGTTGCGAGGTGCGTCGTCGACGATCGACGGCTGGCTCGTGCTCGCCGACGGCACGTCTGCGAAGGGTTGGCGAGCACACCTGCATGGCGGCACCACGCCGGTCGACGACTCGCAGTTGCCGGCGCTGACCGCAGAGGACCTCGCCGCCGGCGGTGGCGACGATGTCGATCCGAACTCCCAGCGACCGGTGCGAATCAACCCCAACCTGCGCGAAACCGGCGACGATGGGGCATTCACGTTTGGCGGCCTGCGCCGAGGTCAGGACTACGTGTTGCGCGCCTGGAATCAGCAGACGCTGCAGACAGCTTCGAGTTCGCCGGTGCTTGCTGGCACCCGCGGCTACAGGTTCGTCGTGCCGCCCGGCTCGTTCCGCGAACACGTGAACGGTCGGGCCATCGACCGCAACGGCGGCGGCGTCCCGGGCGTGCTCGTGCGGCTGACGATGCGCGCGCACAAGCACGGTGCACGGGAGTCGTACGAGACCGGACAGAGAGTCCAGACCGACGGTGAGGGCCGCTTCCGGTTCGCGCAGGTGATCCGCGAGGATCTGCTGCTGCGCTTCGATGGCGAGCAGGTGATGTCGGCACAGCATGAGCTGCGCGCGAACGATCCCGGCATCGATCTGCTCGTGCGCCTGTCGATGCTGTGCAGGTTCCGGGTCGAGCCGGATCCGAACGCGCCCGCGCCGACATCGATTCGCGTGCTCGACACGCAACAGCAACCACTGCGCATCACCTATCAGCTCGGCAAGGACCGCATGGCCGGCCAGAGGATTCGTTGGCCCGATGTCGCCGGTCAGGATCTCGGTGTCAGCGACGAGGCAGTCTGGCTCGTGCTCGAGGTGGAGCAACGGGAGGTCCGACGCGTACCGCTGCACCTGCGCAGCGGCGTGGCCACCGTCGTGCGCGGTTGAGTCCTGGCAGCCCACGCGGCCGCTGCAGTGGCGATCGCCAGCGAACCGACCACTGGCAATGTCCGTCCCTGACGCTACACCGCTGCGCGTGAACGTCTGGAACTTCCTCGCCGAGGCAGCCGTGCAACGGCCGGAACGGCGCGGGCTGCGCCAGGATGGGCGCGAGATCGACTACCCGACGACGGCCCGGTTGGCTCGGCAGCTGGCGGGGACGCTGCGCGCGCGCGGCGTGCAGCCCGGCGACCGCGTCGGCTGCCTGATGGACAACAGCGCCGACCATCTGCTCGCCTACTTCGGCGTCGCCGCGGCCGGCGCGATCCTGGTATCGATGAACACGCGGCTGTCGCCCGGCGAGCAAGCGACGATTCTCCGTCATTCGGGGGCGCGGTTGCTGCTGCACGACGCAACCCATGCCGAGCGTTCGCGCGAACTCGGCAAGGCACTGACCAGTGACGCGGTCGCCGTCGTCGGCGCGATCGACAGCGGCCACGACGACGGTGGCCCACTGCCGCTCGCCGGCGCCGACGAGCCCGCGCACCTCTACTACACCAGCGGCACCACCGGCACGCCGAAGGGCGTCGTGCTCACCCACCGCAACGTCACCACGCACGCGCTCGCCGCGATCGCCGAACTCGGCCTGGCGTCGACCGACACCTGGGCGCACATCGCCCCGATGTTCCACCTCGCCGACGCCTGGGCGACGTTCGCCATCACGGCCGTCGGTGGCACGCACGTGTTCCTGCCGCACTTCACCGCCACCGCCGCCCTCGACCTGCTCGCGCACGAACGGGTCACGATCACCAACCTGGTGCCGACGATGCTGAACGCGATGGTGAAGACGCCCGGTGCCGCCGACCGGCACTACTCGCTGCGCACGATGCTGAGCGGCGGCGCACCGATCGCGCCCGACGTCGTCGCGCGCATCCTGGCGACGTTCCGCTGCGACTACGTGCAGACCTACGGCATGACCGAGACCAGCCCGTACCTGACACTCAGCCTGCTGACGCCCGAACTGCAGCGGCTGCCGCCAGACCAGCAGCTGCGCTGGAAGTGCAAGACCGGGCGCCCGTTCCATGGCGTGACGCTGCAGGTCGTCGACGACGCCGGCAACCCGATCGCCGCCGACGCGCGCACCGTCGGCGAGATCCGCGTCAAGGGCCCCACGGTCACGCCCGGCTACTGGCAGGATCCGGCGGCGACCGCGGCGGCGTTCGATCGCGACGGCTTCCTGCGCACCGGCGACCTCGCGACCATCGACGAGCACGGCTACGTCGACATCGTCGATCGCAAGAAGGACGTCATCAAGACCGGTGGCGAGGCGGTCTACTCGATCGAGGTCGAGAACGTGCTCTACGCGCATCCCGCGGTGCTCGAGTGCGCGGTGTTCGGCGTGCCCGATCCGCATTGGGGCGAACGCGTGACCGCGGCGGTCGTGCTGCGCCCCGGCGCCGCCGCCGCGGCCGCCGAGCTGATCGCGTTCTGTCGCGACCGCATCGCGCATTACAAGGCGCCGAAGGACGTGCGTTTCCTCGCCGCCCTGCCGCGCACCGGCTCCGGCAAGATCACCAAGAAGGCGTTGCGCGACGGCCCTGCCGGCCCGGCCTGAGCACCCACCGTCCTACCGCGCAACTACCAGGAAGCCGGAACCCGTGGCTGGGCTTCCTCGTGAACTTCCTGGTAGCCCACCCTGTTCGCTAAGAGTGAATGCGGCGGTGCCCCCACCAGCTCGACGTCCGATCAGCGCCCCTGCCGATGTTCGCTCGCGTGGTGCTGGCGCAGCAGGTCGCCGCCGAAGTCGCGTTCGAGATCGCGCCACACCGTGTGCACGTGGTTGGCGTTGTTCTGCGTGTTGTCGTACTCGATCGCGAACGTGCGCCCCTGGATGCGCCAGTAGTGGCCCTCGTCGCGCTCGAAGCCGCCCGCCCACGCGAACGTCGCGTCGGCGAACTGCGGTTGCAGGCGCGCCAGCTCCTGCGCCGCGAACTCGCCGCGCAAGTGGTGCGCGAACACCTCGATCAGCCGCCACAGCAGGTCGCGCTGGGCCTCGGTCATCGCCGATGCCGGCAAGCCGGCCGGCGGGCCGAGCTGCGCGAACGATGCCGCCGGGTCCAGGAACACCTCCGGCGGCGCCGTCGCCGACAGCAGGGTGCGGACCTGCTGCGCAGCGTCGAGGCTGGTCAGCAGCGCGCGCACCAGGTTCTCCTCCTCCGCCAGCACGCGCGAATGCGCCGCGGGGCCCTCGCGCTGCTCGTGCGGATTGCTGCCGAGGAAGTGCGGCGTCGCGCCGACCAGCAGGCCGTCGGCGAAGGTGAAGTGCAGCGACACGTGGTGGCCCTGCAGCCGCACTGCGAACGTACCCGCCGCGTCCGGCTCGCCGCAGACCAGCAGCGCGTAGCGGCCGGGATCGCGATGGCTGACGTCGCGGCCGCTGCGCCCCTCGAGTTCGCGCAGCACGTTCTCGAGCTGCACGATCGCCATCGTCTTCGCGTGACCGGCGGGGCTCAGCAGGGTCCGCAGCAGCGCCTGCGCCCGTTCCATCGCGGCCGCGTCGAGCGCGCCGAACTCGACGCCGTCGTAGCGGCCCGGCACGAAGTGCCACGCAGTGCGCGCCGTATCGGCGAACGGCCGGCAGGCGCGCTCCCGCAGTTCGGCCGGCAGGGCAGCGAGGAACGCGCGCGTGCTGGCAGCGACGTCGGCGACTGCCGGATCGGGCCCCGAACCCGGCGCCGCGGCACAACCGACCAGCAGCAACGAACCGAACGCGAGCAAAGCACGCCAGTGCATCGCCACAGCTTGGCCGCCGGCCCCGCCGACCGCCAGCCTGCGGCGCGACTTCGTCACGGCCGGCGCAGCACGACGATCCGGTTGCTGTTGGTGCCGGCTTCGTTGTTGTCGATGCCCCAGCAGTTCGCGGTCTTGGTGAACTCCTGGGCGTGGATCATCACCAGCTCGGGCACGAAACCCGCGGCCGCGGCGACCGGCACGACCGCCTCCTCGAGCTTGACCTTGCCGCCGCGCACTTCGCCGACCTCGAACGCGACGCGGCCGCCCGGCCGCACGATGCGGTGCAGTTCGGCGAACACCTCGCCCATCGCCTGCTGCCACGCCGGCACCGTGCGCGCCATCGTGATCGGCACCGCGTCGGCATCGATGCCGCAGAACCAGCAGCGCAGCCAGTTGTCCTGCGCATACTGCACCACGTCGAGGAACGGCGGCGAGGTGACGACGAGCTGCACCGAGCCGTTCGGCAACTGCGGGATCGCGGCCGCCGGCCCGGTCGTCAGCACCGCACGCGCCGCCAGCAAGGCGCTGGTCCGCTGCCACGGCGGGTCGACGTCGGCGAGCAAGGACTGCGACTTCTTCTTCAGGATGCCGCGCACGTCGCGAGCCGGGGGCGTCTGCCCGCGCCGTTCGTTGATCTTGCGCTGCGCGTCGGCGCTCACCGCCTGGTTCGGCGGCATCGTGTAGACCGAGAAGAACCCGGTGCTGTGGCCCGTCAGCCGGTTGACCGCGACCATCCGGATCCACGCATCGACGGCATCGAGGCGCCCCGCAGCCTCGCGGGCGAGGAAGTGTGCGCGCAACGCGTGCAGCGCCCGCAGCGTCTCCGGGTGGAAGAACACCAGCAGCTCGTCGGCGAGCGGACCGTCGTGGCGCAGATCGAGCTCGTCGATGCGTGCGGCAATCGCCGCGTACGCCGGCGGCGACAGCCGTGGCCGCAGCAGCATCGCCGACAACGGACTGACGTCGTTGCCGCACGGCACCCGGTCGCGCAGTGCCGCTTCCAACGGCGTCGTGCCGCGGCCCATGAACGGATCGAGCACCAGGTCGCCGGGCTGGCTGAGCCGTTCGAGGAAGAACGCCGGCAGCGACGGCTTGAAGCACGCTCGGTAGCTGATCTCGTGCAGGCTGTGGCCTTCGCGCTGCTTCGCCGTCCAGAACTCGTTGGTGAACTTCGGCACGCGGTGCCCGGCCACCACCAGCTCGCCCTCGATCGTGCGGGTACCGAACGCCGCGAACGCGCGCAGTTCCCCGGCGAGGTCGGGACGCACTTCGCGATGCGGGGCGGCTTCGGTCACGCCCGCATCGGAACGGGCCGCCGCACCCGGAGCAACCGCGTTTCCGCGCGGGAAGTGGCTCTGTGACTGGCGACAGCGGTGACCGGACGTGCTAAGGATGCCGCGCTTCCTGGCCCCTCCCCCCGTGACTCCAGCACCCGGCATCGTGCGGCGCGCCCTCGTGACCGGCGGCAGCCGCGGCATCGGCGCGGCGATCTGCAAGCGCTTGGCCAAGGCTGGCCACCCGGTGATCGTGAACTACCGCCGCGACGAGACCGCCGCGGCCGCCGTCGTCGCGGAGATCCGCGCAGCGGGCGGCGAAGCGCTCGCAGCCGGCTTCGACGTCGCCGACCGCGAAGCGACCGCGCGCGCCATCGAGGGCCTGCTGCAGGACCCGCGGCCCATCGGCATCCTGGTCAACAACGCCGGCGTCACCGGCGACGCCGCGTTCCCGGCGATGACCGCGCAGCAGTGGGACAGCGTCGTGCGCACGACCCTCGACGGTTTCTTCCACGTCACGCAGCCGCTGGTGATGCCGATGGTGCAGCAGAAGTGGGGCCGCATCGTCAACATGTCGTCGCTGTCGGCGACGCGCGGCACCCGCGGCCAGGCCAACTACGCGGCGGCCAAGGCCGGCATCATCGGCGCCACCCGCACGCTGGCGCAGGAACTCGCCAAACGCAAGATCACCGTCAATGCGATCGCGCCGGGGCTGATCGCGACCGAGATGATCGCCAGCGTGCCGCCGTTCGTGCTCGAACAGATCCCGATGCAGCGGGTCGGCAAGCCCGAGGAAGTGGCTGCGTTGGTCGCGTTCCTCGCGTCCGACGACGCCGCCTACATCACCGGCCAGGTGATCGGCATCGACGGAGGATTCGGATGAAGAAGCAACCCTCGAGCAAGGCCGCGGGCAAGGACGACGCGATCAGCCACGACGTGCTGATCGTCGGCGCCGGCCCCGCCGGTTCCACCGCCGCGACGCTGTTGGCGCAGCACGGCCACAAGGTGCTGGTGCTGGAGAAGGACGAGTTCCCGCGGTTCCACATCGGCGAGTCGCTGCTGCCGATGTGCCTGCCGGTGCTCGATCGCATGGGCGTGATGCCGGACACCGACATCTTCGTGTTCAAGCAGGGCGCCGAGTTCGTCTGTGAGAAGACCGGGCGCCAACGCCGCTTCGTGTTCACCGAGACGTTGCCCGGGTGCGGCAAGCACGCCTGGCACGTCGACCGTTCGCGCTTCGACACCGCGCTGCGCGACGCGGCGGTGCGCGCCGGCGCCGAGGTCCGGCACGGCGTCACCGTGACCGACTGCGGCACCACCGCCGACCACGCCTGGGTCAAGACCCGCGACGGCACGCTGCGCGCGCGCTACCTGATCGATGCCTCGGGTCAGTCGCGGTTGATGGCGCGCCGCGCCGACGCGGCGATCCCGTACGACCAGTTCGGTCGCTGCGCGGTGTTCACGCACTACGAAGGCGTCGGCAACGCGGCGTGGGCCGAACTCGGTCCCGGCAAGGAGATCCGCGTCGTGCTCACCCCCGCCGGCTGGGGTTGGATCATCCCGCTGCCCGACCGCCGCCTCAGCATCGGCCTCGTCAGCAACGGCAAGATCACCGACAAGGAACTGCAGGCGCAGCTGCTCGGCGGCCCGCTGGTGACGCGGCTGATCGCCGGTGCGAAGCGCCTCGAGACCCGCGTGATCGGCAACTACAGCTACCGCAACCGCATCCCGAGCGGCCCGCGCTTCGGCGCCAACGGCGACGCGGCGTGCTTCCTCGACCCGGTGTTCTCGTCGGGCGTCACGCTGGCGCTGCGTGGCGGCGAAGGCCTCGCCGACGCCGTCAGCAAGGCACTGAAGGCCGGCACCGAGGACGATGCGAAGCTGCTCGCCGAACACGAGAAGTCGATGAATCGTGCGTTCCGGACCTTCGCCGGCCTGATCGACCGCTTCTACAACTCGCACTTCGCGCAGACGATCTTCCTCGGCCCGCCCAGCGACGACCTGCAGATGCGTCGCGGCATCATGAGCGTGCTCGCCGGCGACGTCTGGCGCGAGGGCAACGTGTTCCAGGACATGCTGCTCAGTGCGCGCCGGCAGGAGAAGAAGAAGCGCCTCGCCGCGGCCAGCCGCGGTCCGGATGCGGGTGATGACTGAGTCCGCGCAGCGCCGGCCCGTGCGACCGCTCGCGGTCACCGGCTACTCGATCGCGAGCGCGCTCGGCAGCAACCGCGCCGAACACCTCGCCGCGCTCGCTGCCGGCCGCACCGGGCTCGGCCCGCCGCCGTTCGCGCTGCCGTTCCAGACCGCCGTCGGCGCCTTGCCGTTCGAGCCGCCGGAACTGACCGGCCCGCTGACGCAGTGGTCGACGCGGCTCGCGCGGATGATCGCGCACCTGGTGCAGGACCTCGACGAACCGTTGCGCCGCGCGCGCGCCCGCTGGCGGCCCGAGCGCATCGGCATCCTGATGGGCACCAGCACCGCCGGCGCCGAGTCGACCGAACGCGCCTACCAGGCCTTCGTCGCCACCGGCCGCTTCCCCGACCGCTACGACTTCCTCCGCCAGCACACCTTCGGTGCGTCGCTGCACGTGGTCGCCGAACTGACCGGCGCGCGCGGCCCGGCGTGGATGGTGTCGACCGCGTGCACCTCGGGCGCGAAGCCGCTGGCGTCGGCGGCGCGGCTGATCGCCGCCGGCATGCTCGACGCCGCAGTCGTCGGCGGCGTCGACACGCTGTGCACGATGACGCTGCACGGTTTCGAATCGCTGCAGGCGCTCGACCGCGTGCCGTGCCGGCCGTTCCACAAGGACCGGCTCGGCATCAGCATCGGCGAGGGCGGGGCGTTGATGCTGCTCGAACGCGACGGCGACGGTCGCGTGCTGATCGAGAGCGTCGGCGAGACCTCCGACGCCTACCACATCAGCGCGCCGCATCCCGAAGGCCACGGCGCCGAGGCGGCGATGCGCGAAGCGTTGGCATTCGCGGGCCGCCGACCCGAGGACGTCGACCACGTCAACGCCCACGGCACCGGCACGCGCCTCAACGACACCGCCGAGGCGAAGGCGATCGCGCGCGTGTTCGCGCAACCGCTGCCGGTGATCTCGACCAAGAGCTACACCGGCCACACGCTCGCCGCCGCCGGCGCGATCGAGGCCGTGTTCGCTGCGCTCGCGATCGAAGAAGGCTTCCTGCCGCCGTCGCTGCACGCCGACCCGCTCGATCCCGAGGTCAAGCTGAACGTGCCGACCAGCGTCACGCGCGGCCGCTTCCGTCACGTGCTCAGCAACTCGTTCGCGTTCGGCGGCAACAACGTCAGCGTGCTGGTGGGTGCGCCGTGAAGTACCCGCGCGTCGCGATCACCGGCGTCGGGCTGTGGGTCAAGGGCTTCCCGACCGCGAAGGCCTGGCTCGCCGGCAGCGCCGACCCGGCCGCCGAGAAGCCGCTCGGCACCGCGCTCGACAAGGTCAAC
>JBASWX010000035.1:0-1758 GCA_049276695.1 Planctomycetota bacterium
GTTCCCGGCCGGTCGGCGCGCGCGCCCTGGTCGAGGCGCCCTTCCGGCAGCAGCACCAGCACGATGCCGGTGCCGGCGCCGACCACCAGTTCGCCGGTCGCGGCATCGCGGTGCGGCACCGGGTAGCCCGGCGCGTGGCTCGCCAGGTCGAGGAACTCGTGCAGGTGGGTGACCGGGTCCGGTCCGAGCGGCACCAGGCCCGATTGCGGGGGCAACACGAGGCCGCCGTAGGCGCGGCTCGCGCCCTGCCCGTCGCTCCGGCGGATCGCTTCGGCCGCTTCGCGCCAGCGCGCGCGGTGCGCGGTGGCCGCCGGCAGCATCGTCGTGCGCAGCACCTCGAGCCGTCGCAGCACGGTCTGGAACGGGCCGGCGTCGGCGAAGAACGCGTCGAACGCGGCGTCGAGCCGGACCAGCGCGCGCTGCAGGTGCAGGGTGCTCAGGTCGTCGCCAGGGCCCGGCGACGCGCTGGCCGCCCATCCGGCGAGCTTGTCCCGCACGCGGGTGCGTTCCTGCTGCAGCGGGCCGTGGGTGGTCAGCCACTGCCCGAACGCGGCTTCGTGCTCGGGCCACGGCGGCGGCAGGTCCTGGGCTGCGGCGATCGCCCGGGCGAGCCGGTCCTCGTTGGCGAGCAACAGGAAGCCCTCGTCGGCACGCGCCGCCGCTGCGCGTCGCATCGCCTCGGCTTCCTCGGCACTGGCGCGCGCCATCTGCCATGCCGTCCACAGCGACCCGAACGCGACCACGATCCCGGCCGCCGCGATCGCCACCGCGATCGACTGCGCGCGGTTGCGGCGCACGAACTTGCGCAGCCGCTGCCAGTCCGACGGCGTCGCCACGTGTACCGGCTCGTCGGCGAGGTGGCGCCGCAGGTCGGCCGCGAACTCGCCGACGCTGCCGTAGCGTTCGTCGCGCGCCTTGGCGATCGCCTTCATCACGATGCCGTCGAGGTCACCGCGCAGCTCGGCCCGCCGTTCCTTCGGCGCCACCTCGCTGACCGGCTGCGGCACGTAGCTGCGCACGACCTCGGCGATGCCGGCCAGCCCCTGCGAGCGCAGCACGACTCCCGGGATCGGCAGTGCGTCGGCGAGCAGTTCGTACAACTGCACGCCCAAGGCGTAGACGTCGGCGCGCGTGTCGATGTCGGCGACGTGGCCGGCCGCCTGCTCCGGGCTCATGAACTCCGGCGTGCCCATCAGCATGCCCGACACCGTCAGCGCCCCGCCGTGCAGCAGCGGATCGCTGGTCGACTTGGCGATGCCGAAGTCGATGATCTTCGGCTGCGGCCTGCCGTCGGGATCGGCGACCAGCACGTTGTTGCTGCTGAGATCGCGGTGCAGCATCTGCTTCTGGTGCGCGTGCTGCATCGCGTCGAGCACCAGCAGGAACAGTTCGAGCCGCCGCCGGACCGGCAGTTGTTTCTTGCGGCACAGGTTCAGCAGGGTCGGGCCGGCGACCAGTTCCATGACGAAGAACGGCCGGCCTTGCGGCGTGCTGCCGGCGTCGAGCAGGCGCGCGATGCCGGGATGGTCCATCCGGTTCAGCGCCTCGCGTTCGGCCGCGAACCGCGCCAGCAGGTCGCGCGAGTCCATGCCCGGGTTCAGGATCTTGACCGCGACCGGCCGGCGGATCGGCTCCTGCTGTTCGGCGCGGTACACGGTGCCGAAGCCGCCCTTGCCGAGCTTCTCCAGCAGCAGGTACGGGCCGAGCGGGAACGGCAGCTCGGCGTCGGGGTCGCCACCCGCCCGGATGGTGCCGCTG
>JBASWX010000036.1:0-13228 GCA_049276695.1 Planctomycetota bacterium
TGTGGCGCTCGAAGATGGCGCCGAGGCGGCGCCGTCCGAGCTTCGTGACCTTGAGGATGTAGGACGATATCGCCGCGAACCCCTCCTGTCCGGCGGGGGCGCGCAGCAACTTCCGGAGGGCGTCGGCCCAGTCGACGATCGCCCGGATGGCGCGGTCGTCGTCATGGCCGACGGGTGCGATGAACTGCTCGGCGGCGATCGTCGCGAGTCCCAACTCGGACAGCCCCATGGCGCGGATCTCCGCGGCGGTCTTGCGAGCGAAGTCGTGCGGTGCGAAGCGGAACTGCGGCATCGCGGCCAGCACGACCTTGCCCAGGGCGGGCGGCACTGCGGCAAGGTCGAACAGCGAGGCGAGATCGGTCGAGGCGCACCAGCGGCGGGCGCCGAACGACACCACGATCGGCAGGATCGGCGGCAGGAGGCGCGGCTTGCGCTTGCGGCGGCGCAGTTCCTTCCAGATGCCGACCACGTAGCCCAGGACCTGCAGCGCAACCCAGCGGCCCGGCCGCACGGTGGCTTCGAGCAGCGCGTAGAGCAGGGCGTGACTGCCGCGTGGGCGCACCGTGAACAGCACGTCGTTGCGCTGTTCCTGCTGCTCGTCGTCGACGAGCACCGTGGGGGCCGGGGCCAGGGACCCCAATCGATCGCGCGGACCAACTCCGGCGGCAGCAGCGCCCGCAGCAGCGGGGCGGCATGCTCGGGCTTGCCGAAGGTGTCGCGGAACAGCTTGTCGTGCGGTGCGGCCATGAGGTCCTCCAGGAGCAGTGGAGGCCCGAGGCCAACTTCGGGCGCCGCTGACGACTCTGTTGCAAACCTGACCCGCCGGGGATGGGGAGCGGGCAATGCCAGCTGTGCCAGCGATGGCAGTCCTGCCGGACCGCGGCAAACAGCTAAGGCCGCTTGCCGGCGGCGAGGTCCCAGCGTTCGCCGTTCGCCAGCCAGACCGGAACGGGCGGGCCGTTGCCGGTGCGCGCGTCGAACACCGCGAGCTTGCTGTCGCCGAGCACCGTGAGCACGCTGCCCTGCACGATCGCGGCGGTGCCTTCGTCGATGCCGAGCCCGATCACCGAGGGGATCTGCGCGATCAGGCCGGCGAGATCGCCTTCGCGGTGGCGCGCGACGAAGTGCTGGTCGATCGCGCAGCCGGGCAGGAACGCGAAGCCGCGGTCGTAGCCTTCGCACCACATCTCGGTGTTGCCGAGCGGATTGCCGCGCACCAGGAAGTCGCCCTGGATCGTGGCGCCGGCCGACGAGCCGCCGATCACGCCGCCGCGGGCGAGCACGGCGTGGAACGCGGCGACGGCGGGTGTGCCCTCGAACGCGTCGACGAGCCGCCACTGCCGGCCGCCGCCGAACCACACCGCGGTGGCGTCGGCGAGCACGGCGAGCTTGTCGGCGGTGACTTCGCGCGGGTGGGCGCAGTCGAGCACGCGCACGTCGGTGACGCCCAGGTCGTGCAGCACGCGGGCGAACGGGTCGCCGCGGCGTTCGCTCGCCGGGGCAGCGCTCGGCACCAGGACGACCTTGGCGGCGGTACCGCCGGCGAGTTCGACGAAGCGGCGCGCGACGCTGTCGGGGATGCGGCCGCCGCCGACGATCACCAGCGCACCGCTCGCGACGTTCGGCGTCGCCATCGGCACGGTTGGCCACGGGGCGCCGGCGCGGTCGCGGGCGGCGCGCTGCCAGGTCACGAGGTCGGCGCTCTCGCCGGCGACCAGTTCGACGATGCGTTCCGCGCGACTGGCGGCTGCTGGCAGCACGAGCAGCGTCTTCGACACGCCGAGCACACGCAGCGAACGGCCGCTGACCTCGACCGCGGTGCCTTCGTCGATGCCGATGCCGAAGTGGGCCGGATGTTCGGTCAGCACGCGCCGCAGGCGGGGCAGGCGGTCGCGCTTCAGGAAGTGCTGGTCGGCGACCGCGAACGGCACGAAGTCGAAGCCCTGCGCGACCACCGGCGGGTCCTTGCCTTCCTGGATCATCGTGCGTGTCTGGATCGCCGCGCCCGCCGAAGTGCCGCCGACCACACCGCCGCGGGCGAGCAACGCCTGCAGTTCGGCTTCGACGCGCGTGCCGAGGTACGCGTCGGCGAGGTTCCTCTGCACGCCGCCGCCGAACCAGACACCGGTCGCCGCGCGCAGCGGGGCGGTGAACGGAAAGTCCATGGCGGTGGCGCGGTCGCGGGTGTGCAGCAGTTCGAAGTGGAAGCCGGGGTGCGCGTCGCGCCAGCGCTGCAGCGTGCGCGCACGGCCCTCTTCGGTGTCGGCGTTCGCACTCGCGGTGGGGATCACGACGATGCGCGCCTGGTCCTTGCCGCCAGCGAGCTCGAGGAACCGCGCGTAGACGCCATCGGGCAGCGTGCCGCCGCCAGCGATGATGCGGGTGCCGGGCACGCCAGCGGGGTCGATCACTGCGGGCGCGGCGGCGTTCTGCGCGGGCAGCCACAGCGGGAACAGGGCGAGGGCGAAGGCCAGCGGGACGACCGACATGGTGGCGGATGGTAGTGCCTTGCCATGTCCGGTGGTGTGGCCCGATAGGATGACACCGTGAGCGAGCTCCTGCCGAATGCGCCGCTGGTCCTGTTCGACGGCGTGTGCAACCTGTGCAACGGGGCGGTGCAGTTCATCCTGCGGCGCGATCCCGCGGCGCGCTTCCGCTTCGCGTCGCTGCAGTCGGCGGCGGCGCGCACGGCGCTCGCTGCTGCAGGCGTCGTCGGCACGCTGCCCGACAGCATCGTGCTGCTCGACGCGGGGCGGGTGCGGGTGAAGTCGGGCGCGGCGCTGGCGATCGCGCGTGGGCTGCGCTTCCCGTGGCCGCTGCTGACCGTGTTCTGGCTGGTGCCGTCGCCGCTGCGCGACCTCGTCTACGACTGGATCGCGCGCAACCGCTACCGCTGGTTCGGCAAGCGCGAGCAGTGCTGGGTGCCGACGCGCGAACTGCGCGCCCGCTTCCTCGACGCCGGTGAGCTGCCGGGCAGCCCGCAGGTCGCCGGACCAGGGGGCTGACGTGGCGAGGGCGGCGCGGATCGCTGCGTGGCTCGCCATGACTTGGGGTCCAGCGGCGCTGGCGCAGGACACGCCGGTGCCGGTGACGAAGCAGCCGGCGACGGGACCGTACTTGGTCGTCGCCGTCGACCTGTCCGATGACGCCGCGACCGCGGGCTACCGCGCCGCGGCGGCGAAGGCGCGGGAACACCACGGCGGCGTGCAGACGCATTGGGACGGCGCCGACTTCGACGTTCTCGACACGCTGCTGCGCGCGCACCGGCCGCAGCACGTGCTGTTCGTGCTGCGCCCCGCGAGCCTCGACCTCGTGCTGCACCGCCGCATCCTGTTGGCGTCGGCGAAGGTTGACGACGACCCGTGCGTCGACTTTGCGTTCGGTTACTTCACCGCGGGGACGGGGGCCGAGTGCGAAGCACTGTGGGCCCGCACCGTGGCGCTGCACGCGCGCGGGGCGCTGACCGGCGAATGGTGGCAGGCGTCGGTGTGCAGCGCCGACAAGTCGTTCCGGATCGCCGACGGCCAACCGCCGCTCGGCAAGGCGGCCGGCTTCCGCGGCCCGCACTTCTACTTCGCCAACCGCGATCCCGAACGCGGCCGCCTGGTCGACGAAGCGCTCGGCGCGCTGGGGCGCGCGGTGGTCGCCGAGTTCACCGGCTGCGGCGATCCGCAGGGCATCTGGCTGTTCGACGACGACCGCAACCGCCAGCGCGACAAGCACTGGGACTACGACCCGGCGAAGGTCGGCAGCGATCCGGATGGCGGCATGCCGCGGCTGTTCGCCGAACGCTTCCGCGAGCTGAAGCTCGCGTCGCCGATCGTGTGGAGCGGAACGTGCCACTCGGGGGCGTGCGAGCGCGTGTTCGTCGAAGGCGACATCGTGTCGACGTTCGGCCGCACGAAGCGGGTGACGGTGCACCGACTCTCGCCGAAGGACAGCCTCGCGCTGTCGTGGTTGCACGCGGGCGCTGCGGCGCTGTGCGTGCCGCTCGGCGCCAACCACGGGCTCGCGGTATCCAACGAGACCGACTTCGCGCTGGTGAACGGGGCGAGTCTCGGCGAGGTGCTGAAGTCGACTTGGGACGACGTGTTCCTGGCGGCGGACGGCGCACTCGTGCTCGACCTGCCCGTCGCGGGTGAGCCGCACGCGCGCAAGGAGAAGGTCATGCAGGGCGGCGGCGCCAACCGGATCCTGATCGGCGACCCTTCGCTGCGGCCGTTCCGGCCGGCGTCCGACGCGCGCGAACGCGTGCAGGTCGAACGCACCGCGACCGGGTTGCGGGTCACCGTCGCGCGGGCGAAGGGCTTCGTGGCGCGGGCCTGGGACATGTACGGCGTCAACCACTTCGACGACTGGCGGGTGACGGCGCGCATCGACCTCGGCGCGCTGGGCGTCGTCGGCGGTTCGTTCACCGCGACGGTGGCGGCGACCGGCGACGGCGACGTGGCGATGCCGTACCGCATGCGGCGCTGCGTGGTCGAGGACTGGCACGGCCAGCGCCTGCTGCATCTGCAGGCGAACGGTGTGCGCGCCGAGGTCGAGAACAAGGCGGTGACGGCGGTGTTCGAGGTCGTCGCGGCGAAGTGACCGCGCGGTAGCGTCAAAGGGAACCGACCGTCAGCGTGAGCCGGTTCGTGCTGGTGAGCGCCGTGATGTTGCCGAGCGGGCCGAGTTCGATGGGCACGATCTGCTGGTGCAGGATGCGGGTCGCGAGCGCCACGCTGTTCGGGATGACGGTCTGTGTCTCCACGCTGCCGGCGATCGGCAGGTGGAGATCGAGCAGGTCGGGGCTCACCAGCAGCGTGCAGCCGGCAACTCCCTGGGGCAGGATCACCGGCAGCGGAATCGACGCGGTGCCGAGGCCGCGTACGCCGAGTGCGAGCGAGTTGACGGGCAAGCCGGTGGCGAGGGAACGGCAGGTCGAACCGATCCAGGGCAGCGTCACGGCCGTCAGCACATTGGGTCCGCCGGCACCCGTGCAGCCCGCGCCGGCGGCGACCGCCGTGGCCGGGCAGGTCGTCGTCAGCTGTGCGAGGTAGGCAGAGCCCGCGCGGTTGGTGGTGAAGAAGCCACCTGCCACGAGGTCGCCGTTCGCCAACTTCGTGAGGGCGGCAAGGCCGCCGTTCAGTCCGGAACCCAAGCCGGACCACGTCGTGCCGTTCCAGCGCGCGAGGTTGGACACGGTCACGCCGCCGGCAGCGAGGAACTGCCCGCCGACGACGAGGTTCCCGTTCGGTAGCGTCGTCGCAGCGTCGACCGGGCCGCTGGTGCCCGATCCGAGCGGCGACCAGTTGCTGCCATTCCACCGCGCGATGTTGTTGGCGGCGACGCCGCTCGCCGTGGTGAAGCTGCCAGCCGTCACCAGGTCGCCGTTCGCCATAACGGTCAAGGTGGCGATGTAGAGCGGGAAGGTGCCCGTCATCTCCGTGCCCAGCGCCGACCAGCTGGTGCCATCCCACCGCTCGACGCGCGTAGCGAACAGGCCGCCGCCGGCGGTGAAGGTCCCGGCCGCCACGAGGTCGCCGTTCGCCAGCACCGCGAGAGCATTGGCGGACCCGTTGGTTCCCGTTCCGAGAGACGACCAGCTCGCCCCATCCCACCGCGCGATGTTGTTGGCGGCGACGCCGCCCGCAGCCGTGAAACTGCCTGCCACCACGAGATCGCCGCCCGGCAACACCGCCAGGGCCACGACGATGGGCGGGGAGGTTCCGGTCAGCCCCGAGCCAAGGGCCGACCAGTTGGCACCGTCCCACGTCGCGATGCCGCTGGCCGGCACTCCCCCGGCGCTGGTGAAGTTGCCCCCGGCCACGAGGTTGCCGTTCGGGATCACCGTCAAGGCTCGGACATGGGTTGGGGAGCCGCCGGTGAGCCCCGAGCCCAACGCCGACCAGTTGATTCCATTCCAGCGGGCGATGCCGTAGGCGCTCACGCCCCCGGCCGTGCCGAAGAGACCGCCGGCGATCAGGTCGCCGCCAGGCAGCGTCGTCAGTGCGCGCACCCAACCGTTCATCCCCGAGCCCAGCGCCGCCCAGTTCGTGCCGTCCCACCTCGCGATGTACATGGCGGCCACGCTGCCAGCCCAGCTGAACTCGCCACCGGCCACGACCTCGCCGTTCGGCAGCATCGCCAGGGCATACACGTAGAAGTTGATCCCCGAGCCGAGGTTGGACCAGCTGCTGCCGTCCCATCTCGCGATCTGACCGACAGTCACGCCGCCGGCAATGTTGAACAGGCCACCCGCGACCAGGTCGCCGTTCGCGAGGGTCACCAGCGCCTCGCCAGCACCATTCAACCCCGAACCCAGCGCTGCCCAGTTGGCACCGTCCCAGCGAGCGATGCAGCTCGCGTTCCCGCCACCCGCCATCGTGAACGACCCCGTGACCACGAGGTCGCCATTGCTCGACGTCGTCAGGGCGTTGGCCCTGCCGTTCAGCCCGGAGCCCAGCGCCGACCAGCTGGTGCCATCCCAGCGCGCGATGCACGCAGCGCTGGTGCCGCCAGCCGTCGTGAAGTTGCCACCGGCCACCAGATCACCATTCGGCAGAGTCGTCAACGCCGCGACCGCGCCGCCGAAGGCCCCTCCTGTCATGCCGGAGCCGAGTGCGGACCAGGTGATCCCATTCCAACGCGCGACCCGGTTCGCGGCGGTGCCGCCGGCATTGGTGAACGAGCCCCCGGCAACGACGTCGCCGTTGAGCAGCGTCGTCAGGGCCAGCACGCCACCGTTGATACCTGCGCCCAGGGGCGACCAACCCGCACCATTCCAGCGGGCGACGCTGTTCGCACTCACGCCGCCAGCCATCGTGAACCCGCCACCGGCCACGAGATCGCCGTTCGGCAGCGTCGTCAAAGCGACCACCGCTCCATTCATTCCAGAGCCCAGCGCCGACCAGGCTCCGGACTGCGGGTCCCAGGTTGCGATCAGGTTGGCGACGGCGGTGCCGGCAACGCTGAACTCGCCACCGACGACCAACAAGGCCGGCAAGGGACCGGGGCCATCCTGGTCCCACATCGTGGTCGCGTGAACGATGCCGTCGGTGCCGGGCAACCCCGCGCCCGGCAGCCAATGCGTCGAACACTGGGCGTGAGCGTGTGCAGCCAGTGCGCCCTCGCCCAGCAGCACGAAGCGTAGCGCTGCGGCGCACGAACTCGGTGACGGGCGAGAGGTCATCACGGCGGTTGCAGTCACTCCGACCCGCAGGCCGGACCGCGCCGAAACTACGAGAGGGTCACCGACCTGACCAGTCCCCGAAGTCCGCAACCTCGATCAGCACCGAAGCGGCGGGCCAACGGCCCGCGGCAAGGACCTGGGCGAGCCTGTTTGCGCCGGCGAGCAGCGCCGCACAGACAGAATTGCTCAGAAGGCCCCGAGCAGCACCTGGATGAAGTTGCCGATCGGCGCCGCCTCACGGGCATCCTCGAGCGCGCGCGAGACCTGGGTCAGGATGCGGCGGAAGCGCATCGCCAGGTCGCGGTCGTTGATCAGCACGCCGAGCAGCCCGTCGTTGCGGGTCAGGTGCTCGGTGATCTCGCGCAGGCTGGCCAGCGTCGCCTTGATGTCGGCGGCCGTCTGCGGGTCGCTGGTCAGGGCCCCGAGCGCGCCGGCGTCCGGGTTGGTCAGGTTGGTGGTCAGGCGATCGAGGTTGGCGACGACGCTGGCGAGCTGGCGGCCGAGTTCTTCGTCGTTCAGCAGCCGTCCGATCGCGCCCTTGGTGGTTGCCGCGTTGCCGACGATCAGGTCGACGTTGCGCACGATGCTCTGCAGGTTGCTCGCCGCTTCCTTGTCGTTGAGCAGCACGCCGAGCACGCCGTCGGTGCCCTCGTCGAGCTTCTTGCCGATCGAACGCAGGCTGGTCAGGAAGTCCTGCAGCTTGTTGCGGGTGTCGGAGTTGACGACCAGGTCGCCGAGCGTGCCGCGGCCCTCCTGGATGTCGAGCAGGACGCCGCGCAGCCGGTCGACCGCTTCGAGCACGGTCTCGTGCAGCACCTTGCTGTTGACGAGGCGTCCGATGCTGGTCTCGGGGTCGTTCATCTTGCCGAAGAACGTGCCGAACTGGTCGACCGCGTTGAGCAGCTTCTTGCCGAGTTCGCCTTCGCCCTTGGTGATGCCGCCGATCGCTTCGAATGCGTTCGGTTCGACGGAGCCGACCAGTGCCGCGGTCGCGGCCAGCGGCGCGCCGCGGCCCGGATCGATGAACAGCTGCTTGCCGCCGAGCACGCCCTGGTCGCGGACCGAGATCGCGTAGCCGGTCTTGAGCGGGATCGGTTCGCGCAGCCGCAGCGTCATCGTCACCGGCTTGTCGGTGCGCTCGAAGTCGACGTCGATCGCGGTGACCTTGCCGATCTTCTTGCCGAGCACCATCACGTTGGTGCCGACTTCGCAGCTGCCGGCCTGGTCGAACGCGACGACGATCGAGTTGGTGCCGAAGCCGGTGTCGGTCAGGTTCACCGTCGCCCACAGCAGGAACGCCAGCGAGCCGAAGAACACGAGGCCGAGCAGGGTGTCGCGACGGATGCGATCCATGGGGGTCTCCGAGGGTCTGGGGTCAGTCGGCGCCGCCGCCGAGGAAGGCGCGGGCCAGGGGGTGTTCGCTGCGCATCATCTCGGCGACCGTGCCCTGCACCGCGAGCCGGCCGTGCTCGAGGATGCCGATCTGGTCGCCGCACTGGGTGGCGCAGGCGCGCGAGTGGGTGACGATCAGGCCGGTGACGTCGAGCTCGTCGCGCACCTGCGCGATCAGTTCGTGGATCTGCTGGCTGATGATCGGGTCGAGGCCGGCGTTCGGCTCGTCGTAGAGCACGTACTCGGGGTTGGTGACGAGGGCACGGGCCAGTCCGGCGCGCAGCTTCATGCCGCCCGAGATGCTGGGTGGGAACTGCGCGGCGGCGTGCTCGAGCTTGACCAGCCGCAGCACCTGCATCACGCGGTCGGTGACTTCAGCCTTGGGCAGGCGGGCGTGCTCGCGCAGCGGCAGCGCGACGTTGTCCGCGACGGTGAGCCAGTTGATCAGGGCGCCGTTCTGGAACAGGTAGCCCATGCGTTTGCGCAGCGCCATCAGCTGCGCGCGGTCCATCGTCGAGACTTCCTGGCCGTCGACCTGCACCGAGCCCTGGTCGGGCTTCAGGATGCCGATGATGTGCCGCAGCGTGACGCTCTTGCCGCTGCCCGACGGACCCATCAGCACGAAGTTCATGCCCTTCGGCACGCTGAGCGTCATGCCGGCGAGGATCTGGCGGCTGCCGAGCCGCTTGTACACGTCGCGCAGTTCGATCATCCGCCGAGGAAGTAGAAGAACCAGGTCACGATGAAGCCGAGCACGATGATCAGGATCACCGAGTTGCGCACGGCGGTCTGCACCGCGAGGCCGACGCCGAGCGCGCCGCCCGAGGCGCGCAGGCCGGCGGCGCAGCTGACGGTCGCGATCGCGGTGCCGAAGACGAACGACTTCAGCAGGCCGACGTAGACCTCCTTCGGCAGCAGCGTGCCGGAACTGGTCAAGGCCTCGGTGGCGCTGACCCAGTAGAGGTGCTGCGAGACGCCGAGGTTGTGTTCGGCGATCACGCTGCCGCCGTAGATGCCGATCAGGTTCGACAGCACGGTCATGATCGGGCACATCACCGCCAGTGCGACCACGCGCGGCAGCACCAGGTAGTCGACCGGGTCGATCGACATCACCTCGAGCGCTGAGACCTCGTCGCTGACGGTCATCGTGCCGAGTTCGGCGGCGATCGAACTGCCGACGGTCGCGGCCAGGATCACGCCGGTGATGAACGGGCCCATCTCGCGGCACATCGACAGCGCGGTGATGGTGCCGAGCACCGCGGTGTCGCCAAAGCGTCGCAGCTCGATGCCGGTCTGCATCGCCAGGATCGCGCCGGCGAACGCGGCGACGATCATCGTGACCGGCAGCGAGCGCACACCGGCGTTGAACGCCGTGTCGAGCAGGAAGCGCACCCGGTAGCGGATGCGCGGCAGCTTCGCTGCGGTGCGGACCAGCAGGTCGCAGACGAAGCCGGCGCTGTCGGCGCGTTCGACGGCGAAGCGGCCGAGATGGGCGAACGGGTTCATCGCGGCGCCTCGGTTGCGCCCGCGGGTGCGGCGTCGCTGCCGCCGCCGAGCGGGATCGGCAGGAACTGGAACAGCCGCAGCGTGCGCGCGCCGGTGCGGTCGCGTTCGTAGCTGCCGAGGAACGGCACGCTGGCGCTGAGTCCGTCGGGTCGTTCGCGGGCGGTGAACACGCGGCCCAGCACGTCGATCGCGCGGTCGTCGGCGCTGCGGTCGACGCCGCGCACGAACTGCCACAGCCAGCCCCACGCCTCCTCCATGCCGTAGGCGTTGCCGTCGCGCCACGGCCACGGCGAAAGCCAGCTCCAGTCGCCACCGGCGTCGCTGCCGTCGGCGGCGTGCTTCCGCGTGCGGTGGAAGAACGGCCACAGCTTCACGTGGTCCTCACCGGCGCCGTTGAGCTGTTGCTGGTTGATGTGCCAGAAGAACGGCAGCACCCATTGCTGCGCGGTATGGCCGTCGGGATCGTCGTACTCACGCCACCAGACCAGCGGCCACGCGAACGTCCATGCGCGCTGGTCGGTGCTGGTGACGCGGCCGACGAATGGCCACAGCCACCACTGCGTCAACTCGTCCTGCGCCCGGTTCCAGTGGTAGCGGAAGAACGGCCACAGCAGCGTCAGCGTGTAGAAGTGGCCCTGCTTCTGCGTGAACTGGAAGAACGGCCACAGCGCCATCCACCCGGACACCTGCCCACCGCTGCGCCAGCCGAAGAAGGGCCAGAACCAGAAGCTGTCGACCGCGCCGGACTCGGTGTCCTGGTTCTCGGTGCTCCAGGCGAAGAACGGCCACAGGGCGAAGCGGCGGTCGTGGCGTCCGGGCTCGATGTCATGGCCGTAGAACGGCAGGATGCGGAACCACTGGTGGCCGTTCTCGGCGCAGGAGCTCACCCCGATGAACGGCCACAGGAACAGGTGGTGGCGATGACCGCCCTTGTCCAGGCCGAGGTAGCACGGGAACAGGATTGCGCGGAACCGGTCGTAGGTCAGGAACTGCGGGATGTCGCCGTAGAAGGGCAGGAAGGCGAAGTAGTTCTCGCGGCCGTCGCCCGAGGTGCCGCCCCACAGGAACGGGAACACGCAGTACCAGTCGACGTCGCGCGTGCCCTCGTCGTTCAGGCGCGAGCGCCAGCTCCACAGCGGGAACAGCCGGCTCGACGACTCCTCGGCGTCGCTGCGCACGCGGCCGAACGGCCACAGGAACTGGTGTTCGACCGCGGCCGGCTCGGGCTCGGTGACGCGGCGCCACAGCGGGCGGATGCGCAGGTCGTCCCCGCCGTCGGGCTTGCGTTCCCAGTGCAGGATCGGCCAGATCGCGTCCCACTCGAGCAGATTGCCGTCGGCGTCGGTGCGGTGGAACCACAGCGGCGTCAGGTTGAGCTCCCGCGGCATCAGCGCGCAGCCGCCGGTCGCGAGGGCGACGAGGCAGGCGGTGACGGAGCGACGCGCCATGAAGTGCGGGCAGGATAGCGATCGACCACGGTGCGCAGCCAGAAGCGTTCGGGCGCGCGCGAGCGGGGCGCAACAGCGCAGGGATCCCGCGGCTGCTGCGCGCGCGTCGTCGCAGGCTTCGTCGCCGCGGTGCACTGCTGTATACCGACGCCATGGTCCGCACCATGTCCGGCATCCAGCCGACCGGCAACCTGCACATCGGGAACTACCTCGGGGCGTTGGTCAACTGGGTCGCGCTGCAGCAGCAGTACGAAGCGTTCTTCTGCGTGGTCGACCTGCACGCGCTGACGCAGCGGCCCGATCCGCAGGCGCTGCAGCGCGCGGTGCGCGAGGTGTCGATCGGCATCCTGGCGAGCGGCGTCGATCCGGCGAAGTCGACGCTGTTCGTGCAGTCGCACGTGCCGCAGCACGCCGAACTGGCGTGGGTGCTGACCTGCCTGACGCCGCTCGGCGACCTGAACCGCATGACGCAGTTCAAGGACAAGAGCAGCCAGCAGCCGGACAACATCAACGCCGGGCTGTTCACCTACCCGATCCTGCAGACCGCCGACATCGCGCTGTACCGCGCCGAACGGGTGCCGGTCGGCGAGGACCAGGAGCAGCACCTCGAACTCGCGCGCGAGACGCTGCGCCGGTTCAACTTCGTCTACGGCGAGACCTTCCCTGACCCGCAGACCGTGAAGAGCAAGGCGCCGCGCGTGCTCGGCGTCGACGGCGAAGCGAAGATGTCGAAGAGCAAGGGCAACGAGATCGGCCTGTTCGAGACCGCCGACGACACGATGCAGAAGCTGCGCGGCGCCAAGACCGACCCGGCGCGGCTGCGGCGCACCGACAAGGGCAACCCCGACGTCTGCAACATCTTCAGCTACCACGGTTTCTTCACGCCCGACCCGCAGCGCGCGGAGATCGCGGCGGGCTGCCGTTCGGCGCAGCTCGGCTGCGTCGACTGCAAGAAGATGCTGGCCGCGAACCTGGAGGCGGTGAAGGGGCCGATCCGCGAACGCGCGAACGAACTGCGCGCGCATCCGGCACGGCTCGACGAGATCCTGGCGGCCGGCGCCGCCAAGGCGCGCACCGCCGCCGAGGCGACGATGCAGCTGGTGCGCGAGCGCATCGGCGTGCGGCCTGCACGCTGACCCGGTCCCGGGAAACGGAGCATCCATGACGACGACGCGATGGTGGAGCTGGGCGGTGGCGGGGTTGGCTCTCAGTGCGGCGTGCGCCGGCACGCCAGCGACCGCCGAGCAGCGGGCCTTGGCCGAGCGGCGATTGCTGGCGCCGTTCCTGGTCGCGCGCGAAGTCGGCTGCGGGGAACTCGACATCGAGTTGACCGGGAACTTCCACGCCAACGTCGGCCAGCCGGCCCTCGACCAGCAGCGCCACACGGTGGTGAACCAGCGCGGCGACGGCTACGTCGAGACGGTGTGGACCAACGTCAGTGGTGCTGCCGACAGCGCGTTCGGCATCACGGTCGGCGAGCCGCCGGAACTGACCGACCGCGGCTGGGTCGCGGGCGAGCAGACGCGCTTCCGCGTCGTGAACCGGCTGCGGGTGCGCATCTGGGAGGACCGGCGCGACCTGACGCTGACGGCGACCGCGAGCGGCGCGTTCGTGTTCGTGCAGGACAGCGGCGCCAAGCCGCGCGAGGTCGCGCGCTGGCAGATCGCCGACGGCGCCGTGCGGCAGCCATGAGGCCGGTGCGCGGGCT
>JBASWX010000037.1:0-10301 GCA_049276695.1 Planctomycetota bacterium
CTCCGGTACCGCCGTTGACGCCGTTGCCGCCGTTGCCGCCGTCGCCGCCGTTGCCGCCGTTGCCGCCGGGGCCACCCTGGCGGTTCCCGCGCGAACGCATCATCAGCGCCGACAGCTTGTCCTTGTGGGTCTGACCGGCGACGAGGTCGTTCTTGCCGAGCGCCTCACGCAGCGACGCGATCGTCGCCTCCATCTCGGTGGCGACGTCGAGACTGCCGCTCTCGCGGATGTTGTCGACCATGCGCTGCATGCCGTCGAGGCGCCCTTTGTAGGTATCGAGCTCTTCCGGCGTCATGTCGGCGAGCTTCTTGTTCGAAGCGCCCATGCCCATGCCCATGCCCGGGCCACGCGTACCGCGTTGGCCGTCACCCGGACCCTGGCCGTTGCCGGGGGCCTTCTCCGGCTCTTTCAACGGCGCCGGCTCGGGTGCCACCGGCTGTTCGAACTTCGGCGCCTGCACGCCCTGCGGCGCGATCAGGTGCAGCACGTCGCCGGCGGCGACGCCGCCCAGGATCTCGACGCGTTCGGTGTTCTGCCGGCCGACCTTGACCGGGGTCGCCTTGGGGCCGTCCGCCGTCTGCTGCCACACGTAGTTGACCGAACGGTCGCGGAACACCGCCTGCAGCGGCACCGGCAGCGTGTCCTGCACGGTGTCGACCGAGATCGTCACGTTGGCGGCCATGCGCGAACGCAGGCGGCCGTCGGGGTTCTCGCTGTCGAGCTCGACGATCGTCGTGTAGACCTTGCGATCGCTGGTCATCCAGCCGCTGTTGCTGTCGGCCACCGGCGCCACGCTGGTGACGCGACCAGTGAAGGTCTCGCCCTGGAACGCCTCGACGCTGACGTGCGCCGCCTGGCCGCGCACCACCTTGTCGACCTGCGCCTCCTGCACCTTGATGTTGCAGCGCATCTTGGTGGTGTCGGGCAGGATGATCAGCTCCTGGCGCTCGCGCACCTGCACGCCCTCGCGCACCGCCTCGCCGCCGCCGCGGTTGCGGTCGATGCGGGCGTAGACGACGGTGCCCGGCGTCGGGGCGAGGATCACTGCACTCTTGATCTGTCGCTTCAGGTTGTCGAGCCGTTCACTCGCCAGCGTGTACTCCTTGGCCTTGGCCTCGACGTCGAACTCGGACTTCTTGCGTTCGGCGTCGTTGCTGGCGTCCACGCGTTCGAGCTCCAGCGTCGCGTTCTCGTAGTCCTGCGTCAGCTTGATGCGGTCCCGCTGCAGCGTGTAGTTGACCAGCAGCTCGAGATCGTTCCATGCGATCGTCACCTTGGAGGCCTGGCTCTGGAACGCCAGCTCGTCGCGATCGAGCTCGTTGCGGGTGATGAACTTCTTGGCGGCGAGGCGGCGGCTGTGGGACCACGTCTCCTCCTTGACCTTCAGGTCCGCCATCGCCAGCCGGATCTGGTCGGCCTGCTGCAGGATCTTGTTTGCCATCTCACCCATGTCGCGGTCGAACGCGTCGACCTGGCCATCGGCCAGTTTGAGCTCCAACAGTGTCGCCGCGCGGTCGACGAGGCCGGCGTAGTTGCGCGGATTGACCCGGGTGACGAGGCTGCGCGGCCCGCCGGCTGTGGCGCTGCCGGTGGCGTCGGCCGGCTCCACGGGCTCGGGTGATTCGGCGGTCAGCTCGCGCAGGCGTTTCAGCATGTCGGAGTTCTTGCCCTCCGAACCGGTGCCGCCGCGCGCGCCGAGCAGCTTGTCGAGCTCCATCCTGGCGATCCGCAGCTGGGATGACGCAGTATTGCGTTTGGTCGTCAGCTCCTTCTCCAGGATGCCCTGCTGCGTGCGGCCTTGCTCGAGCGCGCTCTTCGCCTTCTCGACCGCGATCTCCTGCGTGGAAGCCTTCACGACCAACTCGCTGACGTCGAGTTCGACCAGCTTCTCGCCCTGCTTCACCACTGCGCCCTCGGCCACGATGTAGATGATCGTCGCCTGGCCCTCGACCTCGGACCGCACGATCGTCTCGCGCAGCGCTTGCAGCTCGGCGTTCTCGCGCACGACGATCGGCAGGTCGTCCTGCCTGACCGTGAACAAGTTGGGGTCCTGTGATGGGTTCGCGGAATCGCCGCCGCCACAGCTCGCGCACGCGAACAGGCAGACCAGCAGGAGCGAAGAGTGAGGGGCAGTCATGAGGTCATTCGGCGGCAGGTCATTCCGCGGGCTTGCCGGCTGGCATCGGCAGC
Organism: Planctomycetota bacterium; assembly: GCA_049276695.1. GTDB lineage: Bacteria > Planctomycetota > UBA1135 > UBA1135 > UBA2386 > UBA2386. The sequence continues at coordinate 2,191 of JBASWX010000037.1, forward strand.
GACAGGTCGAAGCGCAGCCCGGATGGTTGCAGGACGATCGCCTCCAGGTTGTTCATCAGTTCGAGCCTGGCGATCGCGTAGGCGACGACTGACGCGGTCTTGTCGAGCTGCGCCGCCAGCAACGCGTTCTTGGCGTCGATCAGCTCGCGCGCCTCGACGCGTCCCGCTTCGTACAGGTCGGACTGCGACTCGACGCGTTGCTGCGCCAGTTCGACGGCGTAGGTCTGGATCCGGTAGGTGTCCATCGCGCTGCCGATGTTGCGCAGTGAAGTGCGCACGTTGGCGCCGACCTGGTCGTCGCTCTGTTCGCGGGCGCGGATCGCGACGTCGAACGAGATCAGCGCCGAGCGGTAGGCGTTGCGTTCCGCCAGCTTGTCGAGCGCGAGGTCGAGTTGGAACCCGGCCGACCAGTTCACCTTCGACCAGTCGAGGTTCAGGCCGGGCCCGGACACGGCCGGCACGTTCAGTGCGGCGGTGAAGTCGAGCGCGAGGCCGAGGGCATCTTCGGCGACGACGATGCGTCGTCCCGCGTCTTCGACGTCGTCGATGGTCGTGCGGTGGTCCAGTCGGCGCTGCTGGGCCAGCGTCACGGCATTGGTCTCGTCGAGCGCCACTTCGTTGATGCCCTGGGCGGTCAGCCGTTCGAGTTCCGCCGGATCGAGTTCGAGGTTGGCGCTGATCGGCAGCCCCAGCGTCAGCTTGAAGCGGTCGAGGGCGGCCTGCAGCCGGTTCTTCGCCGTGACGCGCTGGGCGTCGGCGCTGAACTCGCTCTGCTTGGCGCGGCCGAAGTCGGTGATGGTGGCGCGGTTGGCCCCGAACAACTCCTCGATGCGTTCGCGCGACGTGACCAGGCTGGCGTAGTTGGCTTCGACGTTCACCAGGTCGGCGATCTGACGCACGATGTTCCAATACTCGCTGACCACCGACACCGCGAAGTCGGCGCGGAAGCGTTCGAAGGCGCGCATCGCGTAGATCACGTCGCGCTCGGCCTGGGTCAGCGGTTCGCGCACGATCCGGCGGCCCGCACCGGCCAGCAAAGGCTGGGTCAACGTCAGATTCAGGATCGAACTGCCGTCGAACGAACCGCCGCTGATCACCGACCGCAGGAAGGTGTTGACGAAGCTGGCGACGAGGCGCGTGCCGGCGGTGCTCTGTGCCGAGGCCGACAGGTTGTCGCCCAGCCGCGCGTCGGCGGTGTCGTCCATCTGGCCGCTGACCTTGCCGTCGCCCGACAGCCCGAAGCGCCACTCGAAGTCGCGTAGGCTGCGGGTCAGGCTGAGCGCCGCCAGGTAGAGCTGTTCCTTCTGCCGCTGGAAGTCGCGGCTGTTCTCGGCGGCGATGTCGAGCGCGTCGACCAGGCTCAGCCGGACCGGCGGTGCACCCGGCTGCAGCAGCCGCTGCCGCAACGTGTCGACCGGCCGTTCGACCCGGAACGGCCGACTCTCGCCGGTCACCGTGGTCGAGGCCTGCTGCAGGATCCCGTACACCTGCTCGTCGGCCGAGTCCTTGTTGGCGGCGGGGGACCAGCACGCGACGGGCAGCGCGCAGCAGCAGGCGATCAGCAGCAGACGTGACGACACAGGCGGGGCGGCAGGTTCGACCGGCAGGTTCGGCTGGGGGTTCGGGGGCGATCATCTTGGATGGCCTCCGCTGTTTTTTCTCCCCCGGCCGACGACTGTTACTACGATAGGACGGTGGCGGTTACGGCTCGTGTGAGCCGTCTCGTTTCGACGGGGGCATGGTCTCCATCCTGATCACGGCGGGTCCGACCCGCGAGTACCTGGACGACGTGCGATTCCTGAGCAACGGCAGCTCGGGGCGCATGGGCTTCGCCCTTGCCAAGGCCGCGCGCGCAGCGGGCTGCACCGTGACGCTCGTGCTCGGCCCGGTCGCGGCGGCGCCGCCGGCGGCGATCACCGTGGTGCCGGTGGTGTCGGCGCTGGAGATGCAGGCCGCGGCCACGGCCGCGTTCGCCGGCTGCGACGTGCTGATCGCCGCCGCCGCGGTCTGCGACTGGCGACCGGCGGTGCGCCACGCTGGCAAGCCACCGCGAACCGCGGCGCCGCCGACGCTGCCCCTGGTACCGAATCCTGACATCGTCGCTGGGCTCGCCGCGAGCAAGGGGCGCCGCGTCGTCGTCGGCTTCGCCCTCGAGTCGGCGAACGCTGGCATGCCGGCAGCGATCGTGCGCGGCCGCGCCAAGCTGGCGCAGAAGCGTCTCGACCTGGTCGTCGTCAACCTGCACGACACCATCGACCGCGAATCCGGCCGGTTCGTGCTGTGCCATGTCGATGGCCGCGACGAGACGCTGCTGGAAACCGACAAGGAGGCCGCCGCGACGCGCATCGTCGCCGCAGCCGTGCAACTGTGGCGAACGAGGGCCGCAACGTGAGCAGGAACGACAGCAAGGAGACCGAGCCCGCGCCCAAGAAGCGCATGCACCGCTACGTGCCGGTCGACGACGTGCCGGCTCCCGGCCTGTCGCAACGGGCGCGCGAGGTCGTGGCGTTGGCGCTGTGCGGCTTCGCCCTCTACGGCATGCTGTGCCTGTCGACGTTCCGGCTCGCCACCCTCGACGGCGACATCCCGTTCGGCGACGGCCAGAACCTCGGCGGCGCGTTCGGCTACCACCTCGCCCACGGCTTCGCGGCCTCGCTCGGTCTCGCTGGCTGGGCGCCGTTTGCGATGCTGCTGCTGGCCGCCGTCTGCCTGTTCCTCGGGCGCAGCATGCCGCGGCCGACGATCAAGGCGCTGGGCACCGTGGTGTTCGCAGCGATGCTGGCGATCCTCTTTGCCGGCGGCGACGGCACGGCCGGGGTCACCGCCACGACGCCGTACGGCGCCGGTGGGCGCTTCGGCAGCGTGGTGTCGCCGAAGCTCGAGTCGGCGTTCGGCAGCACCGGGCGCATCCTGCTGGTTGCGTTCGGTGCGGTGATGGCGCTGATGATCGCCACCGAGTGGTTGTTCTCGCAGCTGGTCGCGCGCTGCGCGGGCGCCGTGGAAGCGGTGTGGCGGCGCGTGCTGCGCCGGCCGGCACCTGCGGCACCAGGCCTCGGTGGCGTCGCCCTCGAGGGCGCGATCGCCGAGTCGCCGTCGAGCAGGCCGCGCAAGCGCCGCAGCGAGGACGATGCCGACGAGCGGCAACCGGTGGCGACCACCGAACCGAAGTCCGCCGATTGCGAACCGGCGGGCGGCGATCCATCAGCCCCCGATGGTGAGCCTGCCACAGAGCCGCGGCGCCGCCGCCGTTCGCGCACCGTCGAGGACGCTGCCGAGATCGAGGCGGCGAACGGGACCGCGATCCCGGCGCCGGACGAGCCGGTCGTCGAGATCCCGCGCCCCGAGCCGACGGTCGTTCCGACTGATCCGGCGCCGGCATCGGCGGCGGCCACTGGCACGCCGGCCGCAACACCCGCCGTCACCGAGCCGCCGCCGCCGCCGCCAGTGGTGATCCGGCCCAAGCCGAAACCGAAGCCCAAGCCGAAGAAGAAGCCGGCGGGCCAGAGCACGCTGCCGTTCGAGGACTACCCGTTCCCGCCGATCGAGCTGTTCCAGGAGCCGGTGCTCAACGACGCGACGACGACCACCGAGGCCCTCGCGAAGGGCGGCCAGGCGATCGTCAACAAGCTGGCGAACTTCGACATCCAGGCCGAAGTCGTCGAGGCCGCGGTGGGTCCGGCCGTCACCCAGTATGAACTGCGGCTGCACGAGAGCATCCGCGTCAACCGCGTCAGCAGCTTCGAGTCCGACCTGGCGGCGGCGCTGAAGGCGGTCTCGGTGCGCGTCGTCGCGCCCATTCCCGGCAAGGACACGATCGGCGTCGAAGTGCCGAACGCCGAGCGGCAGAAGGTGTTCATGCGCGACCTGCTCGACCAGTTCGGGCGGTCCGAGGATCTCGCGATCCCGCTCTACCTCGGCAAGGACGTCGCCGGCACGCCGATCGTCGAGGACCTCGCGCGCATGCCGCACCTGCTGATCGCCGGCACCACCGGCTCCGGCAAGTCGGTGTGCATCAACACCATCCTGCTGTCGATCCTGATGACGCGCACGCCGAGCCAGGTCAAGCTGATCCTGGTCGACCCGAAGATGGTGGAGTTGCAGGCCTACAAGCGGGTGCCGCACCTGTGCTGCGACGTCGTCACCAACATGAAGAAGGCGCCCGGCGTGCTGCAGTGGGCGGTCGACGAGATGGAGAACCGCTACGCGCTGTTCTCCGGCGCCGGCGTCAACCACATCCGCAGCTACAACCGGCTCGGCCAGCAGGAACTCGCCAAGCGCATCCAGCGCGAGCCCGATCCCGACCGCGTCTACCTGCCGTACGTGGTGATCGTCATCGACGAGTTCGCCGACCTGATGAACGTCGCGCAGAACGAGATCGAGGAACTGATCCAGCGTCTCGCCCAGAAATCGCGCGCGGTCGGCATGCACGTGATCCTGGCGACGCAGCGGCCGTCCAGCGAGGTGATCACCGGCATCATCAAGGCCAACCTGCCGACCCAGATCGCGTTCAAGGTCAACCGCAAGATCGATTCGCGGGTGATCCTCGACGTCAACGGCGCCGAGAAGCTGCTGGGCTACGGCGACATGCTCTACATGCCGCCTGGCGGCGGCGCGTTGATGCGCGCGCAGGGCACCTTCGTCGCCGACGACGAACTGCAGTCGGTCGTGCGGTGGCTCGAGGACCACGGCCAGGAACCGGAGTTCATGCCGGCCCTGATGCAGACGCAGAGCAGTTCGCGGCCGGCGATCGCCGATCGCGACGACCGTTACCGCGAAGCGGTCGAGATCATCCTCGGCCAGCAGCGCGGCTCGGCGACGCTGCTGCAGCGGGCGCTCGCGGTCGGCTACACGCGGGCGACGCGCTTGCTCGAACTGATGGAGGAGGACGGGCTGGTCGGGGCGTTCGTCGGTTCGAAGTCGCGCGACGTGCTGCTGACGCTCGAGGAATGGCGCACACGCGAAGCGGAAGCCGAAGCGCAGGCCGAATCGGCGGAGGCAGCGGATGGTGCGGAAGGCGATGGCGACGATGCTGGCGCGGTCGGCGACGCGCCTGCCGATGACGTCGCGGCGAGCACGAGCGGCACTGCAGTGAACGTCGACGGGGAGGGGGCCAGCGGCGAGGAATCGCCCGACAACGCTGGGGCGTCGCTCGGCGAACTGCGCGAAGGACAGCCCGAGTGATAGTGACTCGGCGCAGCGACATCGCTGCCGGCAGCAGTGGTGGCCGCCGCTATCAGGCAGAAGCGCGGAGCGAGGATGCGGACCGGTTGACGTTCGGGCGGCTCGAGCGCGACAATGGCCACCGCCCTCGGACGCTCTGGCAGGGGCGGGGGCGGAGGTCGGAACACGACATGGACCCGATTCGAGTATTGCCGGGCCCGGGCAACCGAGCGGCCGTCCGGTTGGGTTTCGCATGCCGAGCGGGTGCGCGCAGACGCCACAGGCGCGGTGGGTGGTCCGCCGCCAGTGCGCTGTTCCTCGGGATGGCCTTGCTGCTCGCAGTCACCCGAGCGCCGGCACAGGCGCACGTCGTGACCTGGGGCCGGCAGGTCGGGAACAGTGCTTGGGACACGTTCGTCGAGATCTCTGCGGGGGATTATCACACCGTCGCGCGCCGCAGCGACGGCTCCGTCGTGGCATGGGGCGACAACTCCTACGGCAAGTGCAACGCGCCAGCACTGCCGCCAGGAGTCAGCCATGTCCAGGTCTCGGCGGGGACTTTTCACAGCATTGCGCTGCGCAGCGATGGCTCGGCCGTCGCATGGGGCTACGACTCCTCTGGCCTGTGCAACGTGCCGGGGCTACCGCCGGGCCTCGCCTACGTCGAGGTCGCGGCCGGGAACGGGCACACTGTCGCGCGTCGCAGCGACGGCTCCGTCGTGGCCTGGGGTGCCAATGGCTGGGGCGAGTGCAACGTGCCCGCGCTTCCGCCAGGACTCGCCTACGTCGAGGTCGCCGCCGGGAGATCGCTCACCGTGGCGCGCCGCAGCGACGGCTCGGTGGTCGCTTGGGGCTACAACGGCTTCGCCCAGTGCAACGTGCCCGCGCTGCCGGCAGGTCTCGTCTACGTCGAGATTACGGCGCGCTTTTGGCACATCGTTGCTCGCCGCAGCGACGGCTCGGTGGTGGCTTGGGGTTTCAATGGCTCGGGCCAGTGCAACGTGCCCGCACTGCCGGCAGGACTCACCTACGTCGACGTCGCGACAGGGTCCTCTCACAGCGCGGCCCGGCGCAGCGACGGCTCGGTGGTGGCCTGGGGCGATAACGTCTCCGGCCAGTGCAACGTGCCCGCGCTGCCGCCAGGAGTCGCCTACGTCGAGGTTGCGTCCGGGGGTACGCACACCGTCGCCCGCCGTAGCGATGGCTCGTTTGTGGCATGGGGCGACAACTCCGTCGGCCAGTGCAACGTGCCCGCGCTGCCGCCAGGAGTCGCCTACGTCGAGGTTGCGTCCGGGGGTACGCACACCGTCGCGCGCCGCGGCGACGGCTCGGTCGTGGTCTGGGGCGACAACTCCGGTGGCCAGTGCAACGTGCCGGCGCTCCCGCTGGGTCTCGCCTACGTCGAGGTCGCGGCGGGGACTGCCCACACGGTCGCGCGCCGCGGCGACGGTTCGGTGGTGGCCTGGGGTGCCAACCCTGCCGGCCAGTGCAACGTGCCAGCGCTGCCAGCAGGACTCGCCTACGTCGAGGTCGCGGCGGGGTCGTATCACAGCGTCGCGCGCCGCAGCGATGGCTCGATCGTGGCATGGGGGAACAACGTCTCCGGCCAGTGCAACGTGCCAGCACTGCCAGCAGGACTGAGCTACATCGAGGTCGCGGCGGGCGGTGGCGTCTCCAGCTCTTTCTTCTCCTACGGGCACACGGTGGCGCGCCGCAGCGACGGCTCGGTCGTGGCGTGGGGCGACAACTCCTACGGCCAGTGCAACGTGCCACCGCTACCAGCAGGACTCGCCTACGTCGGATTGGCGGCGGGGTCTTCGCACACCGTCGCGCGCCGCAGCGACGGCTCGGTCGTGGCGTGGGGCGACAACTCATACGGCCAGTCCACCGCGCCGGCGCTGCCGCCGGGACTCGCCTACGTTGCAGTCGCGGCGGGGCACCGGCACACCGTTGCGCGCCGCAGCGACGGCTCGGTTGTGGCGTGGGGCGACAACTTCCATGGCCAGTGCGACGCGCCGGCACTGCCGGCAGGAATGGCATACGCCGAAGTCTCGGCGGGGTGGTTCACCGTCGCGCTCGTCGGCTCAGGCTCGTACGCACTGTTCGGTGGAGGCTGCAGCGGCAGCCACGGTGTGCCGGCGCTCGTGCTGACCACGCCGCCGCCACGCATCGGCCAGACCTTCAGCGTCCGCGTCGACCGCCTGCCGCTGAGTGCGGCGTTCCTGCTGCTCGGTTTCAGCAACCTGGCGTCTTTGGCCGGCGCGCTGCCGTTCCCGCTCGGCGTCGTCGGCATGCCCGGCTGCGACCTCCGCGTCAGCAACGACATCGCCACTTTCCAGGCAGGGACCGCCAACTCGGCCACGTTCAGCCTCACCGTGCCGAACTCGACCGTGCTGGTCGGTCGCATGTTCCATCAGCAGGCGTTCGTCCCCGATCCGGGCACGAACCCGCTGGGTGCAGTCATGTCCGATGCGGCGACCGCCGTCATCGGCAGCTGAGGAGGAGGTGCTGCCTTGGCAGCTTGGCTGGCGCGGCGCTTGATCGTCGGGGCGACGCTCCCTAGACTCCTCGCCCCTTCAGGTCCGCCCTCGCCTCCCCAGCGCATCATGGAACAGAGCCTCCCGCAGGATCTCGTCAAGCAGGTCGGTGGTTCGTTCCGCGTCACGGCGCTGCTGCAGAAGCGGGTCCGGGAACTCGTGCGCGGCCAGAAGCCGCTGTTCGAGACCCGCGAACGCAACTACATCCGGATCGCCAGCGAGGAGCTGAAGCGGGGCCTGATCGAGCTGGTCGCTGACGAGGAACAGGGCGGCCCGACCAAGCTGGAAGTCTGACTCTTTTTCGACAGTTGCTGGTTCGGCGCGGTCGGACGCTCCCAGGTGATTCGCGAACTGTGCGTCGCTGGCGCGTGAAATGTAGTGCCAACGATCGAGATTCTCCCGGTGGCTCGACGT
>JBASWX010000038.1:0-11031 GCA_049276695.1 Planctomycetota bacterium
GTTCCGGCCACCGAGCCGTCGCGCGCCCTCGGGGCGGTCGGGCAACCCGATGCGGCCCAGCATCGTGCTCTCCTGCTCGACCAGCTTCTGCTCGTCCTTCTCGGCCCCGGCGAGGTCCTTCTCGCAGTCGGCGCGCTTCTCCTTGTCGGCGCCCGCCTTCGCCAGCCGCTCCTTCGCCAGCTTCTTCTTGTTCAGCACCTGCTCGAGGTCGCGCACCAGCCCGCCGTAGTCCTTGGCGAACGCGGTCAGCGACGGCTTGATCGTGCCCTGCGCCGCCTTGACCAGCACCGTCTCCAGTGCCTTCGGTTGCGCCTTGTAGCCGGCCATCGCGACGATGTCGCCGGCCTTGCCGTCCTTGTCGAAGGCGACGAACAACGGCGCCTGCTTGCCGAACTTCGCCGCCAGCGCCGGTTCGTCCTTCAGGTCGACGCGACCGCAGTGGAAGCAGCGCAGCATGATGCCGATCTCGTCGCCGCCGAGCACCGTGCGCTCGAACGTGTCGCGCACGTCGGCGTCGTCGCTGCCGTTCACCAGGTAGAGCACGCTCAGCTGCCCGACGCCGGCGGCGGCGCGCACCATGTCGGCCTTCGCGAGATCGCCCGCCTTGTCGCCCTCGGGTGCCGGGCCCTTGGTGTCGGTGAAGAAGGCGCCGACGCGATTGTTGATCTCCTCGGCGCGGCCGCGGCCGCGGCCCTGTGCGGGCAGCAGGTCGGCGGCGCAGGCGAACAACAGGGAAGCAGACACGAACGAAACGATGCGCATTGCGTGACTCCGGACCGCGGGGCGGCGGTGCGAGCCCGGATCATCGCCGCGGCTGCGCCGTGGCGGCGCGCTGCGCCTGCATCAGTTTGGTATCGGTGCGCCGGGCGCTGTAGTTCCCGGCCCGGCGACGGAACGGCGTCGCAAGCCGTCCGAGACCTGGAAGCGCGGTCCCTGCGTGCGGGCCAGCGCGTCGAGCGCACCGACGATCGTGCCCAGCCCTGCGGCCCGCGCGAAGCGCGTGATGCCGCCGGTGAATGCCGGGAAGCCGATGCCCATCACCAGGCCGAGGTCGAGGTCGTCTTCGCTCTGCACGATGCCCTCGTCGAGGCAGCGGTACGCCTCGTCGACCAGCGGGTAGACGAGGCGCTGCACGATCTCGCTGCGCGGCGCGGGCCGCGGCGGCGTCGCGCGCTGCTGCCGCAGTTTCCTGACGATTGCGGCGCCCGGGCCGTCGCCGGTGCCATCCTTGCCGTACAGGCCGCCGCCGCTCTTCTGGCCGAGTGCGCCGCCGGCCGCCATCGCGGCGAACAGTTCGCACGGCACCATGCGCTGCGGGAACGCCGCGTGCATCACCGCACTGACCTTCGCGGCGACGTCGAAACCGATCTCGTCGAGCAGGCGGCAAGGGCCCATCGGCATGCCGAAGTCGAGCATCGCCTGGTCGATCGCCGCCTGGTCGGTGCCTTCGAGCAGGAGGCGCGCGGCCTCGTTGACGTAGGGCGCGAGGCAACGGTTGACCAGGAAGCCCGCCGTGTCGCGCACGACCACCGGGAACTTGCCCAGGCGCACCGCCAGCCGGCACGCGGTCGCGACTGCGGCATCGCCGGTGTCGCGGCCGCGGATGATCTCGCACAGCGGCATCTTCTCGGGCGGGTTGAAGAAGTGGATGCCGACCACGCGCTCGGGGTGTGGCACCGCACTCGCCATCGCGGTGACCGACAGCGAGCTGGTGTTGGTCGCCAGCAGCGCTGCGTCGGGCAGGCCACGTTCGACCGCCTGCGCCATCAGCTTCTGCTTGATCGCGAGATCCTCGACGACCGCCTCGAGCCAGACGTCGGTCGAGCCGAGCTGGCCCCAGTCGGTCGCGACCGCGAGCCGGTCCTGCACCGCCTGCACCTGCGCTGGGTCGAGCTGGCCGCGGCGGCGCTGCTTGTCGAGCGACTGCTGCAACCGGGCCTTGGCCCGCGCCAGCGGCAAGAGATCGACATCGCACAGCCGCGTGCGCAGACCCTTCTCGGCGCACAGCCCGGCGATGCCCGCACCCATGACGCCGCCGCCGACGACCAGCGCGCGGTGGCAGTCGCGCGCGCCCTCGTGCTTGCCGAGCCGCTTGCTGCGTTCGGTCAGGAAGAACAGGTGCACGAGGCCCTTGCTGACCGGCGTCACGATCAGTTCGCCGAGCGCTCGCGCCTCGGCCGCGAACGCCTGCTCGGGTGCCTGCGTGAAGGCGTTGGTGCAGCACTGCAGGGCCAGCCGCGGGGCCGGATAGAACCGGGCCGCGCCGGTTTGCAGCGCCTTCCTGGCCGCGCGCACCGCCAGCGCCCGCAGCGGCGTGTGGCTGAGCCAGAACGCGGCGCCGCGCAGTCGGCGGTGCTCCTGCTTCTTGCCGGCAGCGCGCAGGCGTTCGATCTCCTCGCGCGCGGCGGCGAGCAGCTTCTCGCCCGGTACCACGCGGTCGGCGAGGCCGAGCTTCCGGGCCTGCTTGGGGCGCAGCAGCTTGCCGTTCAGCACCAGGTCGAGCGCCGCGGGCAGGCCGATGAGTCGGCTCAGCGTGAAGGTCCCGCCGAAGCCCGGCAGGATGCCGAGCCTGACCTCGGGCAGGCCGATCTGCGTGGCCGGATGGTCGGCCAGCACGCGGACGTCGCAGAACAACGCCAGCTCGCAGCCGCCGCCGAGGCACGGGCCTTCGATCGCGGCGACCACCGGGACCGCCAGCTTCCGGCAGCGTTCGAAGATCCGGCGGCCGGCGTGTGCAGCCGCTTCGCCATCGGCGGCGACGGTGATGGCAGCGATCAGGCCGACGTCGGCGCCGGCGCAGAACATGCCCGGGCCGGGTCCGGTGATCACGACGCCGCGCACGCTGGTGTCGGCGGCGAGCCGGGCCAGCGCGTCGTCGAGCGAGGCGAGCCGGTCGCGGGTGAACGTCACCATCGCCTCGTCGGCGGTGCCCAGCCGCACGATTGCGATGCCGTCGTCGTGGGTCACCTGCACGCTGCCGCGCGGTGCTGGCGCCTTCGCGGGCGCCGTTGGTTCGGTGTGCGTGGTCATGCGGCCTCCAGCACCACGGCCTGGCCCTGGCCGCCGCCGATGCACAGCGTCGCGAGGCCCAGGCGCTGGCCGCGGGCGCGCAGCTCGTGGGCCAGCGTCAGCACCAGCCGGGCGCCGCTGGCGGCGATCGGGTGGCCGAGTGCGATCGCGCCGCCGTTGACGTTGACCCGTTCCAGGTCGAGTTCGCCGATCGCCGCATCCAGGCCCAGTTCCCGCCGGCAGTAGTCGACATCGGCGAACGCGCGCGCGCAGCCGAGCACCTGCGCCGCGAACGCCTCGTTGAGTTCGATCAGTTCGAGGTCGGCGAAGCTCACGCCGGCACGGGCGAGGGCCTTGGGGGTCGCGTGCACCGGGCCGAGCCCCATCGTCGCCGGCGACAGCCCGGCAGTCGCCGTGCCGCGCACGACTGCGAGCGGTTCGATGCCCAGCTGGCGCGCCCTGCTGACCGAGATGCACAGCAGCGCCACCGCGCCGTCGGTGATCTGGCAGGCGTTGCCAACCGTGACGTCGCCCTCGCTGCGGTCGAACACCGGCCGCAACCGTTGCAGCGCCTCGAGCGTCTGCTCGGCCCGCACGCCATCGTCGGCGACGACCGGCGCGCCGTACGGCGGTGGCACGATCGCCGCGATCTCGCGCGCGAGGCGGCCGGCACCCGCCTTGGTCGCCCGCTGGTGGCTCTGCAGCGCGAACGCGTCCATCGCCGCCCGCGTGATGCCGAAGCGGCGCGCCACGCGTTCGGCGGTCTGGCCCATCGACAGCCCGATCGTCGGGTCGGTGAGTCCCTCCAGCAGCGCCACGCGCGGCTTCATCGCCGCGAGCCGGAACGACAACAGCGCCTTGACCTTCTGCAGCGCCGTCTTCGCCCGGCCCAGCGCGGTGAACGACTTGACCAGCGCCGGTCCCATCAGCAGCGGGAAGTTGCTCATCGACTCGGCGCCGCCGACCAGGAACACCTCGCCGTCCCCGGCGCGCAGCTTCTGTTCGGCCTGCAGCAGCGCCTCCATGCCCGAGGCGCAGTTGCGCATCACGGTCAACGCCGGCACCGCCGCCGGCAAGCCGGCGCGCAGTGCCGCGACCCGCGCGACGTTGGCCTCGCGCGCGTCGGCGCCAGCACAACCGAGGATCACCTCGTCGATCGCGGCGGGCGCGATGTCGGTGCGGTCGAGCACTTCGCGGAACACGTGCGTCGCGAGGTCGGCCGCCGACGCGCCCTGCAGGGCACCGCCGGCCTTGCAGAATGGCGTGCGCACGCCAGCGAGGATCGCCAGTTCGCGGGATGGATCGCGTTTCATGCCTTGGGCCTGCTGTCGACGAAGCGCCGCTCCTTCATCTCGGTCTCCATGCCGATCTTCTTCAGCATCGACTCGAGTCCGAGGAACGCGACCTGGTTGGGCGCGATCTCGAGCCGCGAGCGGAACAGGTCGGTCACGCGCGCCGCCGCAGTCTCCGGCGCGACCCCGGTCTTGACCGCGAGGTGCACGATCAGCTCGTCGACTTCGAGCGGATCGCCGTCCTTCTTGCGCAGTTCGATCTGCCACTCCTCGACCTCGGGCAGGCTGCCGAGCAGCATCGCGCAGTCCTCGAGGTTGACCAGCGTGCCCTTGACCTTCAGCAGCTGCAGGTCCTTGACGCTCGATTCGCGGGTCAGGTCGCTGCTGATGCGCGGCACGGTGCGGCCGCAGTGCGGGCACGGTCCGTGCTGCAGCCCGCCGCGCACGCGGTCGCCGGTCCGATAGCGGAACACGGTGCTGGCGCGCGCGTGCAGCGGCGTGAACACCAGTTCGCCGTCCTGGCCCTCCGGCACCACCTCGCCAGTCTGCGGATCGATCACCTCGAAGATCGCGAGGTCGGGATACAGGTGGTAGCCGGTGTAGGCGTTGTCGGGCGTCGGGCACTCGGCGAACGCCATGCGCGCCTCGGTGAAGCCGTAGGTGCCGGACACGCGCACCTCGCCCGCACCCGCCGCGCGCAGCAGTTCCTGGATCTTCGCCTTCAGCCCCGGCGGTACGCGTTCGGCGCCGAGCACCACGCAGCGCACCGACGACAGGTCGACGTGCTCCTCGGCCGCGCGCCGCAGCAGGTGGTAGACGTACCCGGGCACGCCGATCAGCGCGTCGGCCTTCAGCCGCGAGATCGCGCGCAGGTCGCCGCTGCTGCCCATCACCTTGCCGCCCCCGGTCGACAGCGCCATCATCCCGGTCGCCATGCCGGCGAAGAACACCTGCCAGAAGGCGAGGTGCGGCGCGTACGGGAACACGTTGGCGACACGCCATTCGCGCTGCAGGCCCATCACGTCGACCAGCCGCGCGCCGGTCTCGTGCAGGTTGTGGATGTCGTGCGGCGAGTAGAAGAACGGCACCGGCTCCGCCGACCTGCCGGTCGTGAAGGTCATGAAGCACGGCGCGAACTCGTCGCGCACCGTCTTCTTGACCGCTTCCTTGCCCGCGGTCCACTTCTGCAGCAGCAGCGGCAGCTTCTTGCGCAGCGGCCAGGCGCTGCGGATCGACTCCGGCGTCGGCTGCAGGATGAACTGCTTGAACCGCTGCGGGTCGTCGGCGCTCGGCAGCAGGTCGTGCTTGCTGCTGAGCGGCAGCCGGCGCAGGTCGTCGACGGTCCGGATCTGCTCCGGCCGCACGCCGGCGCGTTCGAAGACGCCGCGGTACCACGGCGAGAACGGCCACAGGTACTGGCGCACGTAGCGCTGCAGCAGGCTGTCCTGCAGCGCGCGCTGCTCCGCGCGTCCCAGGCGCTGCAGTCGTTGCCAGCCGATCATGGTGCGATCTCCCTGCTGTCCCTGTACTAGTTGTCGGCTGCGCGCGGTTGCGGCCTTCAGGCAACATCCGAGGTCGGCCGATCTAGAGACGGATGGACCGGTCTCGTGCCGGTGCCACCGCACCCGATCTCTTGAACACGCCGCACGCGCACCAGGCTCCGGCCCAGGACGGGCCCTTCGGGGCCCCGGCGAGCGCCGTTCCCGCCGCTCGCCCGCGCGGTCCGCGGCGCACGATCCTGGTGCTCGGTGGCGGCGGCATGCGTGGCTTCTGCCACATCGGCATCGTGCGCGCGATCGAGCGCCTCGGCCTGCACGTCGACGAGGTGATCGGCACCAGCATGGGCGCGGTGATGGCCGGCCTCTACGCGTCGGGCCGGCACAGCACCGAGATGGAACTGGCCGCCGGCGAGATCACGCTGAAGGACTACTTCCGGCTCAACCTGCTGAAGTTCCTGGTCCGCGGCTACCGGCACGCGTCGGTCTACAAGGGCCGCACCTTCCACGACCTGCTGCGCAAATGGCTGCCGTTCGGCTCGTTCGCCGAGCTGCAGCGGCCGTTCTTCTGCAACGCGCTGTCGCTGACCAGCGGCGCCTCGCGCTTCTTCGGCCTGCCGGGTTCACCCGACGTGCCGGTCGCCGACGCGGTCTACGCCAGCGCCTGCCTGCCGACGATCTTCGAGCCGATCGCGATCGGCGGCGAACACTACGTCGACGGCGGCATGACCGAGACGCTGGCGCTGCGGCTGGCGCGCGCCCGCCAGACCGATCTGGTGATCGCCGTCGACCTGTCGCACCGCGAACTGCACACGCCGACGCCGTTCAAGGCGACGCTGCCGCACATCCTGTTCCAGACCTACGAGCTGATGGGGCAGGCGCTCAACGAGCAGAACCTGCACCGCTACGTCGACGACCGCACCGTCTTGATCAAGCCGAAGGTCTCGCACCTCGGCCTGCTCGACATGCCCGACGTGCGCGAGATCGTGCGCATCGGCGAACGCGAAGCGCTGGCGGTGCTGACCACGCACCCGCTGACGCGTTACCTGTGCGATCCCGAAGTCGTCGCCGAGGAGGACCGCAACGTCGCGCGGCCGCGCGACCACGTGCAGCTGTCGGTCGACATGAACGCCTGCATCCACTGCGGCATCTGCGCGGCGACCTGCGCGACGCAGGGTTACGCCGCGGTGCCGCTCGGCGACGTGGTGAAGAAGCTGCACAACTACGAGTGCACGCGCGACATGGCCTGCGAGCGCAACTGCCCGACCGGCGCGATCCGCCTGGGCAACCTGTAGCGCTCGAGGGTGTGCGCACGCCCTACCGTCAGCTCTTCCGGAAGTAGCTGACGGGCCGTCGACGGAAGCCCTGTGATCCGTGGTGCGTAGGCCGGTCTTGGCCTGGTGGTCGGCCAGCCCCTATTTTCGCGTTCGGTTTGCTGGCTTGCGAAGCCTGGCTATCTTGACGTAGAATAGTACCAAGATGAAGACCGAACCGACTGGCCAGGAGGCATCGCGCTTCCGCCAGAAGAAGTTCGCGACCATCCGGTCGCTGCAGGTGCCAGAGGACGCCCTGCCCGGCTCGCTCGCCCTCTGCCAGACCCGCTGCGGCAAACCGACGTGCCATTGCGCGAAGGGCGAGGGACATCCCGTCTGGAAGCTGACCTACATGCACAACGGCAAGAAGGTCGTCGAACGGATTCCAGCCGAATGGGCGGAAGAGGTACGGCGTCGAGTCGAGGCCGGCCGCCAATTCCGGGATGCAATCGCCGAGGTGTTCCACGCGAATGCCCAGCTTCTCGTACTTCTGCGTCGCCAGACCATGTGACGAAGCGGGCTCCGAGCATCCGCAAGATGCGAGGCTACGCGGCGAACAGCCTGGGGCTGGCGTCGTACCTGCGCCGACCTGGCGATGGCAGGAAGCGGCCGCAGATACCGGCTCGCGATCTGGTGTGGGCGCAGGTGGCCGCGCAGATCCTGCAGAAGACGAGCTTTCATGGTGCGGAACGGCTCGTTCATTCCGGAGTCGCTCGCGAGCTGATGTTGAACGAAGTGTTCAGCGAGGACTCGTTCGCTTACTTCAACAAGCGGTGCGCCCCGCAGCCGACGCGCACGGCACTTGCCGTCGTCGCCAGGCGAGCGAAGCGCAACAAGGTCTTTCAGGGCCACCTGCGCCTTGGCATCGCCATCGACGGAACCGGCGCTGGCCATTGCGGGGCGAAGACCAAGGTCTGCCCACTCTGTCAGCCATACACCGACGCCGCTGGCAAGGTGATCGGGCACAGGCACGAGATCGTCGTCGCGTGCCTCGTCGGCGCCGACGTGACCCTGCCACTCGATGTCGAGCCCTGCGGCGAGGGGGATGGCGAGCTGACCGCGGCCAAGCTCCTGCTGCCTCGCGTGATCGCAGCGTTGGGGCCTCGATACGCCGACTATGTCGTCGCCGATGCGAAGTACGCGGCAGCGTCGTTCCTCAACGAGGTCGCACGCCTCGAACTGCATGCCGTCGTTCGGCTGAAGGACAACGTCCCCAGCTTGTTCGACAGGGCAACCGCTCGTTTCAACTCGCGGTCGCCGGATGAACGCGCTCAGCACCAGGGCCAGGACGTCGAGATCTGGAGCGATGAAACCTTCGCACCGTGGGAAGGCCTCGAGTGGGCGTTCGTGCGAGTCCTCCGCTACCGCTACAAGTCGCGAAAGGGCGAGGTCGTCGATGCGTACTGGTTGACGAACTACAGCGAGAAGGCCGTCGGCAATCTGTCGTTGTTCCGGCTCGCCAAGAGCCGATGGGAGATCGAGAACGAGGGCTTCAACGAAGCCAAGACCAGGCATGGCCTGGAGCACATCTGCCACCACGACGAGAACGCGCTGTTGATCGGGTGGCTCTTGCTCCTGCTCAGCCTGGCCATCGAGCGGCTCTACAGGCACTGCTTCCTGCACCGTGGAAGCCACCCGCGGATCTCCGCGGCCGACCTGCTGGCGCTGCTGCTCGTGGCCCTCGCTCGTCCTCCCTCCCGCGCAGGGCCCCCGGCCGCAGCCGCGGCTTCCTGACCTTCGCCTCGCCAACAGCGCCGCCAGCCCCGTAGGGGGAAAGGGGGCACTGCCTCGCTACACCCGATCGCGGCGGTTTCGCCGCCACTCCGACGACTTCAGGCCGCCTTCGAACGCCACTTCCGGAACCGCTGCCCTACCGTGCGAGCCCCTTGCGAGGTTGGCGGAGTCTGGGAGACTGTCGGGGTCTGCCTCGGCAACGCGCACAGGAGTAGCGATGAAGATCGACTTCCACATCCCGCCTGGGTTGGAACACCTGTTCGGTGACAGCATTCACACCTCGAGCGACTCGCGTCCACACCTCACGGCGAGCCGCGATGGCGAGAAGGTGCACATCCCGTGGGTTGGCCAGACCACGATCCCGATGTTCACGCCCGGTGGACATCGTCTCGGCGAAGTCGCGGACCTTGGGAGGCGCTTCCCTGACGTCTTCCGCGACTCCGGCTTCCTCAAGCCGTAGGGCGAGCGTTGCCGGCGGCCGTGGCACACCGGGGTAGCATGGATCGTCGATGACCTTCGCCGAGCCTTCTCCGAGTGCGTGGGCCCGCCAGCTCGCCGCCAACTGGGAGGCGCGCGCGGCGCTGCCGTCGCGCGATCTGTTCGTCGCCTCGCACCCCGGTTGGAACGACCCGGCGACCTGGGAACGCACCGCGGCGACCGAAGTCAGTCTCTACTTCGCCGGGCTCGATCGTGCCTGGCTGCGCACCGTCGACGTGCTCGAACTCGGCTGCGGTTCGGGGCGGCTGGTGCGGCTGCTGCGCGCGGCCGCGCGCAGCTACACCGGCTTCGACATCGCCGCCGGCATGGTGGCGGCGGCCGAGCGGCGGTGCGCGGGCGTCGACGGCGTGCGCTTCTTCGTCGGCGACGGCTTGGCGGTGCCGGCCGGCGCGCGCGATCGCCGCTACGGACTCGTGCTCGCCAACGCGGTGTTCATCCACTGCCCGCGCAGCGTGATCGCCGAGAACGTGCGCAATGCGTTCCGGCAGCTCGAACCCGGCGGCCAGCTGCGGCTGTCGGTGCTGGCGTGCCACGACGACCCGGAGGGCATCGTCGGCCCGCAGGCGGCGGTCGAAGAGGCGGCGGCCGCGATGGCCGACGACATGGCGAGCGTGATCGCCAACCTGACGCCCGAGGAGCGGCGGCTGGCGTTCGAGACGTACTACATGGGCGACCGCTTCCGCTACGCGGAGCTGGCGCCGTTCCTGCGCGAGCTGACCGGCGGCGACGTCGCGCTGTACCGCGGCGACCCCGGCTGCATCTACGCTGCGGTCACGAAGGCGCGCGGCTGAGCCGGCTGGTGGTCGCCAGCCGCGCGATTGTCACGCCGGCGTTGCGGCGGCGAGACGTCGGGCCAGATCGGCGAGGAAGGCGCGCAGCGACGCGGTCGCCGCGTCGTCGAGCCCGGCGATGCGGGCCTGGCGCTCGAGCGGGAAGCTCTTGACCAGGTAGCCCACCATCAGCGGCGAGAAGCCACCGTCCTTGTTCGCGGCATCGCGCAGGGCGCGCGGCAAGTCGCCGCCGCGAGCGAGCAGCAACTCGAGGTCGAGCAAGTCGCGGATCTCGGCACGGTGCAGCAGCGTGCCGAGCTTGTTGACCAGGATCTCGTGCTGGCTGTCGACCACCTACTTCTTCCACTCCCAGACCAGCCACTCCCAGAACGGCTTGCTGCGGCCGAGGAACATCTGCAAGTCGGGCCACAGGTCCAGGATGTCCGCCCGACTGACGAACGTGAACACGTCGTCGGGCTTCGCCTGCCGCATCATCTTGCCGACCAGGTAGGCGCGCGTCTCCCGGTCGCCAGTGCGCAGGTGCTGTTCGAACTGCGCGCGGGTCATGTCGACGTCCCACAGGAAGTACGGCCGACCCTGCGCGTCGACGAGGCGGTCGGCGGGTGTGGGGTTGAGGGTCGGCATGCGGGCAAGGTAGCGCACGGGGCCGGGGTTGCGCACGTCCGCGGTAGACTGCCGGCGGAGGTGCCGATGCGACTGTTGCCGGTTGTTGGTTGCTGTGCCGTTGCGATGGTGGTCGGAGCGTGGGCCGCCTCGGCCTGGCACGGCGAGCCCAGCGCGCCGCTGGCTGCGGACGACGGGTTGCGTGCCGACGTCGAAGCGTTGCGGGGACAACTCGCGGCGCTCGGCGCGCGCCTCGACGCGTCGGTGCGCGCGCGGCCGCTGGCGGTCGAAGCGC
>JBASWX010000039.1:0-18694 GCA_049276695.1 Planctomycetota bacterium
CGCGGCGAGTTCCCGATGCCGAGCAGCGGCGGCGGCGGCACCAGCAACCGCGCCGCGACCAAGGTCGTCGACGGGCTCTACAGCAAGCAGACGGTGTTCGCCGACCTGCTGCAGGTCGGCGTCACCTCGCTGGCGCTGACGCCGAGCGGCGGCGGCTTTCCGGGACTCGGCGCGGTGCTGCGCCCGGACGGCAAGACGCTCGAGCAGTTGACGCGCGACGACGACGCGTTCGTGCAGGTCGGCATGGTGCGCGACAGCCAGACCAAGAAGCTGCTGAAGGAGACGTTCGAGAAGGCGCAGAAGATCGTCGACGAGCGCAGGAAGCCGCCCGAGAAGCCGGCCGCGCCGGCCACGCCCGCGCCAGCAACGGAGAACAAGCCGGCGGAAGCGAAGACGGAACCGCCCAAGGGCACCGAGCCGCCGAAGCCCGAACCCAAGCCGGAGCCGAAACCGGAACCGAAGCCCGAACCGAAACCCGAACCGAAGCCGGAGACGCCGCCGCAGGGCCCGCCCAGCCAGCCCGCAGCGCGGCCGCAGCCAGCGCCCAAGGATCCGAACCTCGAGGTGCTCGCCGACCTGCTCGAAGGCAAGCGCCGCGCGGTCGTGCAGATCGACTCGGCCGCCGATCTGCTGCACTGGCAGACCGCGGTCGCCGACACCGTGAAGTTCCCGCGGGCACTGGCGATGCTGCGGCACGACCCCACCAACGGCACCGTGCTCGAGGTGCTCGACCAGGTGAAGGCCTGGCAATGCCCGGTGCTGCTGCCGCCGGACATGGCGAGCCAGCCGCGCTCGCGCATCCTGACCCACCCGAGCAAGCAGTTGCACGACGCCGGCGTCGAGCTCGCGTTCACGGTCGGCGAGAGCCCGGCGCAAGTGCGTGCGCTGTTCTTCCGGCTGATCGAACTGGTGCGCTACGGGTTGCCCGCCGACACCGCCCTGCGCGCGGTCACGCTGGTGCCGGCGAAGATCCTCGGCATCGAGGGGCAGGTCGGCTCGCTCGAGGCCGGCAAGGAAGCGAACCTGTTGCTGTTCCGCGGCGAGCCGCTCGGCGCCGACGGCCAGCTCGAATCGGTGTGGCTCGCCGGCCAGGAGGTCCAGAAGCAATGATCCGCATCGTTCCCACCCATCGCCGCACCTCGGCCTGGCTCGTCGCCATCGCCCTGCTCGTCGCCGCCGCCGAACTGCCGGCGCAGGGCCGCGGCCGCCGCGGCCAACGCCCCGATGCGAACCAGCCGGCCACGGTGCCGGCGCCCGAAGCGAAACCCGCCGACGCCGACAAGAAGCCGAAGCAGTACACCGCGATCGTCGGCGGCGACGTCTACATCGGCACCGGCCAGCGCCTCAGCGGGGCCACGGTGCTGATCGGCGACGACAAGATCGACGCGGTCGGACACAACCTGGTGCTGTCCGAAGGCACCACGGTGCTCGACGCCAAGGGCAAGTGCGTCAGTCCGGGCTTCGTCGCCGTGGTCGGCAACGGCATGGGAGCCGGCCGCAGCGCCCCGTTCGCCGACGCGGTGAACCCGTTCGATCCCGAGATCAAGCAGGGCCTGGCGTCGGGCGTCACCTCGTTCCTCGCCGGTTCGCCGGGCAGCGGCGCGATGCCGGGCGGCGGCAACGCGGTGATCAAGCTCGCCTGGGGCGACGTCAAGGGCATGGTGCTGCAGGAGGACAGCGTCGCCGGGATGTCGGTGCCGTTGAGCCTCGCCGACCGCGACAAGTTCGAGGAGACCGTCAAGAAGGTCCGCGACTACCTGAAGGAACTCGACGACTTCCCGAAGAAGAAGGCGGCCGACGCCAACACCAAGGAGCCGCCGGCGCCCGCGGGCGCCGAACGGCTGATCGCGGTGATGCGCGGCCAGGCGGTGCTGTGGATCAGCGCCGGCGGGCTCGGCTTCAATCCGTTCGGTGGCGGCCGGCGCGGTGGCGGCGGCGGCCGTTCGGCCAACGACCTCGACTCGATCCGGCAGGCACTGGACATCGCCCGGCTGCTCGGCCGGCCAGTCGTGATCCAGAAGCCGACCAGCGCGTGGCTGGTGCCCGACGAGATCGCGGCCACCGGCTCGATGGTGTTCCTGAGCCCGCGCGACCGGGTGCCGGCCGACCCCCAGGACCCGGACCGGACCGGCAGCAACATCGCGTCCGCCGCAATCCTGGCGAGGGCCGGCGTGCCGGTCGCGGTCACCTGCCCGGTCGGCTCGTTCGGCGGGGCGGGCGTTGGCACCGGCGGGATCATGGGTCAGGACCTCAACACCCCCCACCTCGACGCCGCGTTCGCGGTGCGCGGCGGACTCGACAACCGCAAGGCCCTTCGGACGCTGACCTTGGACGCCGCCAGGATCCTCGGGGTCGACGCCCGGGTCGGCTCGCTCGAAGCCGGCAAGGACGCGGACGTCTTGATTCTCGATGGGGATCCGCTGCACTATGCCACCTTCGTGACGACGGCCCTGGTCAATGGCAAAGTCGTCTACGAAAAGGCCAAAGAGCCTCTCTACCGACACATCGCGCGGTGACCGCAGCACCCGCTGCCAGCCTGGCCGGGCCCGATCGCGATCGGGCCGCCCGCGGTCGCCCCCCAATCCCAATGCCGCTCATGAGCGTCGAAAGCCTGAAGGAACTGGACGACTTCTTCCGCAGCATGCGGCAGGCGTTCAACAGCAGAGACCTCAAGACCTTCCGCTCGCACTTCTGGACCGACAAGCGGTTCCAGAACCTCGACGCCTCGGGCCGCCGCGACCGCGGCTGGGGCGCCTTCGAGGAGGTGCTCGACCAGGAGTTCCGCTACCTGGAGTCGGTGAAGCTCGAACTGAAGGACATGGACTTCCAGGTGTTCGAGGACCAGTTCGCGACCGTGGTCGGCGGCTGGAAGCTGACCCAGGTCGACCCGGAGGGCCGCAACCACGACCAGAATGGTCGCTGCACCTTCGCACTGTGTCGGATGAGCGACGACTGGAAGATCGTTGCCCAGCACTACTCGCAGCTGTCCGAAGAGAACGCGGCGACCGAGTAGCAGCGGTTGCCGACCTGCCGCCGCAGTGTCCCGGAGTGCGTTCCTGGCCGATGAAGCTCTCGGCAGGGCGGAACCAGGCCGCTAGATTGCTGCTTTCCGTGGTCCCATTGCCCGCACTGTGACCCCCGCGGCCTCTGCAACGTCTGCAACGTCCGGTCCGACCGCCCTCTCGTCGACCAGCCACGTGCCCAAACCGTACACGCCGCAACACAAGATCCGGCTCGTCACCGCCACCAGCCTGTTCGACGGCCACGACGCTGCGATCCACATCTTCCGCCGCATCGCCCAGGCTTCGGGCGCCGAGGTGATCCACCTCGGCCACAACCGTTCGGTGCGTGAGATCGTCGACGCCGCGATCCAGGAGGACGCGCAAGGCATCGCGGTGACCAGCTACCAGGGCGGCCACAACGAGTTCTTCCGCTACATGCGCGACGTGCTGCGCGAGCGGGGTGCAGCCCACGTGCGCATCTTCGGCGGCGGCGGCGGCGTGATCCTGCCCGAGGAGATCGCGGCGCTGCACGACTACGGCATCGCCCGCATCTACTCGCCCGACGACGGCCGGGCACTCGGCCTGCAGGGCATGATCGACGACATGCTGGCGCGCTGCGACTTCGCGACCGCGCACGCCGAGGAACCGCTGCCGCCGCTCGCCGCGACCGACCCGCGCGCGCTGGCCAAGGCGATCACGTTGCTCGAGAGCCATCCGGAACGGCACCGCGACGAGATGCGCGCGCGCGTGCAGCGCCTGGCTTCGCGACCGCCGGTGCTCGGCATCACCGGCACCGGCGGCGCCGGCAAGAGCTCGCTGATCGACGAACTGCTGCGCCGCTTCCTGCTCGACTTCCCCCGGCACCGCATCGCCGTGCTGTGTGTCGACCCGACGCGCAGGAAGACCGGCGGTGCCTTGCTCGGCGACCGGATCCGGATGAACGCCGCCAGCGATGGCCGCGTGTTCGTGCGTTCGATGGCGACCCGGCGCGCCAACCTGGCGCTCGCCGAGGCGGTGCGCGACGCGTTGGCCGCGCTGCGCCTCGCCGGCTTCGATCTGATCCTGCTCGAGTCGAGCGGCATCGGCCAGAGCGACACCGAGATCGTCGAACACGCCGACGTGTCGCTGTACGTGATGACGCCCGAGTTCGGGGCGGCGAGCCAGCTCGAGAAGATCGACATGCTGGACTACGCCGACCTGGTGGCGATCAACAAGTTCGACCGCCGCGGGGCCAGGGACGCGTTGCGCGACGTGCAGAAGCAGTACCAACGCAACAAGAAGGCGTTCGACCGTTCGCCGGCGGACATGCCGGTGTACGGCACGATGGCGGCGACGTTCGCCGACCCCGGCACCAACCGCTTCTACCGCGCCGTCGTCAACGCGCTGGCCGCCCGCTGCCCCGGCCGCTTCGCCAGCCAGCTGGCGCTGACCGAGGGCGAGCCAGCGACCACGCACGTGATCCCGAACGACCGCGTGCGCTACCTCGCCGAGATCGTCGAGACCAACCGCCGCTACAACGCCTGGAGCAAGGAGCAGAGCGACCTCGCCGAACGCTGCTACGTGCTCGACGGGGCTCGCGCAGCTCTGCCTGCGAGCGCCGGCGTCGCGCGCGCGACGCTGGAGCAGGAGCTGGCCGCCGCCTGGCAGCAGCTCGCTCCCGAGTGTGCCCAGGCGCTCGAGCGGTTCGACGCCACGATCGCGGACTTCCGCACCGAGCACTCGGTGTTCCAGGTCCGCGACCGCGACGTGCGCGTGCCCAACCACGTGCAGTCACTGTCCGGGCTGCGGATCCCGAAGGTCGCGCTGCCGAAGTACCGGTCGTACGGCGACCGTCTGCGTTGGCTGCTGCAGGAGAACCTGCCCGGCCGCTTCCCGTTCGCGGCCGGCGTCTACCCGTTCAAGCGGCTGTCCGAGGACCCGACGCGCATGTTCGCCGGCGAGGGCGGCCCCGAGCGCACCAACTTCCGGTTCCACTACCTGTCGGCTGGCCAACCCTACAAGCGGCTGTCGACCGCGTTCGACAGCGTGACGCTGTACGGCGAGGACCCGGCGCTGCGTCCGGACATCTTCGGCAAGGTCGGCAACGCCGGCGTGTCGATCTGCTCGCTCGACGACTGCAAGCGGCTGTACTCGGGCTTCGACCTGTGCGACCCGGTCACGTCGGTGTCGATGACGATCAACGGCCCCGCACCCATGCTGCTCGCGTTCTTCCTGAACGCGGCGATCGACCAGCAGTGCGAACGCTGGCTGCACCAGCACGGCAAGGTCGCCGACGCGACCGCGGCGATCGACCGGCTGTACGCGCAGAAGGGCATGCCGCGGCCGCGTTACCGCGCCGAGCTGCCGCCCGGCCACGACCGTCTCGGCACGTTGCTGCTCGGCGTCACCGGCGATCAGGTCGTGCCCAAGGACGTGTACGACCGCATCCGCGAGCAGACGTTGGCGACCGTGCGCGGCACCGTGCAGGCCGACATCCTGAAGGAGGACCAGGCGCAGAACACCTGCATCTTCAGCGCCGAGTTCGCCCTGCGCATGATGGGCGACGTGCAGCAGTTCTTCACCACCAACAAGGTGCGGAACTTCTACTCGGTGTCGATCTCCGGCTACCACATCGCCGAAGCCGGCGCCAACCCGATCACGCAGCTCGCGTTCACGCTCGCCAACGGCTTCACCTACGTCGAGTACTACCTGTCGCGCGGCCTCTCGGTCGACGAGTTCGCGCCCAACCTCAGCTTCTTCTTCAGCAACGGCACCGATCCCGAGTACGCGGTGATCGGCCGTGTCGCGCGCCGCATCTGGGCCAAGGCGATCAAGCACAAGTACGGCGGCAACGAGCGCAGCCAGATGCTGAAGTACCACATCCAGACGTCGGGCCGCTCGCTGCACGCGCAGGAGATCGACTTCAACGACATCCGGACCACGCTGCAGGCGCTGTACGCGATCTACGACAACTGCAACTCGCTGCACACCAACGCCTACGACGAGGCGATCACGACGCCGACCGAGGCGTCGGTGCGGCGCGCGATGGCGATCCAGCTGATCATCAACAAGGAGCTGGGCCAGGCGAAGAACGAGAACCCGCTGCAGGGTTCGTTCCTGATCGAGGAGCTGACCGACCTGGTCGAGGAAGCGGTCTACGCCGAGTTCCTGCGCCTGTCCGAACGCGGCGGTGTGCTCGGCGCGATGGAGACGATGTACCAGCGCGGCCGCATCCAGGACGAGTCGATGCACTACGAGGCGAAGAAGGCGAGCGGCGAGCTGCCGCTGGTCGGCGTCAACACCTTCCTCGGCCGCGACGGCTCACCGATCCAGATCGTGCACGAGGTGATGCGCAGCACCGACGCCGAGAAGCAGGCGCAGATCGACGAAGTACAGGCCTGCCAGCGCGCGGCCGGCGACGCGGCGACGGCGGCAC
Source organism: Planctomycetota bacterium (assembly GCA_049276695.1). Lineage (GTDB taxonomy): Bacteria > Planctomycetota > UBA1135 > UBA1135 > UBA2386 > UBA2386. The sequence goes on from JBASWX010000039.1 coordinate 6,418, forward strand.
TGCAGGCGCTGCAGCGTGATGCGCTGGCCGGCGGCAACGTGTTCGCGAGCCTGATGCATGCCGCCAAGGTGTGCACGCTCGGTCAGATGTCGCACGCGCTGTACGAGGTCGGCGGGCAGTACCGGCGCAACATGTGACGCCGGCCGCCGGCTGGCCGATCGAGCTGCGTCAGGGTCGCTGCAACAGCCGCACCGCCCCCGCCAGCACCGCGGTCTCGGTGCGCAGGGTCAATGGCCCGAGGCTGCGCGGCGCGAAGCCGGCGGCGGCGAGCAGTTCCAGTTCACGATCGGTCAGCCCACCCTCCGGCCCCACGACGAGCAACGCCTGGTCCGCGAGCGACGGCCCGAGTTCCGTGGCCGCGAACGTCGCCGTGTAGCGCGCGGCCGGCAGCGGCATCGCGCACAGTTCGGCGAGCGTGACGGTCGGCTCGATGGTCGGCAGCACGGCGCGATCACACTGCGCACACGCCGCGATCAGGATGCGGTGCCAGCGCGCGCGTTGTTCGTGCTGGCGGTTGGTGCGCTCGGTCAGGATCGGCCGGAAGCTGCGGATGCCGGCCTCGGTGCCATGTTCGAGCAACCATTCGACCCGCGGGTCCTTCGGCAAGGCACACGCGACGTCGATCGCCGTGCGCGGGAACCGACCGATCGCGCGGGTGACCGGCGCACCGACGTCGACCAGGACGTCGCGGCCGCGGACCTCGATCACGGTCGCTGCCACCTCGCCGCCCGCTCCGTCGAACAACACGACGCCGTCACCCGGCCGCGTGCGCACGAGCCGGCCGAGGTGATGGCCGAGGCCGGGACCCAGCGTCGCCGGACCGGCAGGCGGCAAAGGGCAGGTGAACCAGCGGCGCGACATTGCCCGAGAGTAGCGCGATGCCTGCTCGAGGCTCGAGCCAGCGCGCCGGAGACGCACTATCCGCCAGACGGCGGCAGGTCGGGCATGCCGGCTGCGAACGACGCCGCGGTCACGAACATCGCCTCGTGCGCGTCGCGATGCGCAGCGTAGAAGCCGTCCAGCGCCTCGTGGTGCCGCGGCTGCGGTTTGTCCCAGGTGACCTGCACCGGCAGCGGCTTGTTGTCGTGCAGCACGACGAAGTCCACCTCGCCGCCGTTCCGCCAGTGGAACACCTCGCGAAAACGACGGCGCAGTGCGAGGAACGTCGCGCACTCGAGTTGCTTGCCGCGGTCGGTGCCGGTCCGCGTGACCGTCGCCCGGCGCAGGCCGGTGTCGATCGGGTACCACTTGCGATGGCGAGCGGTGCGTTGGCGCGCCGACCACGCGAAGTACGGGCACGCGAACGCCAGGTACGCGGACTCCGCGGCATCGAGGTACAACGCCGTGGTGTCGTCGGTGATCCCGATCGCGGTGGCGACGCGCCGCGCGCTCAGTTCCGAACCGGCCGACTCGTAGACCATCTGCACCAGCTGGCGCAACGGCAGCGTCGAGCGCGCGCCGACGCGCTCGCGCATGTCGCGCTCGATGATGTCGTTGAAGTAGCCCTGCAACAGCCGATCGCCATCGGGCACGTTCAGCGTCGCCGGGAAGCCGCCGGCCGCCAGGTAGTCGGACAGCGAGCCATCCGGCACCATGCGTTGATACTCGGCGAAGTCGAACGGGAACAGTTCGACGAGGTGATGGCGTCCGGTGAGGCTGGAGCCGAGTTCGCCGGACAACAGCGCGGAGTTGGAACCCGTCACCACGAACCGGCGGTCGCGCGGCCGCTCGAGCTGCGCGTGCAACCAACGCTGCCATCCGTCGACGTGCTGGACCTCGTCGAAGAACCAGGTACAGCCACCGCGCCCGCGTTCCTGTTCGAAAACGTCGACCAGCGCCTGCAGAGTGGTGTGGTCGAGAAGATGCGCCAGCCGCGGGTCCTCGAAGTTGACGAACATGCAGCGCCGGCGGTCGAGGTGGTATCGACGCATCAACTGCGCCATCAACGTCGACTTGCCGCAGCGCCGCACCCCCTGGATCGCCAACGCCAGGTCGGGGCGCAGTTCGCGCGGCAGGACCACCGTGCGCGGCACGCCCGCGGGCGGAGCCTTGCCCCAGTGGCTCCAGTACGCAGCTACGTCCATCAGCAGCTTCGGGTCCATGCGCAGTGCTCGACCGGACGATCCAGTGATCGTCTAGTTTACCAGGCACCTTGAGAAGTGCCTACCAAACCAGGCACTTTCCCCTCCGCCAGGCCGCGCGCCCCTACTCCTGCCAGCCCTGGATCCTGGTACCGATCTCGTCGAGCTTGCTGCCGAGGCACTCGCGGATCCGGTCGCGCGCGCGCATGTAGTGGCTGCGCAGCGTTGCCTCGTTGATGCCGCCCTGCTTCTCCGAGATCTCGGCGAACGACAGCTCGTGCTGCCGGCGCATCACGTAGACGTCGTGCATGTGCTTGGGCAGCTTGGCGACGCACTCCGCCTCGGCGCGTTCGAGCTCGCGCCACCGCACGATCTGCGTCGGCGTCTCGCCCTGCGCCGGCGCCGCGTCGGTCAACGACATCGGCCGCGAGTCGCTGTCGCTGGCGGTGTCGCCGCGGCCGAGCAGGCCGAGCCGACGGTCGCGGTCGAACTTGCGCCAGAAGTCGCGCCACAGGTTGCCGGCGAGCGTCTGGGTCCACTTCCAGAACGAATCCTTGCCGCGGTACTCGAAGGTGTCGACCGAGGTCAGGATCTTCACCATCGCTTCGCTGACGAAGTCGCCGAACTCGGTGCCCTGCGGGAACGACGCATGGCCGAACCGGGTGCGCAGGTAGTACAGGATCTTCTCGGACAGCACCGGCCAGGCCTGCTTGGCCTCGCCGTGCACGACCTCGCGCACCAGGAACTCGGTGTTGCCGATGGCGGGGTCGATCGGCTTGTCGGCCGGCTCTGGAATCGGCTGCGGTTCGTTCGGCGTCATGGGCGTTGGCGGGAGAAGACTACCCCATCCAGCCACCGGCGCGCAGGCGATCGGCTCGCGGGACCAACACACACGGGCCGCAACGTGCCCGCCGGTACCACCGTGGTCACGATGCCGGCCGATCGGCGCGCGCGCGTTCCAGCAGTTCGGCCAGCTGCGCGTCTTCGGCGCCACCACCGCCGGTGACCTCCTCGAACGCCTGCACGAACGTCTGCCACAGCAGCGAGCCGGCCGCCGCCTGGACCAGCGCGCGCAGCTTCGCCTCGCGCCCGGCGACCTCCACCAGCGTCGCCGGATCGAGCCGTTCGCGCACCGCGCGGCGGACCTGTTGGTTGCCCTGCAGCAGGCCGGTGACGATCGCGACCAGATCATCGAAGAAGCGCGCCGCGAACCAGCCCGACGCATCCGCCGCCGTCGCCCCGGACTGCCAGCCGAGCAGCAGGTCGCGCACTTCGGCAGCGGTGCGCACCGAAGGCCGCCCGCTGGCGGTGCTGGCGAGACCGAGTTCGAGGTGGCGCCCGAGCACCTTGCGCAGTTCGAGCAGCCGTTCCATGCCGCGCGAGGTCGCATCGGCGAAGCGGCCGAGCTTGCCGGCGAAGACCTGCACCTGCTCGGGACTGGTGAACTCGCCGGACCCGAGCAGACTGCGCGACAGCTGGGTCAGCGCCCGCAGCGCCGCCACCGCCACCAGCGACTCGTCGCCCGCGCCCGGCCGCAACAGCCGAGCCAGTTCGTCCAACCGGGATCCCGGGTCGCCGAGCGCGCGCAACGGTCGCAGCAGCTCCACGAGCGCCTCCTGCTGCTGCCGCGGCGGCGATTCCGCCTTGGCGGCGAACGCGCCGCGCAGTCGTTCGAGCAGCGCCCCGGCGGACAAGTCGACCTCGGCGCCATCAGCAGGCAGATGATGGAACACGAGCCGGAACGGCTTGATCACGATCACGCTGCCCTCGTGCAGCGGCTGCGCCACTTCCCGCGGCAGCCGCACGCCGTCGACCTCGGTGCCATTGGTGCTGCCGCAATCGCTCACGACGATGCCCTCGGGCGTGCACTCGATCACCGCGTGCGCGGACGACACCATCGGATCGTTCAACCGCAACAGGTTCTCGCCTTCGCGGCGCCCGATCGTCACGCGCGGCACTTCGTAGCGCAGGTCCTGGCCCGAAGCCTCGTCGCCGCGGCTCACCAGCAGGCGGAAGCCACGCGCGGTGACCGCAGCGGGGTCCGCAGTGCCCGCCGCCAGTTCGTCGTGGAAGGCACGGATCGCCGCGAGCACCGCCGCCGCGACGTCGGCGGGCAACGCCGCCCGCTGCGGATCGCCCGGATCGTGAACCGCCATTCCCGGATGAGAAGGACGGCCCCGACGACTGTCAACGCTTGCCGTCGCCCGCCAATGCCTTCGCCCACGCGGCTTCGCCGCCGACGACCGGCAGCGACAGCGACGTGCCGTCGAGGTCGACGGTCAACTTCGTGCCAGGCTTCGGCCACAGCGTGAACTCGCTGTCGCTCGCGAACACCAGCAACGCGATGCGCTCCCCCGCCGGAATCACCTGGTCGTCGGGCTGCAGTTCGAATTGCAGGTCGACGAACTTGCCCGGCACCAGCGGCTTGCTCTCGCGCAGCGAGCCGGCGTTCTGCGGGTCGGCCCAGCCGCGCGTGATGATGCGGCCGCGCGCCCGCTTCGCGTCCTCCCACGGCAGCGCCACCAGCCACGCCGACAGGTTGCACGCCGGCTTGTCGGCGGCGACGCGGATCTTCAGCACGACGCGCCCCGACAGGTGCACCGGCTCCGCGAACGTGCCGGTCGCGAACAACAGCCGGTTCTCGGACTGCACCGCGGTCGCCAGTTCGGCGCCGGTCTTGCCGACGTCGTCGACCAGCGTCTGCTTGCCGCGCCCGGCCCTCGCCTCGCTGCCCAGCTCCCCGACCTTGTTGCCATCGCCGCGCGGGTGCACGACCACCGCCGCCGCGTCCGGGTTCGGATAGTCCGCGTACTGCGTCGGCGAGCCGCGCCGCTCGCCCTCGCGCACGACCCACGCCTTCGCCTCGTGCTCGACGCCGTTCTCGACGCCGAACAGCCAGCGCGTGAACCACCGGTTCATCAGCGGGAACGGCGGCTCGCCGCCATGTCCGCCCTGGTGCAGGAACAGCATGCTCGGCACGCCCTTCTGCTTCAGGGCGATGAAGAGCTCGATGCTGTGGTCGGGCATCACGTTCCAGTCGTTCAGGCCGTGCGCCGCCAGCGTCGGGCACGTGTACTTGTCCAGTTGCGCGAGGTAGTCGCGGCCGTGCCAGAAGTCGTTGTAGTCGCCGTGCACGCGGTCGATCGCCATCGCGAGTTCGGTGTCGCGCACCTTCTCGATGCACCACTGGCGACGCTTCGGTTCGCAGCTGGCGATGAAGTCGAACAGCACGTCCATGTCCTCGCCGAGGTAACCGCCCGGGCTGCGCACCAGGCCATGGCTGCGGTAGTAGCGGTACCACGACGACGGCGGCGAGATCGGGATGATCGCCGCGAGTCCCTCCACTCCCGTCGTCGCCGCCGCGATCGGCAGGCCGCCGTTGTACGACGTGCCCGTCATGCCGACCTTGCCGCTGCACCACTCGGCCTTCACCTCGTCCTTGCCCGTCAGCGACGTGTAGCCCTTCGCGCGCCCGCACAGCCAGTCGATCACCGCCTTCGGCGCCAAGGTCTCGTTGGTGCCGCCCACCGTCGCGCAACCCTGCGACCAGCCGGTGCCCGGCGAGCACGAGTGCACGACCGCGAAGCCGCGCTGCAGCCAGCGCCCTGCCGCCTGCAGGTTCATGCGCCGGCCGTTCTCGTCGCCGATCATGCCGACTTCGCCGCCCCACGGGATCGCCGCCATCTGCGCGCGCGGCGGCGACTTCTCGCCCAGCTCCTGCTTGACGTCGTGGTAGTAGCTGAGGTCCATCGGGCCGGTGCCCGCGAAGTACGGGCTGGTCTCGTAGACGACCGGCACCTTCAGCCCCTCGGTCTTGGTCTGCAGCGGCCGGATCACGTCGACGTGCAGGCGGTCGGGCCGCCCGTCGTTGTCGGTGTCGAACGGCGCCTCCACGAACAGGAACTCCTGCACCCACTCCTTCTGCTTCTTGAACACGTCCTGCGGCTGCGCCTGCCCGTCCTCGAACACGTGTTGCGCCTTCGCGGCTGGCGCTGCGGGTGGCGCGCTCGACGGTGCGCCGCCCTGCTGCGCGAGCAGCAGAGTCGGGAACAGCAGCGACGGGAGGAGCGAGAGGAACGGAACGACGGAGTCGGCGACGTGGCGCATGCGGATCTCGGGGCGGCAGGATAGGGCGCCACGCGTTCGCGGCGATCAGGAATCGTGCCCGCCGCCCCCCGCGACGGTCAGAACTGACCCATCGTGAGGGCCAGCGAGTTGGTGCTGGTGAACTGCACGAAGGCGAGGAACTGGTCGAGCTCGATCAGCACGAGCTGCTGGTTCCAGACCTGGCCGACCAGGGCAGGCACGCGCGGCACGACGAGGCTGGTGTCGACGGTGCCGGTCGCGGACGTGAGCAGCACTTCGAGCGACTGCGGATCGACCAGCAGTTGGCAACTCGGCGACGCGGGGCTCACCACCGAGGCCAGCGGCAGATTCAGGGTGTTCGCACCACTCAGCAGCACTGCGATCGCGCTCGCGGGGAGGCCGGTGCCGCGCGCGCGGTAGGTCGCGCCGAGCCAGGGAAGGGACTGCGCGCTGTAGAGGCTGGCGCCGCCGGACCCCGGACAGCCGGCGCCGTTCGCCGCGACGCTCGCCGGGCACGTCGATGCGTAGCGGGCGAAGTAGGTCGAGCTGGTGCCACCTGCCGACGTGAAGTCGCCACCCACCACGAGTGTGCCAGTGGGCTGCACTGCCAACGCGCGCACCGTGGAGCTCGCCCCAGCGTCGAAGGCCGACCAGTTCGTACCATCCCAGCGGGCGATACGGTTCGCACCCACTGCGCCCGCGCCGGTGAACTCGCCCCCTGCGACGACGTCGCCGTTCGGCAGCACGGCGAGGGCGCGCACGTAGTAGTTGAGACCCCCGCCGAGTGGCAGCCACTGCGTGCCGTTCCATCGCGCGATGTAGTTCAGGGCAGGACCACCCGTGGAGGTCGTGAGGAACTCACCTCCTGCCACGACATCGCCGTTTGGCAGCGCGGCGAGTGCGAAGACCCGGTAGCTGAGACCAGGTCCGATCGCGGTCCAGGACGTCCCGGTCCAACGAGCGATGTACGACGCAGTCACTCCGCCGATCGAGCCGAAGTCCCCGCCAACGATGACGTCGCCGTTCGGCAGCGCGCAGAGGGCCCGCACGTAGCTGCCGGTTCCGGATCCCATCGGGAACCAGGCGAAGCCGTTCCATCGCGCGATGCCGTAGGCCGGGAAGCCACCGGCGGTGCTGAACGCACCGCCGACGATGAGGTCTCCATTCGGCATTGCCGCCAGGACCTCGACGGAGCCGTTGGTGCTCGAGCCGAGTCCGGCCCAGGACGTGCCGTTCCAAGTGGACACCTGCGACGAGCCACAGGCGGCAACAGTGCCATTGGGTAGCACGGCGAGTCCACGCACCGGGAAGCCGGCGCCAGAGCCGAGCGCGGCCCAGGCGGTGCCGTTCCATCGGGCGACGTACGAGGCACTGACGCCGCCGGCAGAGGAGAAGTCGCCGCCAGCGATGACCTCCCCGTTCGGCGTGACAGCGAGCGCGTAGATGGGGCTGCTCACGCCGCTGCTCGTCGACGAGCCGAGTCCCGACCACGCGGACCCGTTCCACCGCGCGACGCGGTACGCCTGCGTCCCACCCGCATTCTGGAAGTCGCCGCCGGCGACGACGTTCGCGGACGGCAGCTCAGCCAATGCTCGCACCGCGTCGCTGGTCCCGCCGCCCATCGACGACCACGCCGTGCCACTCCACCGCGCGATGAACGCCGTGCCGCTGACGCCCGCAGTCGTGAAGTTGCCGCCGGCGATGACCTCGCCAGTCGCAATCCGACGCAGGGCGTAGACCGCACCGTCCGTGCCGGTGGCCAGAGGCGACCACACCGCGCCATTCCAGCGCGCGATGCGATTCGTCGGGACTCCGCCCGCGGTCGTGAAATCGCCGCCAGCCACGAGGTCACCGGTCGCCAGCGTCGTTGCCGCGCGCACGGTGCCGTTCATCCCGGTGCCGAGCGGGAACCACGCCACTCCCGTCCACCGCGCGATCCGGCTCGCCGCCCCACCACCCGCCACCGCGAACTCACCACCGACGATCAGGTCGCCGTTGGCCAGTGACGCCAGCGACAACACGTTGCCGTCAGTACCACCCGCCAACGCACCCCACACCGCACCATCCCACCGCGCGACGTGGCTCGCCGCGTTGCCGCCGGCCATCGTGAACTCACCGCCCGCGATCAGGTCGCCGTTCGCCAGCGCGTGCAGCGTGCGCACCGTGCCGTTCATGCCACCCGCCAGTGCCGACCACGACGCGACGTTCCAGCTGGCGACGCGATTCACGGTCGCGGTGCCGGCGATCGTGAAGTCGCCGCCCGCGACCAAGGTCCCGTTCGGCAACACCGCGAGCGTGTACACCGTGCCGTTCATGCCACCGCCGAGCGGCAGCCACGTGCCGGCCGCGACGTCGTAGAGCGCGATGTTGCGCGCCAGCACCTGCGACGCCAGCGTGAACGTGCCGCCGACGACGAGCACCGCTGGGGCCGGACCAGCACCGTCGGGGTCCCATGACACGACCGCGTGCACGAGACCGTTCACGCCGGGCAGGCCCTGACCGGGCAACCACTGCCCGCATTGCGCGGTCAGCGCTGAGCCGGCGACGAGCAACGAGGAGAGGACGCGGAGAGACGACGAGACCGAGGGCATGTTCATGACGAGGTGCTCACACAAGGCTGCACCCTCCCAACACCGCGGGCGAAGTGTGCCCATTGCCAGCGGCTCCGGGCAAGTCGCCAGAAGGAGAATGCTCGCAGGCACCCGCTCACCGCGGTGTCGCGATGCGTTCGCCGAACACCCGCCGCCACAGCCACGGCAGCGCCTGCGCGATCGGAATGCGGAGCCCGGCCTTCACCGGCGGCTCCACCGCCGCGAGCGCCCCGCCGCCGCCGTTCGCGGCGCGGCCGACCACGAACGTGAACACGTAGTACGGCTCCTGCCCCATGCGCAGATCGGCGAGCCGGACCTCGTCGCCGACCCGCTCGAGCTTGCAGCAGTCCTGGCTGAACGCGACCGCACGCAGGACCGCCGCCGAGCCACGCAGCTCCGCCAACAACCCGGCGCCGCGGTCGATCGCGGTCCATTCTATCGGGGCACCGTCGTCGAGCAGCGACCAGAAGCCCTCGTACGCCGTCGTCTCGGTGACCGCGAGCACGCGCCACAGCACGGTCTGCAACGGCGCCGCCGTCACCACGAGCCGTGCCGGCGCGATGCCGGCGGTCGCGAGCGACGCGCTGGCGGCGGCGATCGCGAGCTGCTGCGCGACGACGCTCCACGCCGCGTACAGCGAACTCGCCACCAGCCCGCCGAGGTTCCACTGCCGGCTGCGCGCACTGCCCTTCCCGACTCCGAGCACGACGCACCCGACCAGCAGCGGCACCGTGTAGAGCGGATCGATGATGAACAGGCTGCCGACCGCGAACGCATGATCGCTGAACGGCAGCAGGATGCGCGTGCCGTAGATCGTCATCGCATCGAGCAGCGGGTGCGTGAACAGCGCCAGCCACACCGCCAGCCACCAGCTCCGGAACCGCGCCCGTTCGCCGTGCAGTGCCGCGATGCCGAACGCCAGCACCGGCGCCGCGAGGGTGAGCCAGAACAGCGAATGACTCCAGCCGCGGTGCGCGACCATGTTCGCGATCGGGTCGCCGTGGTCGATCAGCACGTCGAGGTCGGGCAGCGTCGCGACGACACCGCCCCACAGCACCGCGCGCCACGCCTTGCCGTGGCGCGCGAGCACGGCGCCGGCGAGGCTGCCGCCGAGCACGAACTGGCTCACCGAATCCATCGCGTGGCCACCTTCATAGCCCCCACTGCCCCGCGGCGCACCGACACGCTACGGTGCCTCCGCCCCGACCGGGTCACCATGCGCCGCACCCTCGCCGTCGTTCCGTTCCTCGTCGCCGCCCTGCCCGCGCAGCTCGCGGGCCCCTACACGATCAACCCGACGTGGCCGTCGTCGGCGAGCAACTTCGCGTCGCTGCTCGATGCGACCACGGCACTCGCCACGCAGGGTGTGGCCGGTCCGGTCGAGTTCTGGATCTACGACGACGCCGGTCCCTTCACCGAAGCGACGCCGTTCGTGACCAACGTCGCGTACGCCCCGAACACCGCGGTGCTGGTGCTGACGCAGTGGACCGGCAGTTCGGCCGCGAACCGCGTGACGTTCCGCTCCGCCCCTGGCGAACGCGCGGTGTTCGACGCCGCCGGCCGCGCGATGGGCGTGTTCTGGGGCGGCGCCGACTACGTGACGCTGCAGGGCATCGAGGTCAAGAACGCGACCTTCGACGCGATCTCGCTGTTCGCGGAGGCTTCGCACGGCATCGTGCAGGACGCGATCATCGACCGCTGCCAGCTGCACGACTGCGGCGGCACCGGCGTCACCATCTACGGCAACACGCCGCAGCCGGCCAACACGCTGGTGCAGAACTGCCTGTTGTGGCGGCTGCAGCTGACCAACGCCGGCACGTTCAACACCACGGCGCGGTTCGGCTACATCACGACGCGGCGATCCAACGGCACGCGCATCGTGCACAACACCTTCGTCGCCGACACCGGCGTCGGCAGCATGTTCTGCGTGCTCGGGGCCTACCCGTCGGGAACGGCCGAAGTGCCGTACGCCGAAGTCAGCAACAACATCGTCGTCAAGACCGCGAACGCAGCCGCACCGTTCCTGCGCATGCAATCGCCGGCCGGCACCCTCTACCCGGTGCCGGTCGTCTGCGAATCGAACTGCTGGCACGACACCAGCGGCGGCCCGTTCGCCTTGTGGGGCACCAGCGCCACCACCACGTCGGCGACGTTGCTCGACTGGCAGCTCACGGCCTTCCGCGACCTCGCGTCGATCCAGGGCCCGCCGCAGTTCGTCGACGGCGCCAACCGCGACTACCATCTGCTCGCGACGTCGCCGTGCCTCGGCGCGTCGACCGTCGCCGCCAGCGTCGCCGACGACCTCGACCAGCAACCCCGCACCACCGCGATCGACATCGGCGCCGACGAGTTCTCGGCCGCGACCTCGACGCCGGTCGGAGCCAGCTGCGTCGGCACCGGCGGGCTCGGTCCGTTCCTGCGCACCAACGTGCCGTTCCTCGGCAACCCGGCATTCGCCGGCTACCTGGCGAACGTGCCACCGGGGCTGCTGGTCGTGCTGTTCGGCAGCGTCGGGCTGTCGCCGGTGCCGATCCCGTTCGGTGCTGGCTGCACCGTCTACCTGGACCCGCCGACGCTGACCAGCCTCGCGGTCGCGCTCGCCGGTCCGGTCGGCACCACGTCGTTCGTCTACGCGCTGCCCGCGAACCCGGCCTTCGTCGGCGTGCAGCTCGGCTGGCAGTCGCTGGTGCTCGACGCCGGCGCCCCGCTCGGCTTCACGCTGACCAACGGCGTCGACCTGCTGTTCGCGTTCTGATCAACGCCCCTCGTCGGTGATCTCGACGAGATGCTCGCCGCTTGCGAAGGCGGCGGCGACGCGCGCCCAGTGCAGTCCTTCGCATCGCGCAAGCCGAGATCTCTGAGAGCGCGGGCCTCGACACCGAGTGTGCGCGACAACCAGCCAGCCAGGCTTGGGGGCAGGTGTGCGTCGAGCCAGAGGATCACGCGGATGCCCGATCAGGCGGCCACGATCGGGTGATCCAGTCGGCGGCGCGCGTAGAGCAACGCCGCCTTGACGTCTTCGGCCTCCAGGTCCGGCAGTTCGTCGAGAACCTGCTGGGTGCCGAGGCCAGCAGCGAGCAGGTCCAGTACGTCGATGACGCGAATGCGCATGCCGCGGATGCAGGCCCGGCCTCCACACTGGTCCGGATCGACTGTGATGCGGTCGATGGGGTTGCTCATTCCGACCATCATACCCGTCAGCGTTCTGGGTCGTGCCGATCCTGAGCCGCGGCTCCGGCGAAGGCGTGCGTCGTCCTCACAATGCCACCGCCGTCAGCGCGCCTGCCACCCGTCGTAGCGCGCGCCGAAGCGGTGCGCGGTGCGCGGTGCGCACGCGGTGCTCGACCTGTTCCTGCATGCCGGCTTCGCGCGCCGACGACTTCACGGTCAGCACGACCGGGAACTCGTCGTCGTCGTTGATCGCGCCGACGCGCGCCTGGCCGCCGAGGTCGGCCTGCAGCCGCGACGCGAGGTCGCGCGCGCGTTCGGCGTCGGGAGCCGCGAACAGCAGCTCGACGG
>JBASWX010000040.1:0-3400 GCA_049276695.1 Planctomycetota bacterium
CGCCAGCCCCGCGAGCGCCCGTTCGCCGGCACGTGGATCGGGTTCGAGTGCGAACTCCGGCGAGTACGGCAAGCACACCGGCGGCAGCGCCACGCTGTCGGTGCCGACCTGAACCGCGACGCGGTGCACGCCGGTGGTCAACAGCGGCACGCGCGCCTGCAGCCGGCCCGGAGCGAGCCGTTCGAAGCCGACTTCCCGCGTGGCGCCGCCGGGCAGCGCGAGCACGCCGCGCACGTCGTCGAGCACCGCGGCGCGTTCGGGTTCGATCTCGAGCGTGAACACGCCGGTGCCGCCCTCGGCGCGCGCCGACACGAACAGGCCCTGGGGCTGCCCGCCGGCGAGCCAGCGCAGCAGCGTCGCGAAGCAGTCGCCGAACTGCGCCCAACCCACCATGGCACCCGACAGCGCCCCGTCGGCCTCGCCGAGGAACGCCGCCGAGCGCCCGAGCCCGACGTGCCAGTGGCACAGGAACGGCGCGCGCTGCTCGTCGACGGTGACCAGGTCCTGCTCGGCGCCTGTCCGCGGCCACGCCAGCGCGTAGCCGCCGACGTCGGGGAACGGCACCGGCATGTCGCCGAGCGTCGCGTACGCGGGCTTCACCGCGATCGCGGTCGGCGCCTCGACCACCGACGAGCGCGCGACCTGGATCGTCTCCTGCGCGAACACCCGCGGCAGCTCGGCCGCGTCGCCGACGAACTGGCAGCGACCCTTGCCGAGTTCGGCGATGCGCTGCAAGAGGCCGGCGTCGCTGTCAGCGGCACTGCCGAGGCCGATCACCGACACCGTGATGCCGGCGCCGACCAGTTCGGGCACGAACGTCGCGTAGTCGCCGGGTTCCTCGCTGTCGGACGCGTCGGCGAACAGCACCAGGTGCTTGTGCTGCTGCGGTGCCCTGGCCAGTTCCTCGGCCGCGGCGTGCAGCGCAACGCCGACGAAGATGCCGCCGCCTTCCGACTCGATCGAGCGGGCGCGCGCCGCCAGGCCCGGCTTGTCCTGGACCGGCGTCATCGGCACCACGACGTGCGGCCCGGTGTCGACCGCCAGCACCGCAACCGCGTCGATCGGCGACAGCAGTTCGATCGCGGCGGCGGCACCGCGGTTGGCGAGGTCCATCTTCGGCACGCCGCCGGCGTCAGCGCGCATCGAGCCCGAGCGATCGAGCGCGATCGCCATCGCGAGGCCAAAGCGCCGCTGCTGCTCGCGGATCTCCATCGTGACCGGCAGCACGTCCTCGATCGGCGATCGGTGGTAGCCGCCGACACCGAAGCTGGCCTTGCCGCCGGTCATCAGCAGGCCGCCGCCGAGGTCGCGCACCCATTGCGCCAACGCCCGCATCGCCCCGGCCGGGAGCGCTCCGGCCGGCACGTCGTCGAGCACCACGGCCCGGAAGCCGTCGAGCTGCGCCAGCGACAGCGGTGCCACTTCGGGAGCGGTGACGACGACCGCGAAGCCGGCTGCGCGCAGCGCGCGGGTCAGCCGGTCCTCGGCCCCGCCCTGCGTCACGCACAGCACGCGCCGCGGCGCCTCGACCCGCACCACGGTGGTCGCGCGGTCGTTCTCCGGCCGCGCATCGCCGGCACCGGTCACCTCGACCGCCACTTCGTGCTGGCCCGGTTCGGCGAGGGCCAGCCGGAACTGCAGCACGTTGCGGCCCTGGGCGAGCGCAGCGTTGCCCCGCTGCACCTCGTGCCCATCGACCAGCAGCCGCCACGTTGCCTCGCCCGCGAGCGTCGCGACCGCGACCGCCGCGAGCGCGAACGGTTCACCGACCGGTACCGCCGCCGGCGCCTGCACGTCGACGACCGCGGTGTCCGCGCCGGGGTTGCGTGCGCTGTGCATCGTGTCGATGCGGAGGCCCTGGCGCAGCGCTGCGCGTGCGACCTCGTCGAGGCTGCCGCTGGTGTGTTCGCCGTCACTGAGCACCAGCAGCGAGCCGTTCCTGCCCGCGGGCACCAACGCCAACGCCGTCGCGATCCCGGCCGCCAGGTCGCTGGCGTCGCCATCGACCGCCGGCGCACTCGCCGGCCAGACGAACGGCGCCTGCGGCATCGCTTCGACCACCGGCTTGCGACCGAAGGTCACGACGCCGAGCCGATCGCCGTCGAGCAGGACGCCATCGAGCTGTTGCGCCACTTCGCGCGCCTTGGCCTGGGCGCCTTCCGGCATCGACAGCGAGCGATCGACGACCAGCACGACGTCGCGGCCGTCGGCGACGCCCTGCCAGGTCGGGCCGGCGAGCAGGAACGCGGCGGCGAGCAGCGCCAGCACGCGCAGCACACCGACGAACGGCCGCGGCCAGACCCGCGCCCGCAGCACCAGCAGAACCAGCGGAGCGGCGAGCAACGCTTCCGGGTGCACGCAGCGGATCACGTCTCCCTCCGCCGCAGCAGCCACCAGTCGGCGGCGAGCAGCAGCAGCACGCAGGTCGCGAGCAGCAGACGCTCGATGCCGGTGTCGCGCACCGGCGCTGCCCGCCCGACCCCTCCCGCGCGGCCGGGCCGCGTCTCGCTGCGCACCGCGCGCAGGTCGCTCTCGCTGGCATCGGTGAAGTGCGCCGCGAAGCGCGCGACCTCGCGGTCGGCCGCGAGCAGGCGGTGGATCCCGGGTTCCTCCGGCACGCAGCCGAGCTTGCGCCCGCCGGCGAGCGGTCGCCGTTCGCCACCCGGCGTCACCACGACGAGCTGCGCGTCGCTGGCCCGGCGCTGGTAGACGACTTCGCTGCCGACCGGCACCTGCACGCTGGCGAGGCCGGGCACGTCCGACCGCGCCGCCTCGACGAGGTTGGCGAACAGCACCGGCCAGTCGGGCGAGCGCACCACGTTGCCAGCGCCTCCATCCAGCAGCAGCCACAGCCGGCGCCCCTGGTCGAGCATCTCCTCGCTCGCCAGTACGTACGGGCCCGCGGCGACCAGCACGCGGCCGGGCAGGTCCTTGCTGCCGGCGACCCACAGCACGCCCGCGAGCTGCAAGCCGTCGATCCACGGCGAGCTGCGGTCGAACACGAACGGGCCGCGGAAGCCGCGGCGGTCGCCGTCGCCGCCGTCGAACACGATCTCGGTCTGGCCGGTGGCCACCTGGCCCGGAGCCGCGGCGAACACGAGCTGGGCCTCGGCCCGCGACATCGCGAGCCGGCAGTCCGGCAGTGCGGCCAGCACGCGCGCGATGCCGAGCTGCTCGCTGCGTTCGGCCGGCAGAGTGTCGGCGATCGCGACCGTGCGCATGGGTGCGGGCAGCAGCCAGGCCGCGTCGTCGATCGCGAGCGCGTCGGCGCCAAGCTGCACGCGCAGTTCGTCGTGGCCCGCCGGGACCGCCAGGCCGAGTTCGGCGCGGCCATCGGCGAACGTGACCTGCGCGCGCGCCAGTTCCCCGCCGCCGGCGAACACCGCGACCGCAGTCGGGC
>JBASWX010000041.1:0-1837 GCA_049276695.1 Planctomycetota bacterium
GGGGCCGCCCCCGGCCCGGTGCCGGGACTGCGTTCCAGCATCTCGCGCACGATCAGCACCATGCGGTCGAGCAGTTCGTCGTGGAACGAGTTGCGCGGACTGGCCAGCAGCCGGTCGGCGGCCGCGCGCGGCGTGTAGACCTGGTAGGCGCTGGCCAGGCTGCCTCCCGACACGGAACTGATGAACAGCACGTGGTCGGCGAATGTCTTCGGCAGCTTGCCTGGCTCCGGCTCGCGCACCGGCAGGCTGGCCAGCCGCTCGTAGACGAGGCCGGCGAACAGCGCCGCCCGCGAACCGCCACCGCTGGCCGCCACGATGACGACCGGTTCGCCCTCGGGGATGGCGTCGAGTCGCGCCGCGAGCGCCGTGAACCACGTGGTCTCCGCCGGGGTCGTGTCCGCCGGCCGCTGCCCCTGGCTGCCGACCGGCTCGGCGCCGAGCAACGCGAAGTACAGCGCGCCAACCCCCGCGGCAAACCACCGCAGCCGGCGCCAGCCAGCGACGTGCAGCGCGTCGATGACGCGGGCGACCAGGACCAGCAGGAACGCAACCTGCGTCAGCGCCCACAGGGTGTAGGCGCGCGGCGTCGACCACATCAGGTAGTCGTGCGACCAGCGCCAGAGCGCTTCACCGAGGCCCCAGGTGCACAGCAGCAGCCACAGCGCGCGGCCGCCGACCGCGACCGCCCAGGGCGCATCGCCCGTTCCGGGGTGCCGACGCGCGAATCCGATCAGCCACGCGCCGATCAACGCCAACTGCAGCGCCAGCGCCGCGCGGCTGCCGTACTCGAGCGTGAACCGCGAGCCGACACCGAGCCCCGACCACAACCACCACACCGCCGCCACGACGAGCAGCACGCCCCCCATCGCGAGCCGCACCCGTCCGCTGCGACTGGCGGCGAATCGCGTGAGCAGGGCCGGGAACTTCCGGCAGGCGAGCGCCAGCCGGCCGCGCCGGGTCTGCGGCCGCGCCGGGTCCGCGCCCCCGTCCGGGAACGTGACCGTGGGCGTGGGACCGCCACCGACGGGTGCCACCGTGCGCGGCAGCGACCATCGCCACAGCACGACGAACAGCAGCAGCAGCGCCGCGAGGTAGCTCCACAGCACCAGCACCTCGAACACGCCGGCATGGTCGAACCACGGCAGCTGCACGATCACGTGGTTGATCTGCGGCACGCACAGCAACACCACGCCTATCGCAGCACCGGCGAACACCGTGAACAGGTGGCGCGCGAACCAGCCACCGACCCGGTCCACCTGCCGCAGCGTGTCCTGCTGCACCGACGCGAAGTCCTTCACGTGCCACCGCCCTGCGCCTGCTGCAGCACGGTCATCAGGTCGATCGCGACGAAGTAGTAGAGGCCGTCGCCGGACTCGGCGCTGAAGTTCCAGCCGACGCCGCCGGTCAGGAAGCCGGCGAAGCACGACAGGTTGGCGCCCATGCCGAACTCGGTGGTCTCGTCGGTCTGTGACAGGCTCGCCAGGTGCACACCGATCGCGGGGTCGACGAAGTTCCAGAAGGCCCGCAGACCCGTGCCGTCGCGCCAGCGGTAGTGCAGGTCGGCGACCGCGGCGACGCCGGGCTGCCAGTCGGTGGCGGTGCCGGGGCCGGTGTCGGCGCGCGCGAACGTCAGCTCCGGACTGATCTGCCGGTGCCAGCCCATCAGCTCGGCGTCGACCTTGTAGGTGCTGACCCGCTGCGCGTGCTCCGCCCCGGCGGTGCGGTACAGCGCCTTCACCAGCACCGAGTCGCCGGTGGTCAGCCCGGCGCTCGCCAGTTCGACGCGCGCCTCGGGCGCCTCGTCGAGCGCGCGCCAGACCTCCGGCGGCACCACTGC
>JBASWX010000042.1:0-12989 GCA_049276695.1 Planctomycetota bacterium
GGCGCTGGGCGCGATGCTGGCCGCTGCCGCCGCCAACTTCGTCGCCCTGTGGCTCGGGCTCGAACTGGTGGCCCTGGCGAGCGTGGCGCTGGCTGCGTTCCGCGGCGGCGACCAGCGTTCGGCCGAAGCCGGCATGAAGCTGGTGCTGTTCGGTGGGGCCGCCAGTGCTGCGATGCTGTTCGGCATCAGCCACGTGTACGGCGCCACCGGTCACCTCGACTTCGCCGGCATCGGGGCCGCCTTCGCGGGCGGCGTGCCGCCCGCTGCCGGCTTCGCGCTGCTGCTCGCTGCGGTCGGCGTGCTGTTCAAGCTGACGCTGGTGCCGTTCCACTTCTTCGCCCCCGACGTCTACCAGGGAGCGCCTGCACTCGGCGTCGCCGCGGTGTCGACGCTGCCGAAGATCGGTGCCGTTGCTGCTCTGATGCGCGCGCTGCAGCTCGCTGCCCCTGCGGCTCTCGTCCCGCCGCCAACGCTGGCCAGCGGCATCGCCCTGCTCGCCGCGACCAGCGTGCTCTACGCGTCGTTCGCGGCGCTGGTGCAGCGCGACGCCAAACGCATCGTCGCCTTCTCCGGCATGGGCCACGGCGCTGCCGCGGTGCTGGCGCTCGCGTGCCTGCCCGGTCCCGATGCCACGGCCGCGGCCGGCTGCTACCTGCTGACCTACGTGGCCGCGAACGTCGGTGCGCTCGTGTGCCTGGCGGTTCTCGAACGCGCGCACGGCACGACCGGCCTCGACGCGCTCGCCGGCGCGTGGCGGCGCCACCCGTGGCTCGTCAGCCTGCTGTGCCTGTTCCTGCTGAGCCTCGCCGGCGTGCCGCCGCTGGCCGGGTTCCTCGGCAAGTGGGGCGTGCTGCAGGTGGCGTTCGCGCGCGGCACCGGCGATGGCGGTCTGCCGGCGCTGGGCGTCGCGGCGCTGCTGTTCCTGGTCGCGAGTGCGGTGTCGGTGTGGTCCTACCTGCTGATCGTGCGCGCGGTGCTGTTCGCGGAGTCGGCAGCGGCGCAACGCCGACCCGACGGTGGCGCGGTGTCGCTCCCGACGCACGTCGTGCTCGCGGTCAGCGCCGCGGCAACGATCGGCTTCGGGCTGTGGCTCGACGGGCTCGCAGCGCTCGGCCACGGGCTGTAGCCGACGGAACGGCGTGCTGGCGCAGAGGCCGCCATGCATCCGGCAATGGCGCGCGGCGAGCTTGCCGTGTCGTTCCCACCGTGCACTCGTGCACGTTGTTGCTGGGGGTCCGAACCGCGCCTCCGCGCCGGTGCCGTAGTGCCCGCACGGCGGTGGTGGCGGCCTCGCCGTGGCCCGGATACCGTCGCTGCGAGACCCACCAGCGATGACGGCGAATCCCGGCGGCCCGACCCATGGCCAGTTGTTGCGTCATGCCAGCACCCGGGCGAAGGGGCTCGAGGGCTTCGGGCTGTCCGATCTCGCCGCCGAGGTGGTGTTCCGCCTGGCGAACGCGACCGCGCCGGCTTCGTACGCCGACCACCACCACCTGATCGCCCTGCTCACCGAACTGCGGGATGCCTGCGACGACCGCGTGGAGGTGCAGCAGAACCGGCTGTCGATCGTCAACATGCGCAACCACGCGCGCGTGTTGCAGCGCTGCCTGCAGCAGCACGCCGTGCCGTTGCGTGGAGCAACCCACCTGGACCTCGGGTGCGGATCGATCAATCCCTACGGGCGCATGTTCACGCACCTGCTGTTCGGCGCCGAGCGCGGGCTGTGCCTGGAACTCGACCCGGTCCAGGACATGAGGCAGGCCGTGCGGTTCCTGGCGCGGCTCGCCGGTGCCGCGTTGCTCGATCCGGCGTGGGTGCTGAGCGATGCGCCGTTGTCGCGCTCGACGCTGCTGGCCAACCTGCGGGACGTCGATCTGGCGAAGCTGCAGAAGGGTGATCCGGCGGGCATCGAACCGCGCCGCCTCGAACTGCTGTCGCGCCCGCTCGCCGAAGCGAAGCTGCCGGTCGGCTCGGTGCAGTTCGCCGTCAGCAACAGCGTGCTGGAGCACGTCGTCGACCTCGATGCGGTCGTTGGCGAACTGGCGCGCGTCACCGCGCCCGGCGGCTACGGCATGCACGGCATCGACACCTCGGACCATCGCCGCTTCGCCGATCCCCGCGTGCACGCCCTCGAGTTCCTCACCGTCGCCAGCGACGAGGCGGTCGTGCACGGCTGCAACCGCGAGCGCATGGGGCAGCACGCGGCGCGCTTCGAACGTCACGGGTTCGATGTCGTCGACCGCTGGGAAGAGACGCTGACCGAGGTGCCGCCGGCGCTGCGCCAACGGCTGGCGGCGCCCTGGGCGTCGCTGTCCGACGCGCAACTGGGCATGACGTGGTGCATCCTGCTGGTGCGGCGGCGCTGACGCGGCGGGGTCAGACCTGCTCGCGCCGTGCCATCGTGCAAGCCGGGCTCCGGCAGGGTGTTCGTGGCGGTCCGGTTCCTTCCGAACGGCGGGATCCGGCTGCGCCTTGCCCCCGTCATGCCACTTGATGGGTATGTTGACTCAACAGATGACTTCGTACCGAGGCCGCGTGCACAAGGGTCGGCTGCTCGTCGACGAGCCGACCGACCTGCCGGAAGGCAGCATCGTGGACCTCGTCGTGCCTGATTCGTGGGATGACCTCGACGATGCGGATCGCGCACGCCTGCATGCGTCGCTCGACCGATCGGAGAAGGACGAGAAGGAAGGACGCGTGGCGCCGGCCGCGCAGGTCTTCCGCCGCTTGCGCCGGCGGTGACGCGCAAGCCTTGGCGTGTCATCATCACGATGACCGCCGAGTTCGACATCTCGACGGCGAACGAGTGGTGGCGGGAGCACCGGCAAGCTGCTCCCGGCCTGCTCTTGCGCGAGGTCGAGGCAGCGTGCGAACGCATCGCGCGCCAGCCGCGGATCGGGACTGCCTACCTGGGGCGACCGGGGGATCTCAGGCGGCTCCTGCTCCGGCGCATCGGCCATCACCTCTACTACGGCTACGCCCCTTCACAGCGGGTTGTGATCGTGCGCGGTCTCTGGCACGCGGCGCGCACGCTGCCGCCGGATCGCTGACCTACGCCTGCGGCCCCTGGTAGCAGCGTCGCCCAGGGCGGCAGTCCTTCGGGTGCACGATTTCGTCGTCGGGGCCGACGCAGGTGCAGGTCCGGGCGCACCAGTAGTACCCGTCGCCGGGCCACTGCCGGTCGTCGTAGACGCGGTCGGCCAGCGAGTGGGTCAGCAGGTGCTTCATCAACATCGCCGGGCACAGGTCCTTCGGCATCAGGTCCTGGTGCGTCGTGATCTTGTCGGGCTGTTGGGTCATGACGTCACCTCGTCGCCTGTTCGAGGGCCTCGCGCACGATCGCCTTGCCGACCGTGAGCTTGTAGTCGTTGTGCGCCAGCGCATTGGCGCCCGCGAACGCCGCCTCCGCGACCTTCGCGAACAGCGTCGCCGATGGGGCCTGGCCGACCAGCATCGCCGCGGCCTTCGGTCGCGGCAGCGGCACGGGAGCGACCGCACCGAGCACCAGGTCGGCGGCGGTGATCTTGCCGCCGCCCAGCACGACGCGCACCGCGCAGGCGGTCGTCGCCCAGTCGTGGCTGAGCTTCTCGCGCGATTCGCAGTAGGCCGAACGGGTACCCGCGGACTGCGGTGGCACGTGGATCGCGGTCACGATCTCGCCGGCTTCCAGCGTGTGCTCCGGGTTCTGCGCCCGCGGCTCGGCCGGGAACAGCTCGCTGAACTTGCGGCGACGCGTCGTCTCACCGAGGCGCGTCGAGTACTCGGCGCCCAATGCCAAGAGCGGCGGCGCCAGGTTGCTCGGGTGCACGCGCACGCAGTCGAGCCAGCCGAGCACCGCGTGGTAGCGGTTCTCGCCGGTCATCGCGAGGCAGGTCGGCCCGCGCCCGCCGTGCAGGCAGCGGAATGCCTCGCTGCGCACGTACCAGCAGCGGGTGAACTGCAGGATGTTGCCGGCGACGGTCGCGCGGTTGCGGATCTGCGGCGTCGCCGTCATCGCGGCCGAGTCGCGCAGGCCGGCGAGTGCTTGGGTGGCGAGCGCCTGGTGCTGCTCGAGCTGCGTCAGCGTGGTGAGCGCGCCGATGCGCAGTTCGCCGTTGGCGTCGGCGGCGACGCCGGCGAGTTCGCTGGTCAACGGCAGCAGGTTGACGACGCGCTCCGGCGTCTGCAGCCGTTCCTTCATTCGGTCGATCAGGTCGATGCCCGCGCCCTTGACGAGGGTCTCCGGCTGCCGGCTCGCTTCGCTCGCTTCGGCCAGCGACTTCGGGACCACGTAGGTGAATGGCTTCATGGTTCAGCCCCTCCTCGCGGCCAGTGCGGCCAGCACCTTGTCGGGGGTGATCGGGAGATGGCGCACCGGCGTGCCGAGCGCGTGGAACACCGCGTTGGCGATCGCCGCGGCCGACGCGACGGATGGCGGCTCGCCGAGGCCGGCCGCACCGACGCTGTCGTGGCCGTTGGCGATGCTGTGCATGTGGCAGGTCAGCTCGGGCAGGTCCTTCGACCCGGTGATCTTGTAGCGGAGGAAGTCGCCGTTCAGCATGCGGCCGCTGCGCTTGTCCATGATGCGCTGTTCGTGCAGCGCGTAGCTGACGCCCTGGATCATCGCGCCAAGCACCTGGCTCTCGGCCTGCTTCTTCGCGATCACCAGGCCGCAATCCTGGATGCCGAACATGCGCGTCACGCGCACGAGGCCCGTCCAGGTGTCGACTTCGACCTCGGCGAATTGCGCGCCGCACTGAGAGCCGTGGAACGGCTTGCTCTCGAAGTTGGGCAGCCGCGTGCCGCGCTCGTCGATCGGGTTCGGACCGATCAGCTTGCAGGCATCCGTCCACGACAACCGCGCGGTGCCGGCACCGACCTTGCCGCCCTCGCAGGTGACCTCGGACACCGGCACGCCGAGATGCTTGGCGACGATCTCAACCAGCACCTGCTTGCACAAGAACGCCGCGTGCCGCGCCGCCGAGGCGATGCTCGGGGTGACCGTGCTGCCGCCGGACGCCGGGCCCGACGGGTCGCTGGTGTGCCCGGTCATCGCCCTGACGCGCTGGAAGTCGCAGCCGAGTTCCTCGGCGGTCAGCACGGCGAGCATCGTCTTGGTGCCGACGCCGATGTCCTGCGCGCCGCTGCGGGTCTCCACCGTGCCGTCCTGGTGGATGCGGCAGGTGATGCCGTGCGGCGGCCGGCCCGCGTTGCCGAGCTGGCCCCAGCGAGCGGAGGCGAGACCGACGCCGTGCCAGAGCCTCACGTTCGGTGCGTTCTTCTTCGCGCGCGCATCTGCCCACCCGAACTGTTGCGCGGCGAAGCGCCACTGATCGAGGCGGATTGCTTCGCGGTCGTTCTTCAACCGGAACTCGAGCGGATCGATGCCGGCCTTCACTGCCAGTTCGTCGAGGAACAGCTCGGCGCCGAACCAACCCTGCGGATGGCCGGGAGCGCGCATCGGCCGTGGCGGGTCGGCGTCGATGTTGAGGTCCTTGTGCGCACGCCGGGGCTTGATTTCGGGGGTGTAGTAGTGGCTCGGCCACGCGACATTGGCCCCGCCGGCGAAACCGGAGTGACCGAAACTGCGCCAATCCCAGGCGACGATCTTGCCCTCGCCATCGACACCGGCGCGGACCTGCATCAGCGCACCGGGCCGGTTGCCGGTCGTCGTGTGCTCCTCGAAGCGGTCGAGCATCAGCTTCACCGGGGCCTTCGCCTCGTGCGCGAGCAGGCACACTGCCAGACCTTCGATGCCGGCCTGGAACTTGGAACCGAAGCCGCCGCCGACGAACTCGGCGTGCAGCGTCAGCGAACCGACGTTGATGCCCTTGCCCTTCAGTGCCTGCGTCAGCTCGTTGCGGCAGCCGAAGGTCGCCTGGGTCGACAGCCAGATGTCCAGGTCGTCGCCGTTCCACTTCGCGACGCCGCCGTGGGTCTCGAGCGAGCTGTGCGTCTGCACCTCGGTGCGGTAGGTGCCCGTGTGCGTGACCTTGGCCTTGGCCAACGCCTCGTCGACCTCGGCCGACTCCGGCCACGGGTCCTCGATCTGGGCCTTGCTGTCGAGCAGCGGCGCGTCGTTGGCGACCGTGTAGTCGACGTTGTGTTCCTCGGCGGTCACGTCGACGCGGATCTTCTCGAGCGCGTCGCGCACCGCGTTCAACGTGGTGCCGGCGACCGCGGCGAGTGCGTCGCCGACGAAGCGCACGCGCGCGCCGATGTCCTTCAGCGCCACGACCGCCGCGATGCCCGGCATGCGCCGCGCGTCGTCGAGCTCGAGCGCGGCCAGCTTGCCCTTGGCGACCGCCGAACGCAGGATCATCGCCTGCTGCATGCCGGGGAACGCCATGTCGTAGGCGTACCTGGCGCGCCCGCTTGCCTTGGCGAGCCCGTCGACGCGATCGACGTCGGTGCCGACGACGCGGAACTTCGTGGTCGCGTCCCACGGCGGCGCGTCGCCTTCCCGCGGCTTCACCGTGCGCTTCTCCAGCCGGTCCTCGAGCCCCGGCAGCGCCTTGTAGCCGACCGTGATCTCGACGTCGCGTGGCGTGGTCATCGGCCACCTCCCGCACCGCCGGCCGCGGTGCGCTGGATCGCTTCCATCACCCGGCCGTAGGTGCCGCACCGGCACAGGTTGCCGGACAGGTCGTGGCGCATCTGCTCGGGCGTCGGCTTGCCGCGCTTGTGCAGGCAGGCGAGCGAACTCATCACCATGCCCGGCGTGCAGAACCCGCACTGCATCGCGTCGCAGTGCACGAAGTTCTGCACCAGCGCGTGCGGCGTCTCGCCTTCGGTCAGGCTCTCGACCGTCTGCAGCGAATGGCCGACCGCGTCCATCGCCAGCACCAGGCACCCGGTCACCGGTTCGCCATCCAGCAGCACGGTGCAGCCGCCGCAGGCGCCGCGGTCGCACACCTTCTTGCAGCCGGTCAGGTCGAGGCCGTCGCGCAACGCGTCGAGCAGCGTGGTGCGGGTCTCGACCGCGACCTTGCGTTCCTTGCCGTTGACCAGCAGCGCGATCTCGTGCTGGCCGGGGCCGAACGATTCGGGGGCCGCGGGTCGAGCGGTGCCGGCGGCAACCACGCCGGTGGTGGCGATGCCGGCGACGGCGGAGCCCTTCAGGAACGAGCGGCGACTGAAGCCGCGATCGGATGGGGCGGTCATGGGTCCTCGCGGGAGGCGGAGGGGACGAGCGGAACGGCGGCAGTCTAGGAAGCCGTCGCGCCGGCCGCCACCAGCCCGATTGTCCCGAGTCCGCGACCGCGGCGTCGCCCGAAGGCCGGCGACGGCGGTCAGGACCAGCCCGTCCTGGCGACGATCGACCGATCCCGCCACCATGCCGGCGATGGCCGACATCGTGCTCGCCACCCAGAACGCGAAGTGGATCCACGCTTCGTTCGGGCTGCGCTGCCTGCGCGCCAACCTGGGCGACCTGCGGGACCGTTCGGTGATCCGCGAGTTCGAGATCAGCCAGCGGCCGGTCGACGTCGCCGAGGGCATCCTCGCCGAGGCGCCGCGGGTCGTCGGGCTCGGCGTCTACGTGTGGAACGCCAAGGAGGCCCTGCAGCTGGTGCGCACGCTGAAGCAGGTGCGGCCCGACGTGAAGGTGGTGCTCGGCGGCCCGGAAGTGAGCCACGAGACGGATCTGCAGGAAGTCTGCACGCTGGCCGACCACGTCGTGCGCGGCGAGGCCGACCTGGCGTTCCGCGACGTCTGCCGGTCGCTGCTCGCCGGCGACGCCGTGCCGCACGTCGTCGATGCGCCGCTGCCGCACTTCGGGCAACTCGCGTCGCCGTACGCCGAGTACACCGACAACGACCTCGCGCACCGCGTCGTCTACGTCGAGGCCTCGCGCGGCTGCCCGTTCACCTGCGAGTTCTGCCTGTCGGCGCTCGACATCCCGGTGCGCAAGGTCGATCTGGCCCCGTTCCTCGGCGACATGGAACGGCTGCTCGAACGCGGGCTGCGGCACTTCAAGTTCGTCGACCGCACCTTCAACCTCGGCATCGCGACCTCGGCGGCGATCCTGCGGTTCTTCCGCGAACGCTGGCGGCCGGGCCTGTTCCTGCACTTCGAGCTCATTCCCGATCGGCTGCCCGACGAACTGCGCGCCGAGATCGCGGCGTTCCCGCCGGGCTCGCTGCAGTTCGAGGTCGGGGTGCAGACGCTCGACGACGCGACCAGCGAACGCATCAGCCGGCGCCAGGACGTCGGCAAGATGGCCGACAACCTGCGCTGGCTGCGCGAGACGACCGGCGCCCACGTGCACGCCGACCTGATCGTCGGGCTGCCCGGCGAGGACGAGACGACCTTCGCGCGCGGCTTCGACCGCTTGTGGGCGATGGCACCGCACGAGATCCAGGTCGGCATCCTGAAGCGGCTGCGCGGCACGCCGATCGTCCGCCACGACAACGAGCACGGCATGGTCTACGCGCAAGACGCCCCGTACGAGGTGCTGCAGACCACGGCGATGCCGTTCCCGGTGATGCAGCGCATGAAGCGCTACGCGCGGTACTGGGACCTGGTCGGCAACAGCGGCAACTGGAACGCGACACTCGTGCCCGTGCTGGCCGGGCCGTCACCGTTCGCGGCGTTCGCAGCGCTCAGCGAATGGCTGCACGCCACGACGCGCGCGACCTCGGGCATTGCGTTGCCGCGGCTCGCCGGCCTGCTGTGGCAGTGGCTCGTCACCGAACGCGGCGCCGACGCGACGCGCGTCGGTACCGCGATGGCCGCCGACTACGCGCGCTGCGCGCGCCACGACTGGCCGGAGTTCCTGCGGCCGTACGTGCAGCACGACGATGGCGTCCGCAGGGCGCGCGCTGGTGCGGCGGCGGCAGTCCGGCAAGCTCGCCATCGCGGCTGACCCTCGTTCGCCAGCGTGCGCGCCATCGCCCATGCGGCACCACTCCCCTGCCACGTCGCGGCGATCAGCGGACCGTGGGGTTGTCGCTGGTGTCGTCGTGAAAAGTCCGCAGCTCTTGCCGTTCCTGCTCGGCGAGATCGACGAACCAGATCGACGAAGCGGACCTGCTGTTCGTTGCCGCCCGGCGCCCGGCGAAGTACTCGATTGCGAGCGGGAGGACGCCGGCCTCGATCCCGAGCAACCACACGGTCGCAGCCAACGCCAGGGAGCCGAGCGTCCAGCCGGTGCTCAGCCCGAGAAGGAGCACTGCAGCCAGCAGGACGACGCAGCACGCGAGCAGCACGCCGCGCAGCAGGAGGGTTGCGCGCAGGCGTCGCATCGGGTCAGCGGCCGAGCAGCTTCTTCTGCGCGTCGGTCAGCTCGGCCGCGGCCTTCTTGCCGTGGTCGGCGAGGCGCACCGTGCAATCGCACACCGACGTCTTCTTGCGCGGGCGCACCGGCAGGCCGTTCTCGTAGACGAGCGGCGCATCCTTCGCGGGCTCCGCCTTCGCGTCTTCCTCTTCCTCCTCTTCGTCACCGCCGCCGCCGCCGGCGACGTTGACGGCGCGGCCGACGACCACGAACTGACCGGCAGCGCCCATGCGACCGTCGGCCTTGGTCCAGCCCCGGAACTGGACCTGGTGGATCAGGTTGGTGCCCGGGTCGAGGTGGAACGCGACGTCGATCGTGGTGGTCGGGGCAGGTGGCGCCGGGCGCGCACCGCCGCCGCCGGCCGCGATCGCCGCGAAGCGCATCACGCCGCCGCTCGCCTGCGTGATCGCCTCGGGCAGCAGGCCTGACCACACCGCCTCGGCAGCCTGCTCGGGCGACAGCGTCGCCGAGACGATCTCGACCGGCCGGTCGTCGAGCGAGCCGGCGGTGCGCTGCGTCACCGCGAGATCCCAGGCCGCGAGTTGCTGCAGCAGCAGCGATGGGTCCGGCACGAAGTCGAGCTTGTTGCCATCGGCGTAGCGGCCGCTGCGCAGCTTCCACTCCGAGTCAGCGTCCTTGGCCAGCGCGCGCCGGCCGGCGATCAGCAGTTCGTCGGCGTTGTCGCCGTCGAACGCGAGGCGCAACTCGTCGCGATGCCAGCTGCCGGTCACCTTGCCGGTGGCGCGGCCGCCCGTCAGGGCGGCGAACGGATTGTCGTTGTCCTTCTTCTTCTTGTCGGCGCCCCAGGCCACCGTGAACGCCGTGTCGGCGACGGTCGCGGTCTTCGCGAGGGCGGCGGCGAGGCGCGTCTTCGCGGCTGCGAGTTCGGCGGCGGCGGGACTGGCGGGGGCTGTGGGGGGAGTGTCCTGGGCGGGCAGCAGCGCGACGAGCACCAGGGCAGACGGCAGCAGTTGGCTTCGCATGGCGGGCGGCGACGAACGAGTCGCGCCACAACTCTACGCCGGTGTCGCGACGTGCGCCCGGTTCAGGGCACGGTGGGCGCCGCGGGGGGCGGATTGCCCGGGCCGGCCCCGGTCGGGTTGCTGGCGGGCTGGCCGCCGGCAGGCGAGCCATCGGCCGGCGCGCCGTCCGGGCCCTTGCCCTGGTTCAGGTCCTTCAGCAGCTGGTTGACCCGGATCGCGCCGCCGATGCCCTCGTCGAACACGAACTCGAGGTGCGGCACGGTGCGCGTGTTCAGCGACTTGCCGACCTCGCGCTGGCAGAAGCCGCGCGCGCGCACCAGCACCTGTTCGCTGTCGGCGCGGGCCCGCTGCTCGCTGCGTCCACCGACCGCCAGCACCGACCAGTAGGCGGTGCAGTGCGAGAACTCGGCGTCGAGCTCGACGCGCGAGATGGTGACGAGCCCGAGCTTGGGGTCGGCGAGGTCGCGCTGCAGGATCTCGGCGAGCCGCTGCTTGATCTGCTCCTGCAGCCGACTGATCCGGCGTTCGTTCATCGCTCGCTGCCCGGGTCACTGCTCGGCGAGATGATCTCGAGCTGGTGGTCGGTCATGGTGCCGTCGCGCCACTCGTTCAGTTCGTTGATCAGGTGGTCCATCGTGCTGTTCACGTGCGCGACGTCGCTGCCGGCGACGACCGCGCCGAGCGTCGCGACGGTCGGGCTGTCGAGGTCCTCGATCTCGCTCAGCGACACGTTGAACGAACGCCGCAAGCGGTCCTTCAGCGCCTTGACCACGTTGCGCTTGTCCTTGATCGACTCCGCGTACGGGATCTGGACGGTGAACTGGAGCACGCCGATGTGCAGCACGGGAGTTCCTCGGAGGTGGTCGTGCGCGCCATCAGCCGCCCAGCGTGCGCTTGACCAGTTCGACCTGCACGAACTCGACCACGTCGCCGACCTTGATGTCCTGGAAACCGTCGAGCGTCATGCCGCACTCGAGCCCGGCCTTGACGTCGCGCACGTCCTCGTCGACGCGGCGCAGGCTGCCGAGCTTGCCCGACCAGACCACGGCGCCGTCGCGCGACAGCCGCGCGATCGCGCTGCGCCGCACGATGCCGTCGGTGACGCGGCAACCGGCGATGGTGCCGAACTTGCTCGACTTGAAGGTCGCCTTGATCTCGGCGTGGCCGATCACGGACTGCACCTCCTGCGGCGCCAGCAGGCCTTCCATCGCCGCCTTGACCTGGTCGAGCAGTTCGTAGATCACGTCGTAGTAGCGGATCTCGACGCCTTCGCGCTCGGCCGCCTGCCGCGCGCTGCTGTCGGCGATCGTGTGGAAGCCGACGATCACCGCGCCCGAGGCCTGCGCCAGCGACACGTCGGTCTCGTTGATGCCACCGAGTGCCGAGTGCACGAGGTTGACGCGCACCTCCGGTGTCGACAGTTCTTCGAGACACTTCTTCAGCGGCTCCAGCGAGCCCATCGCGTCGGCCTTCAGGATCAGCTTGATCTCCTGGACGTTCTTCTCGGCCAGCTTCGCCGACAGCGTCTCCAGCGTGACCGCCGAGCGTTCGGCGCGCGACAGCTCGCGCACGCGGCGCTGCCGTTCCTCGACCACTTCCCTGGCCTTCTTGGCGTCCTCGACGACGAACAGCTTGTCGCCGGGCGACGGCAGCCGGTCGAGGCCGAACACCGTGATCGGTGTCGACGGGCCGGCTTCGTCGAGCGAGTTGCCGTGGTCGTCGATCATCGCGCGCACGCGCGCGAAGCTCTCGCCGCAGACGATCTGGTCCTTCAGCCGCAGCGTGCCGTCGGTGACCAGCAGCGTGACGACAACGCCTTGTTCGGGCGACTGCCGCGACTCGACCACGATGCCCTTGCCGGCGGCCTCCGGCCGGGCGCGCAGGTCGAGGATCTCGGTCTCCAGGTGGATGCGTTCGACCAGCGCGTCGAGGCCCTTGCCGGTGACCGCGCTGACCTCGACGACGCCGATCTCGCCGCCGAAGTCCTCGGCCTGCAGGCCCTTGATCATCAGCTGCTGCTTGACCTGCATCGGCTTGCTCTGCGGCAGGTCGCACTTGGTGACCGCGACCACGATCGGCACCTTGGCGGCCTTGGCGTGGCTGATCGCCTCCTCGGTCTGTGGCATCACACCGTCGTCGCCGGCGACCACCAGCACGACGATGTCGGTGAGCTGCGCACCGCGCGCGCGCATCGCGGTGAACGCGGCGTGGCCGGGGGTGTCGAGGATCACGATCGACTGGCCGGCGTCGTTGGTGATCTTGTAGGCGCCGATGTGCTGGGTGATGCCGCCGGCTTCGTGCTTGGCGACGTCGCTCTTGCGCAGCGCGTCCATCAGCGAGGTCTTGCCGTGGTCGACGTGGCCCATGAACGTGACCACTGGTGCGCGCAGCAACTGCTGCTCGCCCTCGGACTCCTCGACGAGCTGCTCGATCAGCTCGTCCATCGCTTCCTTGTGCGCGACGACCTTGATGTTGCGTTCGAGCTCGAGGCCGACCAGTTCGACCTCCTCGTTGGTCAGCATCGAGTTGATGTTCTTGCCCGTGATCTTGAGCTTGAACATGAACGTCTGCAGCAGGTCGGTGACCTTGACGCCGAGCGCCTCGGACAGCGCCTTCATCGACACCGGCTCCGCGACCTCGACAAGGCGGGTCGGGTCGAGCATCGGACCGGTCTTGGTCTTGCGGGCGCCGCCGGGGCCGCCAGCACCGCGCGAGTCGCGCATGGTGCCGCCGCGCATGCCGCCCGGGCC
>JBASWX010000043.1:0-5723 GCA_049276695.1 Planctomycetota bacterium
GCCCCGCCGCCGGCGAAGGCGCCGCCGGGCAAGCCGTTCCGCCATCCGACCGAAGGCGTGTACGAACTGCGGGCGCGCATCATGAACGGCAAGCGCGACGAGCTGCCGAGCCGCGGCTTCCTCGCGATCACCGGCCGCCACCTGTTCCTGACCGTCGCCGCGCCCGGGCGCGACCCCGACCTGCCGCTGGTGCGCAGCAGCGTGCGCACCTGGACGCCGCAGAACGACAAGGCCGCCACGACGATCCAACTCGGCTGGTTCACCGATCAGGACGGCACGCTGCACGTCGAACCGCCCGGCACCGTGGAGGTGCGCAGTATCGAGCTGACCCAGGGCGGCGTGCGGGTGAAGCAGGACGACCGCAACTGGCTCGAGTTCGAACGCGTCGAGTGACCGCAGGTCAGGCGCCGGCCGCGGTGCCGCCGTTCGTGCCATTCGCGTCGCCCGGCCGCCGCCGTCGCCGCAACGCCGCCAGTTCAGGTGACCGCAGCAGCCAGTGCACCAGCACGTAGACCGCGATGCCGGCGACAATCGGGAACGCGACGTTGCCGAACGCGCGCGCCAGCAAACGCCCATCCGGCGGCACCAGCCGCAGGAACGGCAGCAGCGCACACATCGCGCCGGTCGCGACGATCGACCGCAGCCACGCACCGCCGAGATCGTGCGCCGCGGGCGCATGCGTTCGGAACCGCCACGCCAGCACCGCCGCGTTCGCCAGCGCCGACAGGCTGCTCGACAGCGTCAGCGCCGCCGTGCCGAGGCCCGTCGTCAGCACCAGCACGACGTTGAGCGCCGCGTTCGCGAGCACCAGCTTCGCGGCCAGTCGCGCCGGCGTGCCGGTGTCGCCGATGGCGTAGAACGCCCGCGCATACAACTGCGCCAGCCCGAGGAACGGCAGCCCGGCGACCAGGCACGACGACGTCAGCACGGTCGGCCACACGTCGGCTTCGGTGAACCTGCCACCTTCGAACAGCACACGCACCACGTCGTCGCCGAGCACGATCAGCCCGCACGCCGCCGGCAGCGTGACCAGGATCGTCGCGGCCGCCGCGAGGTCGAGCGTGCGCCGCATCTGCACCCGGTCGACGTCGCCCGCTTCGTGCGCGAGCTTCGGGAACACCGCGACCGCGACCGACATCGCAGTCAGCGCGTGCGGGAACAGCAGCAGCCGGTTCGCCAGGTAGACGTAGGTGACGGCCCCCGGCGAGACCAGGTAGTACGCCATCAGCTGGTCGAGCAGGCTGCTCACCTGGTTCAGCGACATGCCGAGCACCGTCGGCCCCATCGCGACGAACACGCCGAACGCGGCGGTGCCGCGCTTCGGCAACCCGAGGCGCGGGCGCAGCAGTTCGCCGCGCCGCCACAGCGGCAGCACCACGAGCACCAGTTGCGCCACGCCGCCGGCGGCGAGGCACCACGCCGCGAAGTTCGCGATCTCGACGTCGACCGTGATGCCGAGCGGCCCGCACAACAGCAGCGCCGCGATCCAGAACGCATTCAGCACGATCGGCACCGCCGCCGGCAGCGCGAAGGAGCCGAGCGTGTTCAGAGCTCCCGCGAACACCGCGGTCAGGCACACCGGCAGCGCGTAGGCGAACAGCACCGCATTCAGCGCCAGCAGCAACCGCATCGCCGGCACGCCACCCACTTCCGGCGCCGGCAACCACTCCGGCGGCACCAACAGCGACAGTCCAGCGACCAGCAGGCACAGCGGCGTCAGCAGCGTGATCACGGTCCCGGTGACCTCGGCCAGCAGCGCCTTCGCCGCCGCCGGCTCCGTTCGCCGCAACTTCGCGTAGGCCGGCACCAGCGACGCCGACAGCGCCCCTTCGCCGAGCAGCCGCCGCATCAGGTTGGGCAGCGTCCACGCGATCAGGAACGTGCCCTGCACCCAGCCCGCCCCGAGCGTCTGCGCCATCAACCGGTCGCGCCACAGGCCGAGGATGCGCGACAGCAGCGTGAACGCCGAGATCGCGCCGGCGGCGCGGACGAGGCGGGTCATGGGGCGGCGGGCGACATCCGGCGGTTCGGGCGTTGTGCGCGCCCGGTCGCGCGGAACAATCCACGCCGCCCGCCGGCCCGCAAGACGGCGACGCGATATCTCGCCATGAGCCGCAGGATCTTCGTCGGCGACATCCAGGGCTGTCGCAAACCGCTGGAGCGGCTGCTCGCTGCGGTCGCGTTCGTGCCCGGTCGCGACCGGCTGCTGCCGGTCGGCGATCTGGTCAACAAGGGGCCCGACTCGCCCGGCACGCTGGCACTGCTGATGCAGCTCGGCGCGCAACCCGTGCTCGGCAACCACGACCTGCACTGGCTGGAACGGCAGGCCGGGGTCGACCCGGCGCAGCGCGCCTGGTTGCAGGCGCAGCCGTTCGTGCGCGTGTTCGACGACGTGGTGATGGTGCACGGCGGGCTGCACCCGGCGTGGGACGAGGCGAAGCTCGCGTCGCTGTCGCCCGACGAAGGCAACTACGCGATCAACGTGCGCTACTGCGACGCCGCCGGCAACCGCCCGGTCGAGGACTGGCCGCCGCCCGGGCCGCCGTTCCGGCCGTGGGACGACTTCTACACGGGAACGAAGCGCGTGGTGTTCGGGCACTGGGCGCGGCGCGGGCTGGTGGTGCGGCCGCAGTGCGTCGGGCTCGACACCGGCTGCGTCTACGGCGGCAAGCTGTCGGCGTGGATCGCCGAGCAGGACCGCATCGTGCAGGTCGACGGCTGGCAGCGTCCGGCGTGAGGCGAACCGCGGCGACGTCGCGTTCCTGCCGCGGCCCGTGACCGACGGT
Source organism: Planctomycetota bacterium (assembly GCA_049276695.1). Lineage (GTDB taxonomy): Bacteria > Planctomycetota > UBA1135 > UBA1135 > UBA2386 > UBA2386. Next base: position 2,787 of record JBASWX010000043.1, read on the forward strand.
CGTCAACCGAGGTGCCGCCGCACTTCCTCGCGCACGATCGGGATCAGCAGCGCCGCCAGCTTCGGGTTGGCGTAGCACGCGAACGACACGTTCGTCTCGGTGTCGAACGGCGCATCGAGCGCTTCGCCGAACGGATCGCAGACGACGCACCCCGCCGCCTGCGCGATGCTCGCGGTGACGACGTCGTAAGGCCGGCACGCCAGCGACGAGGCGACGCCGAGCTTCTGGTGCACCAGCGGGCGCACGTCGAGCACGAAACGGTCGCGGCCGAGCATCACTTCCGCCAGCTGCCCGCCCGAACAGATGTACTGGTCGTTGTAGACCTCGGCCTTCGCCGCATTCCAGCCGCCGAGCGCCCGCCCGACGATCGCCTCCTCGAGCCGCGCGATCAGTTCCTTGCCGCCTTGAAAGAAGTTGCTGACCGACGCGAAGCCGTGGCGCAGCGTCGTCGCCTGGCTCGGCACCAGCGACAGCGGCCGCGTGCTGCCGCCATGCAGGTCGTGGCGTTCGCCGTGCGCAACCCCGCCCGCGCTCGCCCAAAGCACGTCGCAACTCGCCATGCGCGTCGTCGGCAACTCGGTCATCACCGCGACCTCGACCTCGGCGAGCCTCGTCGCCGCCCCGCGATCCGGCGCCGCACCCATCAGGCACCACGCCGACCGCTTGTCGAACATCAGCCCGCGCGTGCCGTCGATCGGATCGACCAGCAGCCGGAACGGCGGGCCGCCGAGCCCCGGCCGCCCGAACCGCAGCCCCGCGGGATCGAGCCCCTCGGCGAGCAGCGTGAAGTGCTGCGTCTCGCCCCATTCCGAACAGTGGCGCAGCAGGATGCGTTCGACCTCGGCGTCGATGTCGAAGATGGTGTCGCCGGCGTCGTCGCGCACGGTGCGCGACCAGACCGCCGGCTCCTGGCGCCGCATGTGTTCGCGCAGCGCGGTGCGGATGTCGAGCTGGATCGCGCGCAGGCGGGCGACGACGTCGCGCTGGTCGAGGGTCGGCATGCGAGGCGGCGGCGGCGCATGGTATACCGGCTCGCTCACAGGCCCTTAGCTCAATGGTCAGAGCTGGCGGCTCATACCCGCTTGGTTGCAGGTTCGAGTCCTGCAGGGCCTACACTCGCGTTCGCTTCGTCGTGCGCCGGGCACCATGTTGGAAGGCGCTCGCGGTAGGCTGGAACACGCCATGGCGAACACCGAACACGTGCATCCCGACCACGCCGGAACCGATGACCAGACCTGGGCCGACCGCCTCGCACCGAACCGCCGGCAGCTGATCACCGGCATCGCGGCCGCGACACTCGGCGGCGTCGGCACAGTCGCGGCGAACTCCGGCGGAGGCGCCACACCCGACACGACCCGGCAGGACCCCGTGCCGGCGCAGTCACCGGGGAAGAGCCCGTGGGGCTACGAGACCGACAAGGAGCCCACGCCCGCTCCCGTCAGCCTGCGGCCGGGCGAACAGGCGCTGCCGTCGGTGCCGCGCAAGTACACCGACATCAAGAGCTACCACGCGCACATCTACTTCGACGAGGACAACCACGCGAAGGCGGCGCTGCTGCGCCGCTGGGTCGCCGAACGCTTCACGGTCGAACTCGGCAACTGGAATCGCGAACCGCGCGGGCCGCACGTCACGCCGTCGTTCTACTTCGGCTTCACCAACGACCTGCTGCCGGTGATCGTCCCGTGGCTGCAGCTCAACAGCCTGGGCCTGACGATCCTGCTGCACCCGAACACCGAGGACCCGCGGGCCGACCACCTGCACTACGCGCTGTGGGTCAACCGCACGCAGCCGGTGAACGCCTACGGCATGAAGAAGCCGGGGCCGGGCGAGCCGGCGATCGAGCAGATCTACCCCAACACGCGGCCGACGCGGAAGCTCGAGACCTGAACCGGCGGTTGCCGAGGTCAGATTTCGCAGTACCAGACCACCAGATCCACGAGCCGGCTCGCCACGTCGGCCGCGAGTTCGAACGTGAAGGTCGCACCCTGCGCCGTCACCGCGCCGGAACGCACCATGCCGAGTTCCTTGCCGGTCTTGTCGAACAGGCCGAAGCTCATCGCGACCTTGCCGAACAGCGGATGCGACTCCGCGAGCTGGAACGGCCGCACGACCAGCCGCTTGCCGTCGTGCAACCGGCACTGCCACCCCCTGGCGACCGGCGCGCCGCCTTGCTTGCCGGTCCCCTGGACGTGTTGCGCTGTCGCACCGCCGGTCGTCGGCCCGTAGGTCCACGGAATCTCGCGACTGTTCGGATCGCCCGCGACTCTGCTGCCGCAGGCGGCGACTGCCGCCAGCAGGACCACCGTGGGGCGGAATCGAGCGCGCATTCTCATGGCGAACACAATCGGGAGCCGCGGCAGGCCGTGCAAGGGCGACTACCAGCGGCGCTGGCCATGGCACGGTCGGAAACGGCAGGCGGCGACGCCCGGTCCGCCACTACTCCGCGGCCGTCGATTCGCGCCGGAACTGCAGTTCGTCGGCGGCCAGCGCCTCGGCCGCTGCCGCCGCGTGCTCGGCGTAGCGCACGAGCACCTTCGGGTGGCCGGCGACGTAGACGCGCCACCAGTAGCGGCCCGCCAACCACTCGGCGCGCGCTTCCCAGACGACGTCGCCGACGCGGCCGGCCTTGGAGTCCGGGATGTCGGGCATGCCTGCACTACGCAGCAGGTCGGGCCGCAGGGGTGGCCTTCGGTGCCCGCCGCGAGCGAATCGCACGACGGGCGGGAACGGCGACACGCCGCGTCGCCGCCCAACCACCACTCGCGACGCCGCCGGCCGCGGCCGTTCCGTTCGCGTCGTTCGGGTGCCCCGCTAGACCTAAGACAAGCGAATGAGGCGGCCTGATCGTGAGCCTCTCCGCTGCTCGACCCCGTCAAAAGATTGGCGGAGTGCTGCCTTCCGCCGCGAGCGGGCGAGTTCTTCGTCGAGTTGCGCATG
>JBASWX010000044.1:0-3344 GCA_049276695.1 Planctomycetota bacterium
TCGTCGCGGAAGCGCCAGCGCTCTGGAAGCTGCGAGGGGCTGGTCACGACAACCACCCCGGGAACCCGATCCCGACGAACGCGCAGAACGCGAGCCCCGCGACGACGCCGAGCGCGACGGCTTCGACGGCATGCATGCACAGGCCGTAGCCGTGCGCCGTCTCTTCCTCCGTCAGCCCCACCGGCAGCCGGCATCGCAGCGCCGTGCGGCCCAGGATCTCGGGCCAGTTGTCGGGAACCGGTGCGACATGGTGGCGGCGGAGCTTGGCAGAGTCGATCTCGTCGGTGGTGGTCATGCGGATACCGCCTTGGCGGCGAGGCGGCGGGCGCGCTGCCGATCCGTGCCGCAAACACGGCACGGTTTGCCGGACGTGAACTCATGCCCGCGCTTGCACTTCCCCGTTCGTCGCGCTCGCGCTTGCGGACCAACGCCACGCAGCATGTTGGTGCGCTGATCCACCACTTCCAGGTGGTCGGGCCGCACGCATCGTGGGTTGCGGCAAAGGTGGTCCAGCACCTTCCCTGAAGGGATCGGTCCGTTGGCTAGCTCGAACGCGATGCGATGCGCGAGCCTGACCTTGCTGCGCACGCCGTACGCGCCGTAGCCGGCCGACTGCACGCTCTTTTGCCAGAGCCAGCAATCGTCACCATCGGCGAATGCGACGTTGGACCAGAAGCGCACCGCCCACTCCTTGCCAAGTTCGGCGAGGTTCATCGCGCGCCCTGCGATGCATCCGATGACTGCTACGCTCTCTGCTACATCAGGCGTTGGAGTGACGCTGTTCGCGTCTGGTCCATCGATGGCGGCGAAGCGCCTACAACCCGCATCGTTGCTGGCTTCGCTGGTCGCCGCGTCGCTGCTACAGCGACCGCTAGCGCATGCGTCCGCTGGGTTTGAAGACCAGGCCGAACACCAGCTCGGATGCACTCCCGCGCGGGCGCGGCAGTGTGGGTGCTTCGGCGTGGCGATGCAAGCGATCGGCCGTCAGACGTTGAGCCACGGGCCCGGGTCCGTTCGCCCAGTGTGAACAACAACAGCCTGCGCAGTCGACTACCGACCGGACCGCCATTCCGGTCCCGCCGCTGATCCGCCTCGATGACCGTCGATGCGGGTCAGACGATCAGCGGCCGAGGAACGACTGCCGCTCGGCTGGTGTCAACTCGCGAAAGATGGCGCCCGCGAGCTTCGCGATGCGCGCCTCGCTGACCGGCCAGACGTGGACCGCTCCGTCGTGGCAGGCGACGGCGACCTGTTCGCCATCGGGCGAGAACGCAAGACCGGTCGGCAACGCCGGCAGCGGAACGCGGAGCCACGGCGTGCCGCTGGCCCGCCAGACGAGCAGTTGGCTGTCGCTGCTGACCGCGGCGACGAAGGTGCCGTTAGGTGCGAACCGCGCGCCGAAGACCTGACCGAGGGCGCCCTCGTAGTCACGGAGGACGGCTCCCTGCCGGTCGAACGCCCGCAACCGACCGCGCGCCATCCCGACCAGGATCACGCTGCCGTCGGGCGAGAGCGCTACCGAGGTCATGCCGCCTGGATCGGTGCACAGAGTCCGCTCGAGGGCACCGTCCGCGCGCCACAGACAAGCACCGCCGTCCTCGCTCGCGGTTGCAATGCTGCCGTCGCGGGCGACGTCGACGACGGTGCCCCAACTGTGCGCTTGCGACCCGTCCGGGTGTCGCCATTCCGTGCTCTTCTCACCACGCACGAAATCGTGCGCGAACACCGTTCCGCCGACGGTCGCGAAGACGACCGAGTCGGTGTCGCGCCAGGCCGCCGCGTTCCACTGCCGCGGAGCGACCTCGGCCTCGAGTTCGAGCATGCGCCTCTGCTGCCGTTCGAGGCGCAGGCGCCGCAGCGGTGAGAGGCGCTCGCCGCCGACGACGACCTGCTGGCCATCCGGCGACAGCGCCATCGCCCACAACAGTCCCTGGCCGGCGTAGGCATACGCGTCGATCCGCGTGCCATCGACGGCAGTCCACACCAGCCTGTTGTCGGCACCGGTCGACACGATCGACGCGCCATCCGGCGACCAGGCGACGTTCAGCGCCGGGTAGTCGTGGGCCCGGAGCGCGGTGAAGCCCGGAGCGTCCAGCCGCCACTCGCGCACGATCGTCTCATGGCCGGCGGTCACCAGAGTTCTCGAGTCGGTGAAGTGGACGAGGTACGGAGCCGTGCGGTGCGCGCCGATGTCCAGCAGCTCGCGACCGCGCCGATCGACGACCACCAGCCTGCCGGCGAGATCGGTGAAGGCGACGCAGTCGCCACCCGGCGCGAAGGCGGCGCCGCGCACGAGCTGCGGCGACCGGTTCTGGACGACGAGCCGCGGCTCCGCGGCGAGGTCCCACAACGCGGTGCGCTGCCCGATCGCCGACGCGAACAGCGCCGAGCCGTCCAGGGTCATCGCCAGCGCCTCGATCGGCTTCGCGATCTCGAACCGCACCGTCGCGAGGTGCGTACCGGTCGCCGGGGCCACGACATGGATGCGCCCATCGACGTCGCCGACCGCGAGCTGCCGCGTGCCATCGGTGGCGAACACCGCCGAGACCGGGCGTCCGCCCGTGTACACCAGCGTCGGCATCCCCGCCGGCCGATCCCACCGCAGCACTGCGCCGTTGGCGTCCACGGTGACGAAGCCCGGACCGCCGGACAGCGCACCGACGAACGCGATCTGCTCCGGCGCGCCCGGCGAGGTCCAGTGCGCAACCGTCTCGCCGTGCTGTCCGATCGCCCGCAGACCGCCGCGCACGTCGCCGACGACGAATGTGCCGTCGGCGAGGGCCGCGATCACCTGGGCGGCACCGAGGCCGGCGTAGCTCAGATTCGGGGTGCCCGGAAACACCGGATCGGCGACCGGCAGGCGGGCGCCATCGCGGGCGAGACGCGCCAGGAACCCGACACGGGGTGGCGAGGAGTCCACCGCGCCGTGGACCGCGACGAGGCAGGACTGCCCATCGGGCGCCCACGCCGCGCAGTTGAACTGTTGCCAGCTCGGCCCTTCGACCTGCAGTCCCCGCAGGGCGCGGATGCGATCGCCCTCGCGCAACCACACGCGGTCGGTCAGCACCAGTGCAACGCCGCCGTCCGGCGAGGGCACGTACCCGGTCACCACCTTGCCGACGTCGAACTCGGCGACCTGCAGGTTGCGCGACAACGCGAGCACCAGGTTGGAGCGCGTCGTCGCCGAGTCCGGCAGGCGTTGCCAGGCCTCACGCGCCAGCAGGGCGCCGACGGTCACGTCGCGCGACGACAGCGCGGCGGAGTTCGCGGCGAGAGCTTCGCTCTCGAGCCGCGCCGCGTGCTCCCTGGCCTGCAGCAGCGCGGCACTGGTGCCGATCCCGACC
>JBASWX010000045.1:0-1939 GCA_049276695.1 Planctomycetota bacterium
CTCGACGGCGACGTCGCCGGCGCCAGGGTCTGGCTGGAGGCGGCGCCGCGCACCGGCCCGGCGCTCGTCACCGAAGGCTACGTGTTGTTCAAGGAACGGCGGCACCACGAGGCGGTCGCGGTCTTCGAAGAGTCCCTGCGCACCAACCTTCCTGCCGACGAGCGTCAGCGCGCGCTGCTCTACCTCGGCAAGGCGCTGCACGAGGACAAGCAGGACGCGCGCGCGGTGCCGCTGCTCGAGGCGCTCGCCGCCGAGGGCACCGGCAGCACGTTCGAAGCGGCGGCGCTGCACACGCTGGGCCACCTGCGCGACGGCCAGCACGGGCACTCGCACTGACGACCGCACCGCCAGTTCGGCGATCGGCGATAGAGTCTGATATAGAGGACGCTACGTTGGTCAGTGACCGATATAGCCGACGCTAGGAACATGGCCTCGAAGACGACCCTGCCCCTTCCTGCGGCCCGGGCCCTGCAGAAGCTCGGCCGCGATCTGGCGCTTGCTCGGCGGAAGCGAGCGCTGTCGACGCGCGACATGGCGACGCGGTTGTTCGTGAGCCGCGACACCCTGTGGCGGCTCGAGCGTGGCGACCCCACGGTAGCGGTCGGCACGCTGGCAACTGCGGCGTTCGTGTTGCGGCTGGAGGCGCGACTGGCCGACCTGGCTGCCCCGGGTGACGACACCCTCGGGCTCGAGATCGACGAGGCGCGCTTGCCCAAGCGCATCCACGGGCCGCGCAAGCTGCAGATGTGACGTCGACGGGCCGGACCGCTGCTGGCCGGTCACTGCCGGTCCGCGGCGTGGCGCTGCGCGAACGCGGCGAACTGCTGCCAGTCGTACAGCCGGATGCCGTGCTCGCCGGCGCGCACGTGGTAGCCGACGCAGTCGCCGACCGGCTTGTCGACCGGCGGCCACTCGGTCACGCCCAGCCCCTGCTTGCCGAGTGCAGTCCAGGCCGCGCTCGCGTGCATCGCGGCGAGGAACTCGCCGCGCGGATCGGCCCACAGGTCGTTGTGGGCGCTGGCGACGTACAGCAGGCGCGGTGCGACCAGCGCCAGCAGCTGGTGGGAGTCGACCGGGCAGCGCTCGACCGCCTTCGCATAGCTGGCGAACTGGCGGCAGAACCAGTGCGGGAAGTTCGTGGTCAGGTCGCCGATGGTCTCGCCGAAGTCGCGCCGCAGCAGCGAGGCGCCGCCCTTGCCCGACTCGTTGGCGATCACCAGCGCGAAGCGTTCGTCCTGGGCGCCGGCCCACAGCGCCGCTTTGCCGAGCCGGCTGTGGCCGACCGCGAACAGGTGCTTGGGGTCGAGGCGCGGCTCGGCGAGCAGGTGGTCGGCGATGCGGGAGAGCCCGGACGCCCACACGCCGATCGCACCCCACGCGTGCTCGCCGCTGGCGGTGTCGCGGTCGGCACGCGCGAGCGCCCCGCGCAGGCCGTCGCGCCAGCCGAGTTCGTGGTCGGGTTCGAAGTCGCCGTAGTAGGCGGTGGCGACCGCGAAGCCGTGCTCGAGCAGCCAGCGCAGCGGCCAGCTCGCCTGGTCGGTGCCGCGCGAGGCCGCCGTGGCGCGGAAGTCGACCACGTGTTCGCCTTCGTCGACCCAGCGCGCGGTGATCGGCACGTCGGACTCGTCGCTGACGGTCTGGTTGCCGCGGAAGTTGAGGCCGACGAAGCACGGCGCCGGTCCGGTCTTGCCGCGCGGCAGCCACACCAGCACCTCGGCGCCCGGCCAGTGCGGCAACTCCGGCGCGTCGAGGTGCCAGGACAGCCGCGTCGCGAGGCCGCCGAGCGCGTCGTCCTTGGTGCCAACGACGCGGCAGCGCAGCTTGCCGACCTTGGCCGGCGTGCGGCCGAAGACGTGGTCGGCGAACTGGCGCAGCAGGTCGGCGCGGGCGGCGGTCCAGCGGGCGGCGTCGCCCGCCGGCAGTTCGGGCAGCGTGTACG
>JBASWX010000046.1:0-2560 GCA_049276695.1 Planctomycetota bacterium
GCCGCAACCGGGCGCGGTGCACGCGCGTGCGCACCGTGGTCGCCGCAACGCCGAGGATCGGCGCGATCGTGTCGACCTCGAAGCCGAGCACGTCCTTCAGCACGAGCGGCATCCGGAAGGTCACCGGCAGGCGCGCGATCGCCGCTTCCAGCCGTCCGCGCAGTTCGGCGCGAACGCCGGCATCGGCGCCGTCGGCGACCGCGACCAGGCGCGCCGCGAACGGCGCCTCGTCGTCCAGCGGCAACGTCTGCTTCGGCGCCCCGGCACGGCGCCGGTGCAGGCGGCGGCAGGCGCGCGCGGCGATCGTGTACAGCCAGCTCATCGGATCGGCGTCGCCGGCGAACTGGCGCCACTTGCGGAAGGCCTGCAGGAACGTCTCCTGGACCAGGTCGTCGGCGTCGTGCCGGTTGCGGCACAGCCGCGACGCGATCGTGTGCAGCCGGTCGCCGTGCAGATCGAGCAGGCGCTCGATGGCGTCCCCGGGCGGCAGCGCGCGCCAGGCGGCGGGCGACAGCGGCGTGCGGGTCGGCGAGCGAACGGACACCGCCGCAGCCTACCGGGCCCGCGGCCGGGCCGCCGCAACCGCGCCGCGACCCGGAAGACGCGCGCGGCGATCAGCGCCGGCCGACGGTGTGCAGCAGCGAGTTGCTCGCCGCGGTGATCAGGTCCGGCGCGCCGAACAGACCTGCACCGCCGCCGGACGCGCTTTCCACCGCTAGTCGAGCACGACGCGGCCCGGAACACCGGCGGCGACGGTGACGCGACCTTGCTGGCGGCGCATCTCGCCGCCGTGAACTTGGTAGCCGACGCGCCAGCCGATCGCGCCGACCGGCGCTGCCACGGACCCGAGTTCGGTGCGACCGCGGCAGCCGAACAGCTGCTGGCCGCTGCTGAAGGTCCCGCCCGGCAGCTGCCAGTGCACCAGGAGCAGGTCGAACGCCGCCGGTTCCCGGCTCGCGAACGCCAGCTTGCCAGCATCGTGCAGCACCAGGGTCACCATCGCGGTGCCGCCGGCGGCGACCTTCACCGCGACGTCGCCGACGACCGCGTCGTCGACGACGCACAGCGAGAACTCCGTGTCGGGCTGCGCCCCCACCACCTCGAGTTCCCGTTCGCTCGCTGGCGCCACCACGACGGCGAAGTCGCCCGCTGGCGACTCGGATGTGCGGCCGGGCACGCGCAGGCTGCCGCAGTCGGCGGAACTCAGCGTCACGGTCAGCCGTTCCGGCAGCCGCGTGACCAACGCGGTGTCGAGGGTGCAGCGCACGGTGCCGGCCGCATCGAGCGCCATCTGTTCCTGGACCAGCGCCACACCCGGCGCCACGTCGAGTTCGCGACTGCCGCGCCGGCCGTCGCGCGTCACCACCTCGAGCCGGTAACGCCCCGCCGGCGTGTCGACGTCATGGCAGGCGCCATCGCGCACCTGCAGCGGACGACCGATGCACCGCGACGGTTCCCGTCGCCACGTCGACGCCGTCGATCCGGAACTGGCCGACGGCATCGGTCGTCGCCCGCTGCTCCGCGATCCTCACCTCGGCACCGGCGATCGCCGCACTGTCTTGCGTCAGCACGGCGCCGCGCACGACGGCGCGCGTTCCGCCGACGAGACGCACGCCGATCTCGCGTTCCGTCCCGGCCGCCAGGTCGATCGTCTGCCCCCACTGCCGGTGCGCAGCCGACACGACCCGCACGACCGTGCGGCCCGCGGGAACGCGTTCCCCGAACTGCATGGCCTCGTCGCCGACCGGCACCGAGAGCGTGACCCGACCGTCGGCGCCGCTCGTGCGCCGCAGGAACGGCGGCAGCGGGTGCAGGTGCGGCTGCTGCCGCGCGGCGTCGTAGCGCGAACTGAGCGGCTCGCACGCCGGCAACGCCACGGCCAGGGCACCGGCCACCGGGCGGCCCGCGTCGTCGGTCACGAGCAGGCGCAACGACGCCATCGGCCGCAGCACCAGATCGAAGCGATCCTGCTCGGCGGCGCGGCGCGAGAGCTGCAGCTCGCGCCAGCCGACGCCGGTGTCGGTGATGGCAGCGAGCCAGTGCCGGCGGTAACCCGGAGCGAGGCGTTGCGGCACCACGAAGGCACCCGCAGCGTCGGCCATGGCGACGTCGACCGCTTCACCGAAGAACCGCGTCGGCACGCCGAAGGCCGCGCGGTAGTAGACGATCCGCGCTCCCGGCACCGGCGTCGTGCCGTCGGCGGCCAACACGCGGCCGGCCAGTTGCGCCCCGCGGGCCAGCAGCACGTCGCCGATCGCAGCGGTGCGCGTTCCCCTCGCCTCGGCCTTGGCGATCATCTCGAGCGCCGGGACGTGCGTCGTGCCGTGCGCGCTGTGCCGAACTTCGAGTTCGAGGTAGCCCGGGCTCAGGCGCTCGAACGCGAACGTGAACGAGCCGTCGGCGGCCGAGCGCGCCGTCTCGCCCGATCCGAGGACGAACCGGGCGGTCGAGCCCGCGGTGAAGCGGACCTCGGCGTTGGCCACCGGCTGGTTGGTCGCTTCGTCGACGACGCGGCCGGTCGCCTGCCAGACCAGCGCCGGATCCGGGCTCGCCGCCGTCA
>JBASWX010000047.1:0-8985 GCA_049276695.1 Planctomycetota bacterium
CAGCAGGTCCAGGCAGGTCCGGTAGTAGATGCGATAGAGCCAGGTGGAGAAGGAGGCGTCCAGGCGGTGGTCACCGACGGCGACGCGGCGCACACCGCCAACGACCTGGCCCGACTCGGCCAGGCGCAGCGCCGGCTCGGCGACCTCGCCGCGCGGCTGAACGAGGAGTACACGGTGACGATCGTCGATCGTCCGGGCGAACGCAGCGGCATTGATCGGTACTTCGAGGGCCGGCTGTCCGGCTACTACCTGTTCGTCGAGGCGCGCACCGAGGAAGGCAAGACCCTGCCGCGCGAGATCACCAACGCCGAGACGAAGCGCACGAGCAAGGTCAGCAAGTGGGGCGAGCAGGTGCCCGAGGCGGTGTGGAACCGTGTCGTCACCGACAAGAAGGCCGACGGCGTGATCGACGCGCCGGTGTTCGCAAAGAAGTCGCGCGGCAGCTACGCCGAAGTGATGACGTTCGACGACGGCACCGGCAAGCCGCTGGCGCGCGGTCGCCAGATCACGGAGTGGTGACGATGGACGGCAACCAGGTCTTCCAGTCCCTGCAGGAAGCGGCGCGCGCGGCGCGGCGCGATTCCGACGCTGCGGCAGCAGTCGCCGGCCGCATGCGGGACCACATCGACGCACTCGGCCGCGAACGCGGCCAGACGCTGCGCGAGCTGGCGGCGCTGCAATTGCCCGAGCTGAACGCGGCGACGGCCGGTGCGGCGATCCCCGAACTGGCGCCCGAGATCGCGGCGTTCGAGCAGCGTCGTTCGGCACGCGCGGCCGAACTGCAGCAGCAGCTCGCGGCCCACGAACGCACGATGGCGGCCCGTTCCGAAGCGTTGGCCCGCGCCACGGCGGAACTCGACAAGGTGGTGGCCCGGCGCGACGAACTGCTCGGCGAGGTGGCACTCAAGCTCGCAGTCGACCCGGCGCACGGGCCGCTCGCGGCGTCGGCGACGCAGGCCGAGGTGCGGCTGGCGCGCGATGTCGCGCGGCGCGACGAACTCGCCGCCGAGGCGAAGCGGAAGCTGCCGCCGTACGAGAGCAGCAGGCTGTTCCAGTACCTGTGGCGGCGCAACTTCGGCACGCCGGAGTACACGGCGAGCGGCTTCACGGCGCGCATGGACCGGCGGCTGGCCGGGTTCCTCGGCTACGCCGGCGCGGTCGGCAGCTACCGCTTCCTGAAGTCGATGCCCGAGATGGTGCGGCTCGAGGTCGAGCGTCGCACCGCCGAGGTCGCGTCGCTGCGGCAGAAGCTGGCGGCGATGGAGGACGCGATCGAGGCCGCACTGGGCGTGCCCGCGGTGCAGGCCGATCTCGATGCGCGGGTGACGGCTCGCGACCAGGAAGTGAAGGCGCTCGAGCAACTGCGCACCACGATCGCGGCGACGCACCAGGCACTGCGCGACGAAGCCGGCAGCCGCGGCCGCTTCCATGGCGAGGCGGTGCAGCGGCTGACCGACTGGCTGGCGCGCGTCGAGTCGAAGGTGCTGGAGAAGCACGCCGCGGCGACGCCCGATCCGAAGGACGACCAGCTGGTGGCGGCGCTGCGCGCCTGCACACGCGATCTCGATGCCCTGATCAAGGACGCGGCGCCGCGCGAACAGGAAGCGGTGCGCCTCGACCGCATCGCCGACGGGCTCGAGGACGTGGTTGGGCGGTTCCGCGGCGCCGACTTCGACGCCGGCCGCAGCGAGTTCAGCCACTTCGACGTCGACGGGATGTTGCGCGACGTGCGCAGCGGCAGCCTGGATGCCAACGATCTCTGGCAGGCCATGCGCGCGAACCAGCGCTTCCGGCCATCGCCGATGGTGCGTCACCAGGACCGGTCGGGCAGTGTGCTCGGCGGCATCGGCCTCGCGTTGCAGGTCGCCGGTGTGCTCGCCGACGTGATCGGCAGCGGTTCGCGGCGCAGCGGCGGCGGCTTCGGCTCCGGCCGAAGCGGTGGCGGGTTCAGCAGCGGCGGCGGGTTCGGTGGGGGTGGCGGCGGCTTCTCGAGCGGCCGTGGGTTCGGCGGCGGTGGCGGTTTCACCAGCGGCAAGGGCTTCTGATCCGGCGCACCGGCAGCGTCGTCAGCGCAGTGCCAGGCGCACGGGCGGCCCGCTCACCGCGCCGACCGTGAACGTCGCCGAACCGCGCAGCGCGCCGGCCTCGGCTCTGACCGTGTAGTCGCCCGCTGCGAAGCTGAGTTCTCCACGGATCTCGCCGTCATTCGGGTTCGCCCAGGTGCGGCCCACGAACGCGTCGCCACGGAAGACGAGCAGAGCCACACCCTCGGCGTTGGCGCCAGCGGGCAAGTCGCACACGAAGCGCTGCACGACACCGAGCTGCGGTTGCACGTCCATGGTCGTCTCCTCGCTGGCGCGAATCGTGAACGGCACCGCGGTCGCCGCGGTGGCCCTGCCAGACACCAGCAACACATAGTCGCCGGGAGCGAGTGCGCTGGTCCGGTAGCTGTCGCCGTCGGCATCCACGGCCCATCCGTAGGTGCGGGCGGCGTCGCTCGCCGACAGCATCGTGCCGTCGATCGCGGGCCCCACGAGCCGCACGCGGGCGGTGCCGCCGATGACCAGCGTGATCGTGCCAAGGTCCCAAGTGGCGTCCGCAGCGAGTTCTCGCGGATTGCTCACGAACACCGGGTGGTCGGGGCTGGTGACGTTGACGCTCCAGGCGCCGGGCGCCACGGGCCCCAGTTCGAAGCGGCCGTCATTGTCGGTTGCGTCCAGGCCGGACGAAGAGCGCGGCTCCCGGCGTCGGGCGGTCACGCTCGCGTTGGCGGCGGGCCGGCCATCGGGACGAACGACGCGACCGACGATGCGTACCGTCCTCGGTACGGCGCGCTGCAACTGGAGCCGCAACTCGGGCGTCCTGGGATCGACGCCGCGCTGACGCAGTTCCTCGAAGCCCCTCGCCGTGACCCGGATGCTGATCGTGCCGGACTCCGGACAGTTGGCGATCACGAACCGCCCCTGCGCGTTCGTCTCCGCGAATCGCGACCAACTGCCGGCGGCCCTGGGTTCCGCCAGGCACTCGAGGATGGCGCTGGCGACCGGCTGCCCGTCGCTGTCGACGACATTCCCCTTCAGCTCGAGCCCGCGCGAGAGCTGCAGGTCGCAGGTGGCGACGCCGCCGGGGTTGGTGACCACGTTCTGCGCCGCCTTGCCAAGGTCCTTGTGGCTGCAGAACACGTGCAACTCGCCGATCGGGAGGCCGGTGAACGAGAACGACCCGTCGATGCCGGTGACCTGGCGGTATTGGGCGAGGTCCTCGAAGTTGCCGATCCTGAGTTCGGCGCGATCGACTGGTTTGCCTTCGGCGTCACGGACGCTGCCGCGCATCGCACCACCGGCCAGGAGCACGATGCGCGCCACCACCGCGGCGCCCGCGGCGACCTCGCACTTGCCGCGCCAGGGCGCGAACGTCGGTGCGCGGACCCGCAGCGGCTGCTCACCCGTCGGCACGCCGATCGCGAGGAAGCGCCCGTCGGCGCCGCTTCGCGTCAAGGCCGGGAACGCAGGTCCGTTGTCGTAGGCGTCGATACCCGACACCTCGCCTTGTCCGGCGATCACCACGGCGTTCGCGATCGGGTTGCCTGCGGTGTCGACCACGATGCCGTCGATCGCACCGCCGTCGCGGCCGAGCACGAGTTCGACTTCGGCGGTGTTGCCCTTCTTGCCGTGCAGGAACCTCACCGGCGAAGCGAGATGACCGGCGGCGCGCGCACCGACGAGACAGAGGTCCGGGCATGCGCGCGCACTGAACCGGCCACCCGCATCGCTGACGGCGACCACCTCGGGCAACGTGCCGGAGTGCGCCACGTGCGCCATCTCGACCTGGGCGCCTGCCACCGGAACACGTGAGGCGTCCAGCACTACGCCGGTCACGGTGATGCCGACCTCGAGATCGAGTTCGACCTCGACGGTCTGGCCGGCGGCGAGATCGACTCGCTTGCCTTCATTCAGCCCAAGGACCGTGCCGACGTGAAGGTCGCCCGGCGCCGCGTCGTCGTAGCGCACGGTGCCGCTGGTGTCGGTGCGTTGCCGCCAACCCTGGTAGCGTCCATCGGTGCCGCGCGGCCGCAGTGCGAGAATCACCCCCGGGGCGGGTGCGTGGTCGTCGCCGTAGCGAACGTGCACGATCACGGTGCCGGTCGTCGGCGCGGGGGGCACTGGCGTCGCCGGTTCGCGTGCGGGCGCGTCCGTGGCGGGCGGCGGAGCGCCAGCTCGTTCGCCGAGAGGCGCCTGCACGAGCGCACTGGAGTCGAGCCGGTTGCCGTCCGGTGGGGTCGTCACCGCCTTGCCCGGTTCGAGCGACAGCATCCAAGCACCTGCCGCCATGAGCAGCGCGACGGTGGCAGCGGCGAACTTGGTCTTGGTCGTCATCGCGATCGCTCCCAGCAGCAGTGCGGGCGCCGCGGGGGCGGCGCCGACGGGAAGGACAGGTGGTGCGAGCGGCAGTTCCGGCCGCACCGCGAACGGGATCAGCGGCACGAGCCACGCGCGGCGGTCGCCGCCGTGCCCGGCATCGAGGCGGTGCCGCAGCAGCGCGAGTGCCCTCTGCAACTGGGTCGACACTGTCGCCGCCGGCACGCCCAGCGCCTTGGCGATGCGGCGCGGTGGCTGGCCGTCGAACCAGCGCAGCAGCACGACGGTGCGCAGCGGAGCCGGCAGTGCGTCGACCGCGGCGACCAGCGCGCGTCGGCTCTCTTCGCGTTCGGCGAGCGCTGCCGACGACGGCACGAGTTCGGGTGGCGGCGTGGCGAGTTCGCGGGCGACACGGCGGCGATCGTCGCGGCGCAGGTTGCTGGCGACGGTGCGCAGGATACGCGCCAGCCAGTGCCGCGGCCGTCCGACCCCGGCACCACCCTGCTGCACCGCGTGCAGCCACGTGCGCTGCACCACTTCGTCGGCATCGCTGGCGACGAGCTGCCGCGCCAGGTCCCGCACGAACGGTTCCTCGGCGAGCAGTCGCTGCAAGTCGCGTTCGGCGTGCGGGGGCATCGGGGACATGGACACCGCGGCGGCGGTTTTCTGTACAGGCTTGTCGGGTTAGGCGGGCACCGCGATCATCGCACCGGATGGCGAACATGCGCTGCGTCGTCGTGCGCGAGCACGGTGGCTTCGACAAGCTGCGGCTCGAGGAACGGCCTGTGCCAGCACCTGGCCCGGGGCAGGTGCGGGTGAAGGTGGCTGCGGTCGGCGTCAACCACCTCGACACCTGGGTGCGGCGCGGCGTGCCGGGGCACACGTTCCCGCTGCCGTTGATCCCGGGCAGCGACGCGAGCGGCGTGGTCGATGCGCTCGGCCCCGGCGTGGCGGGCGTCAAGGAAGGCGACGCGGTGGTGGTGCTGCCCGGCGTGTCGTGCGGGGCGTGCGAAGCGTGCCAGACCGGCGTCGACCAGTTCTGCCGCCACTATCACATCCTCGGTGAGAGCTGCGATGGCATGAGTGCCGAGTTCGTGTGCGTGCCGGTCGCCAACATCGCGCCGCTGCCGAAGGGGCTGTCGACGAACGAAGGTGCTGCGATCTGCCTCGTGTTCCAGACGGCTTGGAACATGCTCGTGCGGCGCGCGGAGTTGCGCGCCGGCGAGACAGTGCTGGTGCACGCCGGGCTGTCGGGCGTCGGCAGTGCAGCGGTGCAGATCGCGAACGTGCTCGGGGCGCAGGTGATCGCGACCGCGGGTGGTGCTTTGAAGTGCGCGAAGGTGAAGGCGCTCGGCGCGCACCACGTGATCGACTACCAGGCCAAGGACTTCGCCGCCGAAGTGCGCGCGCTGACCGGCAAGGCCGGCGTGCAGGTCGTCGTCGAGCACGTCGGGGCGGCGACGTTCGAGGGTTCGCTGAAGTGCCTGGCGCGCGGCGGGCGGCTGGTCACCTGCGGCGCGACGACCGGCGGCAACGTGTCGCTGTCGCTGCACGCGGTGTTCTTCAAGAGCCTGTCGATCCTCGGCTCGACGATGGGTAGCAAGGGTGACCTGCGCGCTGTTCTGCGGCTGTTCGGGCAGGGCCGGCTGCGGCCAGTGTTCGAGCGCGCGCTGCCGATGGCGCAGGTCGGTGAGGCGCACCGGTTGCTCGAAGCACGCGAAGCGATGGGCAAGATCGTGCTGGTGCCGTGACCCCGTAGGTGCGCGCGGCGGGCCGGTTGCGGACAAGTCGGAACGCTCGTACCCTTGCCGCGATCATGATCTCCAAGTACGTCGCTGCAGCGCTGGCTCGCGCGGTCTACGAAAGAGTCGAGGGCGATTCCTACTGCGCGACCGTGCCAGAGTTGCGTGGCGTGATCGCGCTCGGCGACAGCGTCGAGCGTTGCCGCGAGAGCTTGGCCGAAGTCGTAGAGGAGTGGGTGCTCGTGCGAGTGTCGCGCCAGCTATCGGTTCCGAAGCTCGGTGGGGTGACGATCCGGGTTCGGCGAGCCGGCTGATGCCGCGGTTCGGGCCGAGCAAGAGACGAGATCTCGTTGCCGCGTTGAAGCGGCTCGGATGGGAGGGACCGTTCTCCGGAGGCAAGCACGAGTTCATGCGCCGCGGAACGCACGTGTTGACGATCCCGAATCCACATCGCGGCGACGTCGGGATGAAACTGCTGGCCATCGTGCTCAGGCAAGCCGGGATCTCGAGGCGCGACTGGGAGGGTGCCTGATGTCACCGCCCTGCCGATTGGCGCAGGTCGGCGAAGCGCACCGCCTGCTCGAGGCGCGCGAGGCGATGGGCAAGCTCGTGCTGGTGTCGTGACCGCAGCATCGGGTGGAGGGCGAGCCGTGGATCTCGTGCTGCTGCCGGGCCTCGACGGCTCCGACGTGTTGTTCGGGCCGCTGCGAAGCGCGCTGCCGTCCTGGTGCCGGACGCACGTGGTGCCGCTGCCGGCGGACGGCGCGCAGGACTACGACACGTTGACTCGCCACGTCCGGGATCGTTGGCCCGCGGTCGGCGCGGCGGCGGTCCTCGCCTGGTCCTTCTCTGGGCCGATCGGCGTGCGTCTTGCTGCGGATCCGGCCCTCGACGTGCGGGGCCTCGTCCTCGCTGCGTCGTTCGTCTGCGATCCGCTCCGCCTGCTCCGGCCGGCCCGCTGTCTCGTCGCCCCCTGGCTCTTCGCCGCAGTTCCGTTCGCGGTGTGCGCCAGGGTCCTGTTGGGTCGGGGCGCGCGAAGCGACGTCGTCGGCCTGCTGCGCCGGGCGCTTGCCGGCCTTGCCTCGGAAGTCGCCGCCCGCCGGGTGCGCGCGCTGCTGACCGTCGACGAATCCACGCGCTTCGCCGACTTGCGCATCCCTGTCCTCTACCTCGCATCCGAGCGCGATCACGTAGTGCCGAACCGCAGTGCCCGGCGCGCCGCTGCCCTCAATCTGCGTGTTCGGGTGCGGACGATCCGCGGGGGGCACCTCGCGCTCGCCACCGAGCCGGCGTCCGCCGCAGTCGAGATCGCCACATTCCTGGCCGCTCATCCGTCTACCTGACGCATCGCCGGGACGACTGATGGCGCGAACCGATCCGCGGTGTTGTGTTGCCAGCAGGTCTGGTCGCTCAACGCGGTGCGCGCCAGCGCTCGCCGTTCGGCATCACGAGCGAACAGCCCGGCCATCGCTTGCCCAACTCGACCGCATGACGCCGATCGAGGTTGGTTCGGAACAGGTTCAACTCGCGCAGGGGAAGTTCCGCCAGGGCCGCGAAGCTCGAGGGATCCAACTGACCCGACCAGGTCAGGTTCAGGTGCTGGATCGAACGAGATGACGCCAGTTCTCGCAGCCCGTCGCCGACACTCGCATACGCGAGGTCGAGCGAACGCAATCTCGGCAGGCTTGCAATGCGACCCAGTACGCCCGGTGCTCGCCGCGCCACGCGGCACAGGCTCAGCGAGGTCAAGTTCTTCTGGCTCAGGATGGCATCGACCATCTCGTTCGAAGCGATGCGCTGAGGGCCGAGGAGCGAGCCAAGGTCCTTGCCCTTGCCCGCGGCCCCGTCGAGGACGGCATCGGCATCACCGACGTGGTGGTCACGGTCGTCGCCGCCCTCGACTCCGAGCCGCCGAGCAGCAGCGTCTCCAGCTTCAGGTTGGAGAGCAGCGCGCCGGTCGTCTTGGGCAGGTTCGACAGGTCGAGCGAGCGCTTACCAAGCTGCCGCCAGCCCTGGAGTCACTGGCGCTCGACGACAACGAAGGGTGTGCAGATCGAGCCCGGCAAGCACAGCCTTCAGGTCTTCTCCTCGACTGGCGGGGGCGGCGGTTCGACGCGCTTGTCCGGCAGGCCGTCGTTGTCGGTGTCGACGAACGTCGCGCCGCCGTCCGGTCCTGACGCGCGCTGCCCGCGGAAGCGCCCCTGGCAGTCGCGCAGGTCGAGGTGTCGTAGTTCCTTCAGCTTCGCGAGGTGCAGCACGTCCTTCGCCGACAGCGTCGTGCACGCGCGCAGCTCGAGTCGGCGCAGACCGGGGATGTTCGCGACCGCCTCCAGCGAGCGGCCGTGGAAGTTCATGCAGTGCGACAGCACGAGCGTTCGCAGGCTCGGCAGGCGCGGCAGCCGTTCGATCGCCGGCGACTCGACGCCGGAGTACGTGAGGTCGAGGTGTTCGAGGTGCGGCATCGCTTCGAGCACGGCGAGACCTTCGCCCTTCATCTCGTGGCACGACGCCAGCGACAGCGAACGCAGCGCGGTCAGCGACGCCAGGGAGCGAACGCCGGCGTCGGTGATCTGCGGTGCCCGCGACACGCCGCGCGCGTCGACGTCCATGCCCGACAGGTCGAGGTGCTCGAGCTTGGTGAACGCGGCGAGGCGCACGCACGCGGCGTCGTCGAAGTCGAAGCAGCGAAGTGCGGTGACGTCGGCAGGAACGTCGGCGATCGCTGCCGGTCCGTGGCACTCGTGCCACACCGGCTCCGCCGCCGGTTCCTGGACAGGTGCCGCACTGCCGTCGCCGACGCCGCCAGCCTCGCCGCGCTGCAGCACCGCGACCGTGGTCGCTGCCCCGGCCGCCAACACCGCGATCGCCGCTGCCAGCCACGGCAT